>JBDSEG010000035.1:0-3657 GCA_039920165.1 Burkholderiaceae bacterium
GCGCTCCAGGCCTTCCATCGGCTCTGCCGCACCGAGGGCATCATCCCGGCGCTCGAGTCGAGCCACGCCGTCGCCTATGCCTGCAAGCTGGCGCCGACGATGCGCAGCGACCAGCACCTTCTCGTCAACCTCTCCGGCCGCGGCGACAAGGACATCGCCACCGTCGCCGAGCTCGACGCGAGAGCCAGGCGATGAGCCGCATCGCCGCCACGTTCGCCGCGCTGCACGAGCGCGGCCGGACAGCGTTGATCCCGTACATCACCGCCGGCGATCCGCATGCCGAGACGACGCCGCGGATCATGCGGGCGATGGTCGAGTCGGGCGCCGACGTGATCGAGCTCGGCGTTCCGTTCAGCGACCCGATGGCCGACGGCCCGGTGATCCAGAAGGCGAGCGAGCGGGCGCTCGCGCGCGGCATCGGCCTGGACAAGGTGCTGGCGATGGTGCGCGAGTTTCGCGCCACCGATCGTTCGACGCCGGTCGTGCTCATGGGCTATGCCAATCCGATCGAGCGCTACGGCAGCGAGCGCTTCGTCGGCGCGGCGAAGGACGCAGGCGTCGACGGCGTGCTCGTCGTCGACTACCCGCCCGAGGAGTGCATCGAGTTCGCGCAGCGGCTGCGCGGCGCCGGCATCGACCCGATCTTCCTGGTCGCGCCGACATCGAGCGATGCGCGCATCGCCCGCGTCGCCGAGGTGGCCGGCGGATACGTTTACCATGTCTCGCTGAAAGGCGTGACTGGTGCCGGCCACTTCGACATCGACGCCGTCAAGGACATGATCCCGCGAATCAGGGCGCACGTGAAACTGCCGGTGGGCGTCGGCTTCGGCATCCGCGACGCGGCGACGGCGCGCGCGGTCGCCGAGGTCGCCGATGCCGTCGTCATCGGCAGCGCGCTGGTCCAGCTGCTCGAGCACGCGGATCAGGCCGAGGCGCCGCGAGTCGCCGGCTCCTTCATCGCCGGCATCCGCGCCGGGCTCGACGCATGAGCCGGGCCGCTAGCGCGGGTTCGGGTGCAACGAAAGGGACGCTGCGATGAGCTGGCTCGAAAAACTCCTGCCGCCGAAGATCCAGCCGACCGATCCGAGCGAGCGCCGCACGGTGCCCGAGGGCCTGTGGGTCAAGTGCCCGGCGTGCGAGACGGTCCTCTACAAGACCGACCTCGAGAAGAACATCAACGTCTGTCCGAAGTGCGCGCACCACCACCGGATCGATGCGCGTGCCCGGCTCGACGCCTTCCTCGATCCGGAGGGGCGCTACGAGATCGGCCAGGAAGTGCTGCCGGTCGACGCGCTCAAGTTCAGGGACAGCAAGAAGTACCCGGAGCGGCTGAAGGACGCGCTCGAGAACACCGGCGAGACCGATGCGCTCGTCGTCATGGGCGGCGCGCTGATGAGCATCCCGGTCGTCGCCGCGTGCTTCGAGTTCGACTTCATGGGCGGCTCGATGGGCTCGGTGGTCGGCGAGCGCTTCGTGCGCGGCGTCGAAGCCGCGATCGAGCAGAAGACGCCGTTCGTCAGCTTCACCGCGACCGGCGGCGCGCGCATGCAGGAAGGGCTGCTGAGCCTGATGCAGATGGCCAAGACCAACTCTGCGCTGACCCATCTGGCGAAGGCGCGGTTGCCCTTCATCAGCGTGCTGACCGACCCGACGATGGGCGGCGTGTCGGCCAGCTTCGCCTTCGTCGGCGATGTGGTCATCGCCGAGCCACAGGCGCTGATCGGCTTCGCCGGCCCGCGCGTGATCGAGAACACGGTGCGCGAGAAGCTGCCCCCGGGCTTCCAGCGCGCGGAGTTCTTGCTTCAGACCGGCGCGATCGACACGATCGTCGATCGGCGTGAACTGCGCGGTGTGATCGCACGCGCGATCGCCATGCTGCAACGCCAGAGCGCCGATGCCGTTGCCTGAGCCCGCCGCATTGCCGGCGACTCTGGCCGGCTGGCTGGCACACTGCGAGCGACTGCACCCGAAAGAGATCGACATGACGCTGGAGCGCACGCTCCGCGTCAAGGAACGGCTGGCGCTGCAGTTCACCGCGCCGATGATCGCGGTCGCCGGCACGAACGGCAAGGGCTCGTCCTGCGCGATGCTCGAAGCGATCGCGCTGCAGGCCGGGTACCGTACCGGTGTTTACACATCGCCACACCTGGTGCACTTCGAAGAGCGCTGCCGCATCCACGGCGAGATCGCCTCCGCCGACGCGCTGGTGCCGCACTTCGCGCGCGTCGAGGCCGCGCGGCAGAACGTCTCGCTCTCCTACTTCGAGTTCACCACGCTCGCGATCCTGAGCCTGCTGGCGGCGTCTTCCCTCGATGTCGCCATCCTAGAAGTGGGCCTGGGCGGGCGGCTGGATGCGGTGAACATCATCGACACGGATTGCGCCGTCATCACCAGCATCGCGCTGGACCACATGGAATTCCTCGGCAACGACCGCGAGAGCATCGGCTGGGAGAAGGCCGGCATCATGCGCACCGGCAAGCCCGCAGTGGTGAGCGACCCAGTGCCGCCGCAGCGCGTGCTGGACCGCGCGACCGAAATCGGCGCCGACCTGTGGACGCTGGGCCGCGACTTCAACTTCTCCGGCGACAAGCAGCAATGGGCCTGGGCCGGCCGCGGCCGGCGCTATGCGGGGCTGGCCTACCCGGCGCTGCGCGGCGCCAACCAGCTGGTCAATGCCTCCGGCGTGCTGGCCGCGTTGACGGCCCTGCGCGAGCGGCTGCCGGTCACGGCGCAGGCGGTACGCAATGGCCTGGCAATGGTGGAGCTGCCGGCGCGCTTCCAGATCGTGCCGGGCCAGCCGGCGCTGGTGCTGGATGTCGCACACAACCCGCATTCGGTGGCCGCCCTCGCTGCCAACCTGGACGCGATGGGGTTCTATCCGACGACCCACGCCGTTTTCGGCGCGATGGCCGACAAGGACCTCGCGCCCATGCTGGCGAAGATGGGGCCGCTGGTGGACCGCTGGTACTTCACCGACTTGCCGACGCCGCGCGCGGACACTGCAGCTTCGCTGATGGCGAAGTGGCAGGCCCAGGAAACGCGGCGCGATGTAGCCGCCAGCGTCCACGCCGACCCCATGGCTGCGCTGCGCTCGGCGGTCGCCGCGGCGGACCCCGCTGATAGAATCGTCGTCTTCGGATCGTTCTACACGGTGGGTGGCGTTTTGAAGGACGGCTTGCCCCGCCTTCAGGCCAAACATCTCGGCAATCCGGGCCACTAGCCCGGGTCATTCGACAGGTTTCATGGCCTTCTTCAAATTGCGCAAGGGTGGTGGCGACGAATCGGCATCCACCCGGTCCCAGCCCGAAAGCATCGAGGCCATGCGCAGGCGCGCCAGGCACCGCCTGATCGGCGCCGGCGTGCTGGTGCTGATCGGCGTGGTCGGTTTTCCCCTTCTGTTCGACACCCAGCCCCGGCCGATTTCGGTCGACATCCCGATCGATATTCCAGACCGCAACAAGGTCAAGCCGCTGCCCGTGCCGGCCCTGGTGGTGAGTTCCGCCCCGGTCGCGGCGGGGTCGGTGACCGCGGTCGAGCCGCCGCCTGCCGAAAAGCCGAAGGCCTCCCCCGAAAACGTTGCGGCTTCCGCTCCGGCACCTGTGACGGCGAAGGTGGAAACCCCGCCTGCGCCCAAGGTCGAAGCCAAAGCTGAACCGA
>JBDSEG010000036.1:0-2570 GCA_039920165.1 Burkholderiaceae bacterium
TCGCAAGGCCGTCACCGATATCGCCAGTGCGGCGCTGAACTCGTTCTTGCCGAAGCCCGACGCCGCGCCTGCGCCGAAGGCGACGACATGAGCGCGCCGGGCCGTTCCCAAGCGCTCATTCCGGAGCGCGCAGGGCGGAGGGAAGCCCAGTGAGCGACAGCATCGCCGCCCTGCGTCGCAAGATCGCCGGCGCGGGCGACCTGCACGCTGTCGTGCGCACGATGAAGGCGCTGGCGGCGTCGAGCATCGGCGACTACGAACGCTCGGTGATTGCGCTCGCCGGCTACGACCGCGTGGTCTCGCTCGGCCTGGGTGAATGTTTTCGACAGGCCCGGGCCAGCCCAGGTGCCGCGACCGAGCGCACGCCGGCAGGGCAGTCGGTCTCGATCGGTGCCATCGTCTTCGGCTCGGATCAGGGCCTTGTAGGTCCTTTCAACGACGTGATCACCGAGCATGCGGTCGGCACCCTGGCCGGTCTGCCAGGTCGGGCCCAGGTCTGGGCCGTCGGCGAGCGCGTGCAGGCGCGTCTGAAGGATGCCGGCCTGGACGTGCTTGGCGTGTATGCGGTGCCGAGTTCGGTCGACGCGATCGCTCCGCTGGTGGCACAGATCCAGATCGACAGCGAAGCGCGCCGTGCAAATGGGCGCCTGGGACCGATCGCCGAGATCCATCTCTTCCACAACCGGCCAATGGCCGCTTCGCTGTACGAACCGATCGGCCAACGCCTGTTGCCGCTGGACGCAGCCTGGCAGCGGGACCTTGCCGGCGTGCCTTGGCCCGGCAAGGTCGGGCCCGAGGTCCTGGACCAGGGCGCGACGACCTTGCGCGCATTGATCCGCGAGTACCTGTTCATCTCGCTGGTCCGCGCCTGCGCCGAATCGCTGGCGAGCGAGAACGCCAGCCGGCTGGCGGCGATGGAGCGCGCCGATCGCAACATCGAGGACCTGCTGGAGCGCCTGCAGGGCCGCTTTCGCCGGCTGCGCCAGGGTTCGATCGACGAAGAGCTCTTCGATGTCACCGCAGGCTACGAAGCTCTGGCCCGGACATGACCATCCTGACCCTCAACGCCGGGTCGTCGAGCATCAAGTTCGCGCTCTACCAGGAAGGTCCGGTGCTGCGGCGCCTGCTGGGCGGCCAGGTGGACCGCATCGGCCACGCCGATGCCGCGATCGATGTCGAGGGATCGGGCCCGACGGCCGGCAGCGGACCGGGATCCGCGCGGCAGCGCATCGCCGGTGACAGCTTCGACGCCGCCGCCACGGCGCTGCTGTCGTGGCTCGAGGCGCGGCCGGAATTCGGCTCGATCACGGGCGTCGGGCACCGCGTCGTGCATGGCATGCAACACAGCGAGCCTGAACCCATCGGCGACGCGCTGCTCGATGAGCTGCGCCGCCTGAAGCCCGAGGACCCGGACCATCTGCCGGGCGAGATCCGGCTGATCGAGCTGTTGCGCCAGCGACATCCGAACATGCCTCGGATCGCCTGCTTCGACACCGCGTTCCACCACGACATGCCGCGTGTCGCGCAGATGCTGCCGATTCCGCGCCGCTACGAGCGCGAAGGTCTTCGGCGTTACGGCTTTCACGGTCTGTCGTACGCGTCCCTGATGGAAGAACTGGCGCGCGTCGCCGGAACCGAGGCGGCGCGAGGCCGTGTGGTCCTCGCACACCTGGGCAGCGGCGCCAGCCTGGCCGCCGTCCATGCCGGCCGCTGCATCGACACCAGCATGGGGTTCACACCGACCGCCGGTCTGCCGATGGCCACGCGCTCGGGCGATCTGGATCCCGGCATCGCGGCGCACCTGGCGCGGAGCGAGGCCATGACCGCAGAGCGCTTCCACGACCTGGCGAATCACGAGTCGGGGCTGCTCGGCATCTCCGAGACCAGCGGCGACATGCGCGACCTCCTCGCCGCCGAAGCCACCGACGTGCGGGCGGCCGAAGCGGTGGCGTATTTCTGCTACCAGACGAAGCGGTGGATCGGTGGGTACGCGGCCGCACTTGGCGGCCTGGACACACTGGTGTTCGCCGGCGGCATCGGCGAGAACGCGGCGCCGGTGCGCACGCGCATTGTCGAAGGGCTCGGCTTTCTCGGCATCGAGCTCGACGCCCAACGCAACGCGCAGCATGCGCCGCTGATCTCCGCCGAAGGCAGCCGCGTGCAGGTGCGCGTGATGCACACCGATGAAGAACTGATGATCGCGCGAGCGGTCTCCCGTGAACTTGCACGAACCCAGGATCCGCCTCGACCATGAGTACCCACACGCTGACCCCAGACCTGTGCCAGCGCATCGACGCCTACTGGCGCGCCGCGAACTACCTGTCGGTCGGGCAGATATACCTCTACGACAACCCGCTCCTGCGGCGGCCGCTCGCACTGGCCGACATCAAGCACATGCTGCTCGGGCACTGGGGGACGACGCCGGGGCAGAACTTCATCTACGCGCACCTGAACCGGGTCATCAAGCAGTACGACCTGGACATGATCTACGTTTCCGGCCCCGGGCACGGCGGCCCCGCGGTGCTGGCCAACACCTACCTCGAAGGCACCTACAGCGAGGTCTATCCCGA
>JBDSEG010000037.1:0-2504 GCA_039920165.1 Burkholderiaceae bacterium
GTCAGCGGCGGCAGTGTCTCGCCGCGGTTGGCGTAGCGGTCGCGGTTCGGCGCGACCTCGGATTCGACCCCCTTGCCCCAGCTTGCATAGACAAGCTGCCCGGGCGCGAACGCATAGCTCGCGGCAAGCCAGGGCGTCGTGAAGGATTGTCGGTAGTCGGTGGCGCGCGAGCCGTCGGTGCGCACGCTTTGTCGATCGAGCCGGGTATGCCTCAAGCCGAGCCAGACGGTCGCGCGCTCGCCGAAACGGATCGCATCGCGCACCGACAGCTCGGTCGATCGCTCGTCGCGGTGGGTGCTTTCGTCGATCGCATCCGGCGCGGCGTCCGTGACCGCGCTGCCGGCGATATTCGCGCTCCCCGCGTAGTTGAACGCCTGGCGCTGGAAGCGGTCGCTGGCGCGGCTTTGCAGCAGGCCGAAGGTCAACGCATGGCGCAGGGCGCCGGTCTGAATCTGTCCTTGCACGCTGGCCTCGAAGGCATCGGTGCGCCGGCGTTCGTTTTCGCTGCGAAAGTCGTACAGGTCGAAGGTGCCGGCAGGGCAGTAGCGGTCCGCGTAGTAAGTGCCGTCCGGCGCGGGGCTGGGATCGAAGCAGCCGAACGGAAAGGCGACACGGTCGTCGCTGCGCAGGCGTTGCGTCGCGAGCGCGATGCGCATGCGCCAGTCGTCGACGAGCCGTTGCTGCCAACGCAGCGAAGCGATCGTGCCTTCCAGCACGACCGGCAACGACCACGGCTGGTTGTTCAGGTTGATGCGCGGGTCGACTGGCGCCGGCACCGCGCTGCCCAGCAGACTGAAGCCGGGCACGCTCGGCTGCGAGCGTCGGCTGACCTCGACCTCGGCCTCGAGCAGCGTATCGGCGGACAGCCGCCAGTCGCCGGCCAGCGCGAAGAGGCTGCGCTCGCCGCGCGCCGAATGCTGAAGCGGATCGAGCCGCGCGCCCGCCGCATTCAGGCGCAGCCCGAAGACGTCGTCGAGACCGAAGCGCTGGCTCAGATCGACCGCGCCGGTCACGCTGCCGGCCTGTCGCCACTCGAGCGATACCGAGCGCAGCGGTGCGTCAAGCGGGCGCTTGACGGCATAGTTGACCAAGCCGCCCGGCGCACTGGTGCCGGCCTGCACGCCGCTCAACCCTTTAAGGATCTCGACGCCCGATTTGTTGTCGAGTGCGATCGACGTCTCGGCGTTGATCGGCAGTCCATCGCGCCGGAAGTTGTAGCGGTTGTCCAGCACATAGCCGCGCACCGTCAGATAGTCCCAATAGCCCTCGGTGTTGTAGGCATCGCTGATCGAGGGATCGAGGCCAATCAGATCGGCAAGCCTGTGCGCGCCGGTATCGCGCAGCGCCGCGCTGCCGAAGATGCTGGCCTGCAGCGGCAGTTCCGCCAGCGGCTGATCGCCCCAGCCCGAGACGCCCAAGACCGGCAGTGCCGGGCCGCTGACCGTGACCGGAGCGAGCCGCGTTGTGACTGGGGAAGGGGTGGACGACGTGGCGGGCGATTGGCTTTGGGCCAGGGCGGTATGTCCCATGCACAGCGCGGCGGCTGCCAAAGCCAGGCGGGTCGGTGTCAAAACGTTCGAAACAATAGGTGCCATCGTGCTTCCGTGATGCGATGGCAGGTCGGCAGTCGAACGTTGCGCAGGACGCGCAGCGTCGAACCAGCTTCCCTGCGCGAGGATTACCTCAATCAGGTTCAAAGGGACTTTCTCAGTCGAAGCCGCGCAGCTTTCGCGCGACCCCAACACCCCCAGCGAATGCGCTGCAGCATGCAGCGCGGGCGTGATTATCAGATCAAAACGATGGATTGCTTACCAGCCGATCAGAACGTCGCGATCTTGCACAAGCAGGCGCACGCGGGCGCCCACCGGCAGGCACACCTTGGTCGGGACGTGGCCGAAGGGCAGGCCGGTCAGGACAGGCGTGCGCGTTGCGCCGCGCAGGTGCTGGACCATCGCCTTCAGACCATAGCCGCGGTCGAGCGGCGATTTGCGAAAGTCGCTGAACGCACCCAGCACGATCGCTTTCTGCGCGCCCAGAACGCCGGCCTGGTGCAGTTGCAGCAGGCCGCGTTCGATGCGGTACGGCTGCTCGTTCACATCTTCGAGAAAGAGGATCCCACCCTTGATGCGCGGCCAGTGCGGGGTGCCGAGCAGCGAACTCACCATGCACAGGTTGCCGCCCCACAAGGTGCCCGCCACCTCCAGGCCGTCGAAGCCGGCTTCGGTGCGAAAGCCGATCGCTTCGAGCTCGCCGCCCATCGCTTCGAGAAAGACGCACTGGGTCACCTCGTCGACCGCATCGATGCGCTTTTCGCCGTGCTCTTCGGCCAGCCGGCCGAAGTCGTAGCAGGCGAGCGGACCGGCCCAGGTGATGCCTTTCCCATGAGCGAGCAGTCCGAGCTGCAGCGCCGTGAAATCGCTGTGGCCGACCCAGCGCGTTCCGCGTTCGATGCTGGAGGTGATGAGCTGCCAGTCGATGTGGTCGAGCAGCCGCGTGAGGCCGTA
>JBDSEG010000038.1:0-3028 GCA_039920165.1 Burkholderiaceae bacterium
GCGACGAGATGAACACCGACGACACCGTCAACCTGTGGGCGGTGGCCAAGACCGCGGCGCTGCTGCAGACCCTCACCGAAGCCGACCACCGGCGCTGGCCGCGTGCGGCCGAATTGCTGCACGCCGCGACGCGCGGCGGCGCGCGCGCCATCCGCCGCGCCGGCGACCTCGGGCAACTCGCCGTCGGCGCCGCGGCGGACCTGATCCTGCTCGACCTCGACACCCACGCCTTCACGCCGCTCAACGACCTGCAGCGCCAGCTCGTCTACTGCGAGGACGGCAGCTCGGTGCGCACGACGATCGTGCAAGGCGAGGTGGTCTTCGAGTCGGGTCGCGTGACGCGCGTCGACGAGCGCGCGCTGCGCCGCGAGGCGCGCGAATTGATGGCCGGCTACCGCGAACAGCTCGCGGCGAGCGCGCGCCATGCCCAGACCCTCGAGCCGGCGTACCACGCCATGCTCGAGCGCGCGGCGGCGACGCCGGTTGCGCTGAAGCGCCGCCTCGACGGCGCCTTCTAACCTGCCCCTGTTCTCTCCCCCCAAGTTTGACAAAGGAATCACCATGACCAAGCCCATCACCCTGGCGCTCTGCGCCCTCTCCACTTGCCTGCTCGTTTCCATGGCGCCCGCCGCGGCGCAAGACAAGATCAAGCTGAAGGTCATGGGCCAGCCGCTGGCCGGCGGCGCGATCCAGAAGAACAAGGAGCAGCCCTTCTTCGAATCGTTGGCGGCCAAGAGCGGCCTGCCGATCGAGGTCGACTACAAGCCGCAGGACACCACCGGCATCAAGGACACCGAGGCGCTGCGCGTGCTTGACTCGGGGCTGTTCGACATCGTCGCGCTGCGCATGGCGCAGATCTCGCGCGACGAACCGCTGACGATGGGCTTTGACCTGGTCGGCCTGAACCCCGACTACAAGACGGCGCGCGCAACCACCCGGGCCTATGCCGAGACGCTCGACAAGCGCCTGCAGTCGCGCTACCAGACCAAATTCCTCGGCGTCTGGCCGGCCGGCCCGCAGATTCTGTTCTGCAAGAAGCCGATCACCAAGCTGGCCGATGTGAAGGGCCTGAAGGTGCGTGTGTTCGACCAGAACTCGGCCAAGTTCTTCCAGCACCTGGGGGCGACAGCAATTCCGCTTGCGTTCGGCGAAGTGCACCAAAGCCTGTCGCTCGGCGTCGTCGACTGCGCAATCACGAGCGCGCTGTCGGCTAATTCGGCGAGCTGGCCCGAAGTCCCGACGCACATGCTGCCGCTCGGATTCCAGTTCGCGATGAACGGCTACGGCATGAGCCTGGCTACCTGGAAGAAGTTCACGCCCGCGCAGCAGACCCAGCTGCAGGCCGCGTTCAAGGCCCTCGACGATGACATCTGGAAGTACTCGGAGGAACTCTCGAGCGAGGCCGTCAACTGCAACCTCGGCAAGGAGCCTTGCTCGCTGAAGAAGTTCAAGCTCGTCGAGGTGCCGGTGACCGCCGTCGACGTTGCAATCGTCCGCGACGCGATGCGCGACGTCTCGCTGCCGACCTGGAGCGTAGCCTGCGAGAAGACCGCTCCGGGATGCACCGAGGAGTGGAAGAAGACCGTGGGAGCCGTCGTCGGCCTGAAGTGAGGTCGTCATGAAACAGCGGCTCGAGCGCCTGCTGGCCAACGTCTTCGGTCTGATCTTCCTGGGACTGTCGTTCCTGGTGACGATCGAGACGGTGCTGCGCAAGGTCTTCAACTTCTCGCTCCAGGGCGCCGCCGAGTTGGGCGGCTACGCACTGGCCGTCGGTTCGGCGATCGGATTCGCGCTAGCGATCACGAGCCGTAGCCACATCCGCGTCGATGTCTTTCACGAGCGCTTCCCGCCCGCGATGCAGGCCTTCATGAACTGGTTCGCAGCGGTGTCGCTGGGCGTACTCGGCCTGTTCCTGGTTGGCGTGTGCTGGCGCGTGGTCAGCAAGACGGTCGAGTACGGCAGCGCGGCGCAGACGCCCTGGGCCACGCCGCTGATCTATCCGCAAAGCGTCTGGTACGCGGCGCTGGTCGCGTTCGCGGTCTACGCCGTGGTTCATGCCGGACACGCCTGCCGGCTGTACTTCACCGGACAGCGCGAAGCATTGCTGGTCGAGTTCCACCCCAAGAGCGCCAAGGAGGAACTCAAGGAGGAGCTCGAGGACATGGCCCATCGCAACATAAGTGATATCGGGAAGACATCATGAGTACGCTCTCGTTCTCTCTCGTCTTTCTGCTGATGATCGTGCTGATGCTGCTCGGCGTGCCGATTGCAGTGGCGATGGTGCTGGTCGGCGCGGGCACCGGCCTGGTCGTCTTCGGCGTACCCTTCCTGTCGTCCACCGGCGCGATGTTGTGGGGCGTGCTCAACGACAATCTGCTGACCGCGGCGCCGCTGTTCATCCTGCTCGGCGAACTGCTGCTGCGCAGCGGCATGGCCGACCGCATGTACGGCGCGATGGCGGCCTGGCTGTCGCGGCTGCCGGGCGGACTGCTGCACACCAATGTGGCCTGCTGCGCGTTGTTCGCGGCGACCTCGGGCTCGTCTGTGGCCACCGCGGCCACCATCGGCACCGTCGCGCTGCCTTCGCTGCAGGCGCGCAAGTACCCGATGCCACAGGCGCTTGGCACGCTGGCCGCCGGCGGCACGCTGGGCATATTGATCCCGCCCAGCATCAACATGATCGTCTACGGCTCGCTGACCGAGAACTCGATCGGCAAGCTGTTCATCGCCGGCGTGATCCCCGGGCTGCTGCTGACCGGCGCATTCATGCTCTATGTGCTGGTGTCGAGCCTGGTCAAGCGGGACGTCCCGCACGAGGCGCTACCGCCGCTGGCCGAGCGGCTGCGCGTGTCGGTGCACCTGATCCCGCCGCTGGTGATCTTCGGCATCGTGATGGGCAGCCTCTACACTGGCATCGCCACCGCCACCGAGTCGGCGGCGCTCGGCGTCGTGGTGGCGCTCGTCTTCGCCTGGAAGGCCGGGCGGCTGTCGTGGTCGATGCTCGAAACCTGCTTCCTGCAGACCGCGC
>JBDSEG010000039.1:0-10159 GCA_039920165.1 Burkholderiaceae bacterium
TCGAGCGCGCTGGCCGGGCTTGCCGGTTCGCTGAAGACGATCGTGCTCGGTTTTGCCACGCTCAGCGATGCGCACTGGTCGCTGTCCGGCGAAGTCGTGCTGATGACCCTGCTCGGCGGCCTCGGAACGTTCGCCGGCCCGGTCATCGGCGCGTTCACGATCATCGGCCTGCAGGACTATCTGGCCGACCGCGTAGGCTCGTGGGTCACTGTCATCATCGGCGTGATCTTCGTCGTATGCGTACTCGCCTTTCGGCGCGGCATCGTCGGCGAACTGCTGCATCGCCAAGCCCGCAAAGGCGGCCAGGGGCACTGACCGCACGGGGGGGTTGGGGTGCCGACCCGCGTGGTCGGCGACCTTACAATCCGCCGGCTTTGCCGCAGGCGTCCAGCCGCGGCCCATCGAGGAATCTCATCGTGTTCATTTCCGAAGCTTTTGCGCAAGCGGCACCCGCCGCCACGTCCGGCACGCCAGGGTTCGATCTGCCACAGCTGCTGATGTTCGGCGGGATGTTCGTGGTCCTGTATTTCGTCATGATCCGGCCGCAGATGAAGCGCCAGAAGGAGCACAAGGCAATGGTCGATGCCATCGCCAAGGGCGACGAAGTCGTGACCAGTGGCGGCGTCGTGGGCAAGGTGGCGCGCCTGGGCGAAAGCTTCCTGTACCTCGAGGTCGCGAACGGGGTCGAGATCCAGCTCCAGCGCACCGCCGTGATCCAGGTTCTGCCCAAGGGCAGCGTGAAGGCGTGAAATAGATCGACAACGCCGCCGCGCCAGCGGCCGCCTCAGGGTCGAGGGCGGCCGGACGCGCCGCGGTCCGGCCCGCGCTCGCGAGGAAGTCAGATGAACCGCTATCCCCTCTGGAAATACGCGCTGCTCGCGTTCGCCTTGCTGGCTGGCATCGTCTATACGCTGCCTAATCTTTTCGGCGAGGCGCCGGCGGTGCAGGTGAGCTCGGCGAAGTCGACCGTCAAGATCGATTCGGGCGTTCGCGACCGGGTCGAGCGCGCCCTCGTCGAGGCCGCGCTGAAGCCGGAATTCGTCCAGTTCGAGGGCAGTTCGGTGCGGGCTCGCTTCGATGATCTGGATACCCAGGCGAAGGCCAAGGAAGCGATCTCGAAAGCGCTCAACCCGAAGGCCGACGACCCGGGCTATATCGTCGCGCTCAACCTCGTCTCGCGCTCGCCGCACTGGCTGACGGCGCTGCACGCGCTGCCGATGTACCTCGGCCTGGACCTGCGCGGCGGCGTGCACTTCCTGATGCAGGTCGACATGAAATCGGTCCTGAGCAAAAAGGCGGAGGCGCTGACCGGCGACCTGCGCACGCTCCTTCGCGACAAGAACCTGCGCCACACCGGCATTCGCCGCGACGGCAACGCCGTGGAGATCAAATTCCGCGATCGCGAGACGCTGGCCGCGGCGCGCACCCTGCTGCTCGACCAGCAGCCCGACCTGGTGTGGGACGAACTGCCCGAAGGCAGCGAGTGGAAGTTGCGGGGCACGCTCAAGCCGCAGGCCGAGCGGGCGGCGCAGGACGCCGCGATCAAGCAGAACATCACGACGCTGCACAAGAGGGTCAACGAGCTCGGCACCAGCGAGCCGGTGGTTCAGCAGCAAGGCGTCGACCGGGTCGTCGTGCAGCTGCCCGGCGTGCAGGATACGGCGCGCGCGAAGGACATCATCGGGCGCACCGCCACGCTCGAGGTGCGCATGGTCGATGCCCACGGCAGTCCGGACCCGCAGGTGCGCGACTACAACCCGACCAAGATTGAGGACGCGCTGAAGGGCCTGGTGCCGCCCGGCTCCGAACTTCTCTATTCGCGCCGCGATGGCCGCGAGGAGCCCCTGCTGGTATCGCGCACGGTCGTCTTCTCGGGCGACAACCTGACCGGCGCCGACGCCAACCTGGACCAGCAAAATTCCGGCTCGATCGTCAATGTGACGCTTGACGCGCGTGGCGGCGCGGCCATGAAGGCGGCCAGCCGCGACGGTGTGAAGCGGCGCATGGCGGTGGTGCTGATCGAGAAGGGCAAGCCCGAGGTCCTGACCGCGCCGACGATCCAGTCCGAGCTGTCGAGCCGGTTCCAGATCTCGGGCATGCGCAGCCCGGAGGAGGCCAACGACCTCGCGCTGCTGATGCGCGCCGGCTCGCTCGCCGCGCCGATGGAGATCATCGAAGAGCGCACGATCGGCCCGAGCCTCGGAGCCGAGAACATCGCCAAGGGATTCAACAGCGTGCTGTACGGTTTTGCCGCGATCGCCCTGTTCATGTGCGCCTACTACATGATGTTCGGCCTGTTCTCGACGCTCTCGCTCGGCTTCAACCTGCTGCTGCTGCTGGCGCTGCTGTCGATGCTGCAGGCCACGCTGTCGCTGCCCGGCATCGCGGCGATCGCACTCACGCTGGGCATGGCGATCGACGCCAACGTGCTGATCAACGAGCGGGTGCGCGAGGAGTTGCGCGGCGGCGCGTCGCCGCAGGCGGCGATCAATATCGGCTACGAGCGAGCCTTCGCGACCATCTTCGATTCGAACGTGACGACGCTGATCGCGGGCCTCGCCCTGTTCGCGTTCGGTTCAGGGCCGATCAAGGGCTTCGCCGTCGTTCACTGCCTGGGCATCCTGACCTCGATGTTCTCGGCGGTCCTGTTCTCGCGCGGCCTCGTCAACCTCTGGTACGGGCGGCAGAAGAAGCTGAAGCGGGTCTCGATCGGCGAGGTCTGGAAGCCGGCCGGCGAGCCCGTCGGCACCTGACCTGCCGCCGAGCCACGCCGCACTCACCGAAAGACGCAGATGGAATTTTTCCGCATCCGGCGCGACATCCCGTTCATGCGCCATGCGCTGGTGTTCAACATCATCTCGCTGGTGACCTTCCTGGCCGCGGTCTTCTTCCTCGCCACGCGCGGGCTGCACCTGTCGATCGAGTTCACCGGCGGCACCGTCATCGAGACCGCATATGCGCAGTCGGCCGATGTGGGGAAGGTTCGCGCGACGGTCGAGAAGCTCGGCTTCGGCGAGCTCCAGGTGCAGAATTTCGGCTCGACCCGCGACGTGCTGATCCGTCTGCCGGTGCGCGGCGACGTGAAGCAGGCTGATGTGGTCGCGCAGGTCTTCGCCGAGTTGTGCAAGGCCGAGTCGGGCAGCGTCAGCACGCGCCAAGCGACGAGCGAGAAGGGCGATGCCGTATCTCGCCCGGTGTGCACGACACCGGCCGGGGCCGAGCCGGTCAGGCTCCAGCGCAGCGAATTTGTCGGCCCGCAGGTCGGGCGCGAACTGGCCGAGGACGGCGCCAAGGCGCTTGCCTTCGTGATCATCGGAATCATGGCCTACCTCGCGATCCGCTTCGAGTGGAAATTCTCGATCGCCGCGATCGTTGCCAACCTGCACGACGTGATCATCATCCTCGGCTTCTTCGCGTTCTTCCAGTGGGAGTTCTCGCTTTCGGTGCTGGCCGCGGTGCTCGCGGTACTCGGCTACTCGGTCAACGAGTCGGTCGTCATCTTCGACCGCATCCGCGAATCGTTCCGGCGCTATCGCAAGATGAATACCCATCAGGTGATCGACCACGCGATCACCAGCACGATGAGCCGCACCATCATCACCCACGGCAGCACCCAGATGATGGTTCTGTCGATGCTGATCTTCGGCGGCCCGACGCTGCACTACTTCGCCGTCGCGCTGACCATCGGCATCCTGTTCGGCATCTATTCGTCGGTCTTCGTGGCGGCGGCGATCGCGATGTGGCTCGGCGTCAAACGCGAAGACCTGGTCAAGGCCGGCGCCGAGAAAACCGACCCCGACGATCCGAACGCCGGCGCCGTGATCTAGGCCGGTCGCGCAGGGGGAAGGTGTCGGTTTTCCGCGCCGGTCCCACGCCTCGGTATTTCACATGCAACCCTTGGTGTAGAGTCCTCCGCGATGTCGATCCCTGCCAACTCGACGGCCCTGGCGCAACAGGCGCGCCGCACGTATGTCGAGGCGCTGCTGAACGGGATGTCGGGCGTGGTCCAGTCGGTCACGCAAGCGGCCCGCCAGCTCTCGAGCCAGGGTGCCGATCCGGCGCTGGCCGGGCGGCGGCGCGATCTGATCGCCGATCTCGCGCGTGGCGAAGCGCCCTGGCTCGAAGGCATGACGACGCTGCTCCGCGCCGCCATGCATCGCGGTTCGCGTGCCGTGCCGCGCACCAGTTCCGGCCCCGGATCGACTCGCGCCGCCAAGCTGAGCCTGGTCGACGACGACACCATCGACAACGAGATCGTCCGCTCGCGTCTGGCGATGGCGGTCATGGATCGCGCCTCCTGGGAGTTCACCGACCTGCGCTCGCGCATGATGGCGCTCGAACAGCGCGAGGAACTCGATACCCACGATGTGCTGCGTCCGCATGTGCTGGCCCAGGTCGTGACCGCGGGGTGGCGCGAGGCTGGCCTCACGCTGGACGGCTGGCGGGTGCTGCAGGATGTGCTGCAGGACGAGTTCGCCCACTTCGCCGAAGAGGCCTACCACGAGACCAACCGCAGCCTGATCCAGGCCAAAGTGCTGCCCGAGATCGATCTGCGACCGTTCATCCGGCGCACCCGCAATACGGTGGGCTACTTGGGCGGCGGCGGCGGCGGGGCGTCCGGTGCCACGCGAAGCGGTTCCGGCGCCATGGAATCCCGCGCACCGCTGCGCGGCATGCCGTACCGGGCCGGCGGCGACCAGTCCGATTCGGTTCTCGCGCGGTTGTCGCAGGTCGTCGACCAGCAGGTGCGTGGCTTCGCCGATACCAGCCGTCGACCGAGTGCCGCTTCGCCGGCGCTCGGTCGCGCGATCGAGCAGGCGCAGCAAGGTATCGTCCGGCGCAGCGTGTCCGGCACAGGTGCCATCGGCACGCCGGCGATGCTCGAGGAGCTCGATCAGCGCAAGCAGGTGCTCAAGCAGGCCGCCACCACGCCGGTCGAGCGCGCCACGATCGAGATCGTCGCGCTCATGTTCCAGAGCCTGCTGACCGAGGAGCGCATCCCGGCGTCGGTACGGATCTGGTTCGCGCGTCTGCAGATGCCGGTGCTGCGGGTTGCGGTGTCGGAGCCCGACTTCTTCGCCGCCGCCGATCATCCGGCACGTCGCCTGATCGACCGCATGGGCGCCTGCGTGATGGGCTTCGACGCGACCACCCGCCCCGCCGGCGAAGCGCTGGACCGCGAGATCAAGCGCGTGGTGCAGGTCGTCGAGGCCTATCCAGATACCGGCCGGCGCGTGTTTCAGACTGTGCTGACCGAATTCGAGCGCTTCCTCGAGCACTATTTCAAGAATGAGAACGAGGCCTCGCGCAAGGGCGTCTCGCTTGCCCATCAGGTCGAGCAGCGCGAGACGCTCGCGATTCAATATACGATCGAGCTGCGCAAGATGCTTAACGAAGTGCCGGTGCAGGAGGGCGTGCGCGAATTCCTGTTCCAGGTCTGGGCCGACGTGCTTGCGATGGCGGCCGTCAAGGAAGGCAACCAGAGCGAAACCACCAAGCAGATGAAGCGCGCTGCGGCCGACCTCATCTGGTCGGCCGGCGCCAAGGTGTCGCGCGACGAGCGTGCCGAGGTAATCCGCCGCCTGCCGCCGCTGCTCAAGGCGCTGCGCGACGGCATGGCCCAGGCGGGGCTGTCGAACGAGAAGCAGGACGAGCATATCCAGCGTCTGAACACCTCGCTCGCCGCGGCCTTCACCGCCAAGACCGCGGCGATTCCGCACGCCCGGCTTGAAGAGTTGATGGGGCGGCTGGAAACGCTCGAAGAACTGCTGCCAGAAGCGGGCGATGTCGAGATCGACGAATCTCTGGTGCTCGATCTTTCCGGGCACGAAAGTTCCGAGCTCGAAGTGGTCGGGGAAGGTGGCTCGACGCCGACCCCGGCGATGCTCACGTGGGCGCGCGAGCTGCAGGTCGGCGGCTGGTACATGCTCGACTATCGCGAGCGCAACGAAGCGGTCCAGCTTGCGTGGCAGGGGCTGCGCAAGCAGCTCGCGCTCTTCGTCTCGCCCCAGGGTCGCGCCGTGCTGTTCCAGAAGCAGCGCCTCGCCGCCTTCCTGCAGGCCGGACTCATCGTGCCGGCGCAGGACGAATCTCTGACCGTGCGCGCTACGCGCAGTGCGCTAGCGAAGATCGACGTCGATCCGGGCCGGCTGCTGAACTGAACAAACAGGCCGCGAGCGCTGGGCGCCGCGACGCGCTCAGTGGATCAGCCGGTCTTCCTCGTCGACGAAGAGCTCGTCGAGGATGAGCGCGTCGGGCTCCTCGCCCAGGCTCCAGAAAACCATCAGGACGATGATCTTCAGATCCTCGAGATCGAGCGGCCCGCCGGGGATGGCGCTCGCGCGGTCGATCACCATTTCGCGCATCGGCCCGGCCAGCACGCCGGCCGATTCGAGGAAGGCGATGAACCCGATCGAGGCCTCGCCGAGATGATCCTGTTCGAGCGCCGAATAGACCCGAACGCTGTGCTTGCCCTGCTTGCCGACGTACGACTGGGCCGCTTTCGCCAGGCCGTCGAGCCAGCTCAGCGCTTCCTTGATCTCGCCCGATTCGAAGCCGACCGACGAGAGCTTGCGCTTGAGCTGCTCGTGGGCGGGACAGGCGTCGGGCCGCCAGTAGTTTTCGTACAGGTAGACGAGCACGTCGAACATGAGTTCACTATACCCGAGGGGTGCTGCGCGGCCGGTCTGCCTCAACCCTGCGCGAGACGCTGGAACAGCTGGCCCGGCAGGCGCGCCACGCTGCCGGCGAGTTCCATTTCGAGCAGCCGGATATTGAGCGCGGCGGCCGACCATCCGGTGCGTGCGACGAGCGCTTCCAAGCCGACCGGATCGTGGCCGAGTGCTTCGAGTAGCGGGTCGTCGCCGGAAGGCTCGGCGCCCCCGGCGGCCTCGGCGTCGGGAAGGCGCGGCGCTCCCCAGTGCAGCTCGTCGAGGATGTCGTTCGCCGTCTCGACCAGTTTGGCACCTTGCTTGATGAGCGCGTGACAGCCACGCGAAAGCGGCGAGTGGATCGAGCCGGGGATGGCGAATACATCGCGCCCGGCTTCGCTCGCCAGCCGCGCGGTGATAAGCGAACCGGACTGCAGCGCAGCCTCGACCACCAGGGTGCCGCGCGTGAGCCCGGCGATGACGCGGTTGCGCGTCGGGAAGTGGCCGGCCAGCGGGGGCGTGCCCAGGGGATATTCGCTCAGCACCAACCCCTCGCGTGCGATGCGGTGAGCGAGGTCGAAATGGCGCTTTGGATAGACCCGGTCGAGCCCGGTGCCGACTACCGCGATGGTGCCACCCGAGCCCTGCAATGCGCCTTCGTGGGCGGCGGCGTCGATGCCCAGCGCCAGCCCCGAGACCACGGCCAGGCCGGCGTCGCTCAGATGGCGGGCGAACGCGCGCGCGTTCTCGCTGCCCTGCGGCGTCGGGTTGCGGCTGCCGACGACGGCGAGACTGCTCGCGGCCAGCAATTCGGTGCGGCCTTGCGCATACAACAGCAGCGGCGGATCGGCGGTCTGCAGCAGTGCCGCGGGGTAGAGCGGGTCGCCGAGCGTGACGACCGCGCGCGGCGAAGTCTCGTCGTCCGCGTCGGCCCCGGCGAGCCACGCCAGGGTCGAGACGACGAGCGCGTCGGTCTCTTCGCTGGACTTTGCCAAGGCCTGCGCGGGCGCCGGCCCGACGACTTGGGCGCGCGAAGCGATCGACGCCGCGAGCACTGCTTGCGGCGAGCCATAGCAGGCTAGCAGCTTGCGGGCCGACTCCCGGCCGATGCCGGGTGCCGCGAGCAAGCGCACCCAGGCGGCGAGTTCGTCGGCTTCGATCACGCGGCCGACGCGGGGTGGATCAGGGCTGGGTGAAGCGGTCGCCCGGCTTGACGGGTTCCTTGACCGACAGGATCAGCGCATACGACATGCGCTCGAAGGTGCGGAATACGAACAGCATGCCGTGGCGCTCGTCGGGCAGCTTCATGGTGGGTCGGGTCGGGTCGGTCTTGTCGATGACGACGCTGCCGTCGCGCCACAGCGCGAGCACGTGGCCGCGCTCCATGCCGTCGACCGTGCCGCGGTTCAGCGCCACGATCTGATTCTGCCCGGCGGTCAGAGAATCACCGTAGATCGAGACGATCTGCCCGGCCAGATCGGCCTGCGGCGCGTGCGGCGCGTAGTTCGCGAAGTCGCGCGGCGGCACCGGCGACAGGCGGTCGCCGAGGCCGGCTTCCTGCTTGATGCTGGTCAGCATGAAGGTCGCGGGAATGATCTCGGGCTTGCCGTCGGCGCCGGTGCGCTGATCACCCTGGCGCACATATTCGGCGGTGCCGACATAGTTGGCCTCGAAGCCGAGCACTTCCTTGGTGGTCGGGTCGCGCAGCGGTTTGGCTTCACGAAAGACCCGGTATTGCCGCTCGCCGCCGAGGTCGCCGCGCACATACGCGGTATCGCCGCGCGCAAGCAGCACGCGTCCTTCCTGGGCCGCGACGATGCGCGGCGCAGTGATGAGCTCGTCGGCTTGGAAGATCACGGCCTCATTGAGGAAGGGCTCGATCAGATGGAACGGGATTGCCGCGATCGGGCTGCCGTCGAGCGGGCTGCTGCGCACGCGCGGCGACAGCCTGAGCGTATTGCCCACCGGCTGCGCCAAGCGCAGACGGGCGCGGCCGTCGGACTTGTCGAGATACAGCACCTGGCCTGGATAGATCAGGTGTGGGTTGCGGATCTGATCGAGGTTCATGCCCCACAGCTCGGGCCAGCGCCACGGCGTCTTGAGGAAGATCTTCGAAATGTCCCACAGCGTATCGCGCGGCCTGACGGTGTAGGAGTCGGGCGCGTTGGGTGCGAGTTCGGACAGCGCGACGCCGGCCTGCGCCACCCGCTGCGCGGTATCGCGCTGGGCGCCGGTGATCGGCAGTTGGCTGGTCTGCGCCGCGACACCGGTGCACGCCGCTGCGATGAGGATCGCCAGCAGGCGCAGCGATGCCGTGCGACGAAGGTCCGGGGCGTGGGCGGTGCGTCGGCTCATTGAGGGAGATCTCCGAGGGCGCGCAGCGGTGCGGTTGCGCTTTAGGGGTTGGCGAATGGCCTGCGACGCACCGGCGTCGACTTGGGCGAAAATCGGCCGGCCAATATCTGAATATGTTTCGCAGATTCTGCCTTTAAACCCTTGATATCGCAACGAAACCGGACCTCGCCCGGCGACCCTGTAAGCCTGGTTACAACGTCGTCGTTCGCGCTTTCGGCGCTTGCGTGACGGACCTCACGGACCGTTTTTTCCGCTCCTGATTCGACTCATCTCATGGCCAAGCTCGACATCCTGCGCTTTCCCGACCCGCGCCTGCTCACCGTCGCCCGTCCCGTCACCGAGGTCGACGCGCGCGTGCGCCGGCTCGTCGACGACATGCTGGAAAGCATGTACAACGCCGAGGGCGTGGGCCTCGCCGCGACCCAGGTCGACGTGCACGAACGCGTCATCGTCATCGATACCTCGGATGCCCACGACGATCCGCGCGTCCTGATCAATCCCGAACTGATCGCGAGAAGCGAGGAGATGAGCTTCTCGGACGAGGGCTGCCTGTCGGTGCCGGCGGTCTACGACAAGGTGCAGCGGCACAGCCGCGTTACCGTGCGCGCGCTCGGCCGCGACGGCAAACCCGTCGAGTTCGAGGCCGAGGGCCTGCTCGCGGTCTGCGTGCAGCACGAGATGGATCACCTCATGGGCAAGGTCTTCGTCGACTATCTGAGCCCGCTCAAGCGCGAGCGCATCCGCACCAAGATGCTGAAGAAGCTGCGCGACGAGCAGCGCGCGTGAGCAACGCGTCCCTGCGCGTCGCGTTCGCCGGCACGCCCGACTTCGCACGCGTCGCGCTCGAAGCGTTGCTGCGCAGCGGGTTCGAAATCCCGCTGGTGCTGACCCAACCCGATCGACCGGCCGGCCGCGGACTGCGGCTGCAGGTCTCGGCGGTCAAGCAACTCGCGCTGTCCGAAGGCATCGCGCTCGCGCAGCCGCGCAGCGTGCGGCTCGACGGCAAATTTCCAGACGATGCCGCCGCGGCGCGCGAGCGGTTGCTGGGCGCGCGCCCCGACGTGCTGGTCGTCGCCGCCTACGGCCTGCTGCTGCCGCCCTGGGTGCTCGAGCTGCCCGCCCGGGGCTGCCTGAATATCCACGCGTCGCTGTTG
>JBDSEG010000040.1:0-14288 GCA_039920165.1 Burkholderiaceae bacterium
GCCGAGATCGCGCTCGACGACAGCATCGCGCTGCGCATCCGCTTCGACGGCGCGGCGCCGGCTCCGCAGGCGATGTACCTGCGCGGCCCGGTGCTGGCGCGATTCGACGGCACCGAATGGCGCCCGCTCGCGCCGAGCTTCCCGGCCGATGTCATGCCGCGCGCCGAACTGCGCGTCAGCGGCCCGGCGCTGCCCTACGAGATCACGCTCGAGCCGCAACGCCTGACCGTGCTGCCCACCTTGGAGGCGACGCCCGACGCACCCCTGCTCGAAGGCTATGTCGCGACGCCGACCGACGACCTGCAGTGGGTCGTCGCGCGGCCGTTGCACGAACGCGTGCGCTACCGCGCCGCGGCGTATGCGCGCTTCCAGCACGGCCCGCTCGCGCCGGTGCTCGGCCTGCAGGACTACCTCGACCTGCCGCCCGGCCACAACCCGCGCACGCTCGAGTGGGCGGCTGCCCTGCGGCGCGATCCGGCGTATGCGAGCGCCGATGCGCGCAGCCTCGCGCGCGTGCTGATGCAGCAGATCCGAACCCAGGGCTACAGCTATACGCTCGCGCCCGGCGTGTACCTGGGCAGCGATGCAGTCGACCAGTTCTGGCTCGACCGCAAGGAGGGCTTTTGCGAGCATTTCGCCGCCGCGTTCGTCGTGCTTATGCGCGCGCTCGACGTTCCGTCCCGCGTCGTCACCGGCTACCAGGGCGCCGACCTGGCGCCGGTCGACGGCTACTACGTCGTGCGCCAGAGTTCGGCTCACGCCTGGGCCGAATACTGGCAGGCCGGCGTCGGCTGGATCCGTGCCGATCCGACCGCCGCGGTCGCGCCCGAGCGCATCGACCGCAGCCGCAATCTGCGCCCGCCGGCGGGTCTGATGGCGCAGATGCTGGGCGACGCCAATCCCGTACTGCTCGCCAGCCTGCGCGCCGGCTGGGAAGCGCTCAACAACCGCTGGAACCAGTGGGTGATGAACTACAGCCGGACCCAGCAATTCGACCTGCTCAAGAGCCTGGGCTTTCGCAGCCCGGGCTGGGAGGATCTTGCGCTGCTGTCGATCCTCGCCGTCTCGGCGCTCGCGCTGGCCGGCGCCGCCTGGGCGTGGTGGGACCACCGCCGCATCGACCCCTGGCAGCGGCAGATGCAGGCCCTGCGCGCGGCGCTGCAACGCGCCGGCGTCGTCGTTGCGCCGCACGAGGCGGCCGGCACGCTGGCGCACCGCGTTCGAAGCACCTTCGGCGACGCCGGCGAAGCGCTCGCGATGCTGCTCGAGACGCTCGAACGCCAGCGCTATGCGGTCGACGCGCGACCCCGCCCCGACCGCGCGCTGACCCGACAATCGATCCTTGCCGCGCGCTCGCTCGCGGCGCGCACCGACCTGCGACCAACCTGATCTGAACCGACCCGATGCCGTCCCTGCCGCTCCGCACCCTCGCCGTCCTGCTCGTCATGGCCGTGATCACCGGCCCGGCACTGGCGCGAAAGAAGCTGCGTCCCGTCGTCGAGAAGACCGTCGAAGCGCCTGATGTCGTCAGCTACGGCACGCGCGAGGACGTGCTGCGCTTCGCCGACGAGGCGGCGCTAAAGCACGGTCTGGATGCGCAGGCGCTGCGCGGCGCACTGTCGCAGGCGCGCTTCGTACCCGCGGTGGCGCGCCTGATCATGCCGCCGCCGGCCGGCACGGCAAAAAACTGGGCCGCTTACCGCGCGCGCTTCGTCGAACCGGTGAGGCTGCGCGCGGGCATCGAATTCTGGAATGCGAACCGGCGCTGGCTCGAGCAGGCCGAGGCGACCTACGGTGTGCCGGCCGAAATCGTCGTCGGCATCATCGGTGTCGAGACCTTGTACGGCCAGCACCTCGGCGGCTTTCGCGTCATCGATGCACTGGCCACGCTCGCCTTCGACTTTCCCCCCGGGCGCAAGGACCGCAGTGCCTTCTTTCGCGACGAACTCGAGCAACTCTTCGTGCTGAGCGTGCGCGAGGGCATCGACCCGGCGTCGGTGAAGGGCAGCTATGCCGGTGCCTTCGGCATGCCGCAATTCATGCCGTCGAGCTTCAACAAATACGCCGTCGATTTCGATGCCGACGGCCGCATCGACCTGCTCCGCAGCAGCGCCGACGTGATCGGCAGCGTCGCCCACTACCTTGCCGAATTCGGCTGGCAGCGCGGGCTGCGTCCGTACTACGAAGTCGCCGTTCCGGTCGATGCGGCCGACCGCGCGGTGCTGCTCGGGCCGGACATCGTGCCGAGCTTCAGTGCGCGCGAATTTATCGACCGCGGCGCCCGCCTCGAAGACGCCGCGCTCGATATGCCCGGTCAGCTCGCGCTGGTCGAACTGCAGAACGGCGACGCGGCGCCGAGCTATGTGGCGGGCACTGCGAATTTCTATGCGGTGACGCGCTACAACTGGTCGAGCTATTACGCGATGGCCGTGATTGCGCTCGGCAACGCGGTCAAACAGCAGCGCCGCTGAACGCTGCCGGGGTCCACGCGCGGCCTGCGCCCACGAGGCGCATCCATTCGTCCGCCAGCCCCGCCGAACCTTCGAGCACCGACAGCCCGCGCCCGAGTTCAAAGCTCGATTCGAACCAACCCGGGCCGGCGGCATCGGCACTCGCCGAAGCGCCGGCGAGCGGGTCGGTGCGCAGCTCGCGCGAATCGAGCCGCAAGGCCATCAAGGCGAGCGCGCGCGCACTCGGCAGGCCGTTCTGCAAGGAGGACATCGGCGTCGGCGAGAGGTGGTTCATTGGGAGGCTCCGCGGTCGTTAGGCATGCGGGCCAGTGTTGCCGCCGCGCCCTCGCGCGCCCATCCCACCCAGGGCGGAAAAGCGCCTGTGCGGCGCCCCCACCGATGGTCTCCCCCGTTCGGGGGAAGCGACCTTGCCGGCGCCGGCTCAGCGCCGCCGCAGGTCGAGCGTGAACGGGAAATCGGGGTTGCGCTCTTCGTCCGGGACGTGCATCGCGCCGGGGGTGTGGCCGGTGCGGAAGAAGCGTGCGAGGCGTCTGGCCTCGGCCTCGAGCGCATTGACCGGGAAAGTCTCGTAGCTGCGCCCGCCCGGGTGCGCGACGTGGTACTGGCAGCCGCCGACCGAGCGCTGAGCCGCGCTGTCGACGAGGTCGAAGGTGAGCGGCGCATGCGGATCGATCGTCGGATGCAGCGCGGCCGCGGTATGCCAGGCCCGAAAGCGCACGCCGCCGACTGTCTGCCCGACCTGGCCGGTCGGCTGCATCGGAATGCGCCGGCCGTTGCAGGTCAGCACATGCCGGCCTTCGATGACGCCGGTCGCGAGCACCTGGATACGCTCGACGGTGGAATCGACATAGCGCGATGTGCCGGCCGCGCCGCCCTCCTCGCCCAGCACGTGCCAGGGTTCGAGCGCAAGGCGCAGTTCGACCTCGACGCCCGATGCGGCGAAATCGCCGAGCAGCGGGAAGCGGAAGTTCAGGTGCGGCGCAAACCAGCGCGCCGGCATCGCATAACCGTGTTCGCCGAGCTCAGCCAGCACGGCGCGGAAATCCTGCTCGATGAAATGCGGCAGCATGAAGCGGTCGTGCAGCTCGGTGCCCCAACGCGACAGCCGCCCCGGCCGGTACGGCGCGCGCCAGAAGCGCGCCACCAGGGCGCGCATCAGCAGTTGCTGGGCGAGGCTCATGCGCGCATGCGGCGGCATCTCGAAAGCGCGCAGTTCGAGCAGGCCCAGGCGTCCGGCAGGTCCGTCGGGCGAGTAGAGCTTGTCGATGCAGAACTCGGCCCGGTGGGTATTGCCGGTCACGTCGGTCAGCAGGTTGCGCAGCACCCGGTCGACGAGCCACGGCGGGCACGTGCCGCCGGTTTCACGCATGACGCGCTGAAGTTCGGCGAAGGCGATCTCGATCTCGTAGACCGCGTCGTTGCGCGCTTCGTCCAGGCGCGGCGCCTGGCTGGTCGGCCCGACGAACAGGCCCGAGAACAGATAGCTGAGCGACGGGTGGTCATGCCAGTAGGCGACCATGCTCGCGAGCAGGTCGGGCCGGCGCAGGAAGGGCGAGTCGCCCGGTGTCGCACCGCCCAGCACGAAGTGGTTGCCGCCGCCGGTGCCGGTGTGGCGCCCGTCGATCATGAATTTCTCGCTCGACAGCCGGGTGCGGTGCGCCGCGTCGTAGAGATGCGTCGTCTGCGCGACGAGTTCGGACCAGCTGTGCACCGGGTGCACGTTGACCTCGATCACGCCGGGGTCGGGTGTGACGCGCAGGTTGACGAGGCGCGGATCCTTCGGCGGCTCGTAGCCTTCGAACATCAGCGCGAGGCCGAGGTCGGCTGCGGTCGCCTCGATCGCGCCGACCAGTTCGACATAGTCCTCGAGCGCGGCCAGCGGCGGCATGAAGACACACAAGCGGCCGTCGCGCGGTTGCGCGCCCAGGGCGGTGCGGACGATGGCGGTCGCCGATTCGAAGCGCTGCGGCGCGCGCTGCGCGGCTTCGGCTTCGATCGCGTCGATGCCGGTTTCGGCATTGGCCGCGCCGTGCGCCGGCAAGGGATCGAAGTCCTGGTTCGGATCGGCCGGGTGGATCCACGGCAGATCTTCGGGCCGCGCCCAGGGCTGCGAATCGAGCGGCAGGCGCCAGCCCATCGCCGAATCGCCTGGCACCAGCAGACACTGTCCGGTGCGCAGAAACCACGCGCCGCTTTGCCAGCGCTGGCGCGCATTCGCATGCGTGTTGCGCGCCACCGGCAGGGCATGGCCGACGACGCGCGCCAGGCCCTCGCCACCGAACAGGCCCGCCATGCGCTCACGCTCGAACGGATCGGCCAGCCGCGGATCGGTGGGATCGACATTGATCGGCAGCCGGCGCTCGCGCCACATCGCATACGCCGCATCCTCGTAGGCCGGGAAGACATTGGCAGACGCAATGCGAAGGCGCTGCGCCACACCACGCAACAGCGACGCGGCCTGCCCTTCGGTCGCACCGCCGGGCTGCGGGCCGGTTGCGAACAAGGCCGGGCGGGTCCACAGCGGCTCGCGGTCGGCGCGCCAGAAAAGATTGAGCGACCAGCGCGGCACCTGCTCGCCCGGATACCACTTGCCCTGGCCGCAGTGCTGCAATGCGCCGGCACCGTAGCGCTCGACGAGGGTGCCCATCAGCTCGACCGCGAGGCCGAGCTTGGTCGGGCCGAGCGCCTCGGTATTCCACTCGCCGGCCTCGCGGTCGCCGTCGGCGATGAAAGTCGGCTCGCCGCCTTGCGTGAGTCGCACGTCGTCACGCTGCAGATCGATATCGACCTTGCGGCCGAGTGCATCGATGGCGGCCCATTCGTCGTCGCTGTAGGGCAGCGTCGTGCGTGGCGACTCCCAGATGCGGGCAACCGACATGCGGTGCTCGAAGGTCGACCCGCAGGCTTCGATCTCGCCCGAGATGGGCGCCGCCGACGACGGCTCGGGCGAACAGGCAAGCGGGATGTGCCCTTCGCCGGCGAGCAGTCCCGAGGTCGGGTCGAGGCCGATCCAGCCGGCCCCAGGTAGATAGACCTCGCACCAGGCGTGCAGGTCGGTGAAGTCGACTTCGGTTCCGCTCGGGCCGTCGAGCGACTTGACGTCGCTCTTGAGCTGGATCAGGTAGCCCGAGACGAAGCGGGCCGCCAGGCCGATGTGGCGCAGCAGCTGCACCAGCAGCCAGCCGCTGTCGCGGCACGAGCCGCTGCCATTCACAAGCGTCTGCTCGGGCGTCTGCACGCCGGGCTCCATGCGGATCAGGTAGGCGATATCGCGTTGCAGCCGCTGGTTCAGGTCGACCAGGAAGGTGTTGGTCGGCCGCGGCTTGCGCGGGATCGATTCCAGGTAGGCCTGGAAGCGCGGCGTGAGCGGCGCGCGCTCGAGATAAGGCGCGAGCTCCTTGGCCAGCGCCGGCTCGTAGTCGAAGGGTGCGTTCTCGGCCGAGGGCTCGAGGAAGAAGTCGAACGGGTTGAGCACCGCCATCTCGACCACCAGGTCGACCTCGATCCGTAGCTCCTGCGTGCGCTCGGGGAAGACCAGCCGCGCCAGGTGGTTGGACTGCGGGTCCTGCTGCCAGTTGATGAAATGCTGGGCCGGAGCCACCCGCATCGAATAGCTCAGGACGCGGGTGCGCGAATGCGGCGCCGGTCGCAACCGCACCACCTGGGGGCCGAGCAGGATGGGTCGGTCGTAGCGGTAGTGGGTGACGTGGTTCAGCGCGACATGGATGGACATGGAAGTGCCAGGTGGGTCTCGGTGGCGTTCAGGCGGCCACCGGAACCAGGAAATCGCGGCTGATGCCGGCCCCGAGGCGGCCGACGCGCTCGAGGAACTGGGTCAGGAAGGCATGCAGGCCGGTCGCGAGGATCTCGTCGATGCGGCCGTACTCAAGCTCGGCGGACAGCCGCCCGGCCTGGCGCAGGGTCTCGCCCGACTGTTCGTTGGCGAGGCGGTGCAGGTTCGACACCACCTCGTGCATGCAGGCGGCCAGAGAGCGCGGCATGTCGTTGCGCAGGATCAGCAACTCGGCGACCTTCTCGGGCCGGATGACGTTGCGGTAGACCTTGCGATAGACCTCGAAGCCCGACACCGAACGCAGGATCGACGACCAGTGATAGAAGTCGATCTCGAGGTCCTTGCCGTCGGACTCGGCGGCCGGGAAGAGGGCCTCGCCCTGGCTCTGTGCGCCGTTGATGCGGGGGCTTTGCCGCTGCGCCTGGCCGCTCCCCTCGCCGCCGTGGTATTCGCTGCGCACGGCATGAAATCGCACGTCGAGCAGGCGCGCCGTATTGTCCGCGCGTTCGAGAAAACTGCCGATGCGCAGGAAGTGGAAGGCCTCGTCCTGCAGCATGGTTCCCACCGTCACGCCGCGCGACAGGTGCGAACGGAATTTGACCCACTCGAACAGCGCGCTCGGATCGCGCTCGAACTCGCCGGCGCCGGACATGCGCTGGAATTCGAGCCAGGTCTGGTTCTGGGTTTCCCACACCTCGGTCGTCAGCGTGCCGCGCACCGCGCGCGCGTTCTCGCGTGCCGCGAGCAGGCAGTTGCGGATCGACGAATCGTTCTCCGAATCGAACACCATGTAGTCCATCACGCGCTGCGGCGTGACCCCACCATGGTGGGTTTCGAAATGCTCGCTCAGTTCGCTGATGCTGAGCAGCCCGCGCCAGCCCGCCTCGGCGGCCTGTACCGATTGGGGCAGCAACGCGGTCTGGTAGTTCACGTCGAGCATGCGCGCGGTGTTCTCTGCCCGCTCCATATAGCGCGACATCCAGAACAGGTGGTCGGCGGTTCTAGAGAGCATGGCCAGCCTCTTCGATCTCCCCCCTCTCCCTCTGGGAGAGGGGGGAGGGAGCAATGCGCGCGTCGGCAATGATGATCATGCTCATTCCTCCAGCACCCAGGTGTCCTTGGTTCCGCCACCCTGCGACGAATTGACGACCAGCGAGCCTTCCTTCAGCGCGACGCGCGTGAGCCCGCCGGGCACCATCTGGACCTTCTTGCCCGACAGCACGAACGGACGCAGGTCGATGTGGCGCGGTGCGATGCCGGCATCGACGAAGGTCGGGCAGGTCGAAAGCGCGAGCGTCGGCTGGGCGATATAGCGCGCCGGGTCGGCGAGCAGCGCGGTGCGGAATTCGGCGATCTCGGCCTGCGTCGAGGCCGGCCCGACCAGCATGCCGTACCCGCCGGCGCCGTGGACCTCCTTCACGACCAGTTCCTTCAGATGGTCGAGCACATATTTCAGGTCGTCGTCGACGCGGCATACATGCGTCGGCACGTTGGCGAGGATCGGCTTCTCTCCGAGATAGAACTCGATCATCTTGGGTACATAGGGATAGATCGACTTGTCGTCCGCCACGCCGGTGCCGATGGCGTTGCACAGCGTCAGGTTGCCGGCCCGGTAGGCCGACAGCATGCCTTCGCAGCCGAGCGTCGAATCGGGCCGGAACGCGAGCGGATCGAGGAAGTCGTCGTCGACCCGGCGGTAGATCACGTCGACTCGCTTCGCGCCCTGGGTCGTTCGCATGTAGCAGAAGTCGTCCTCCACGAAGAGGTCCTGGCCCTCGACCAGTTCGATGCCCATCTGCTGGGCCAGAAACGCGTGCTCGAAATAGGCGCTGTTGTACATGCCCGGCGTGAGCACGACGACGGTCGGCTCGTTGACCGCCGGCGGTGCCACCGCGCGCAGCGTCTCGAGCAGCATGTCGGGGTAGTGGGCGACCGGCGCGACGCGGTGTTGCGCAAAGAGTTCGGGCGACAGCCGCATCATCATCTTGCGGTTCTCGAGCATGTAGCTCACGCCGCTGGGCACGCGCAGGTTGTCCTCGAGCACGTAATAGCTGCCGCTGCCATCCGGGTTGGCGGCGCGAACGATGTCGATCCCGGCGATGTGCGAATAGATGCCCCCGGGAACCTGCACGCCCATCATCTCGGGACGGAACTGCGAGTTGGCGAAGATCTGCTCGTTCGGCACGATGCCGGCGCGCAGGATGTCCTGGCCGTGGTAGACGTCGTGCAGGAAGCGGTTCAGCGCGGTCACGCGCTGAACCAGCCCGCGCTCGAGCATGTCCCATTCGTCGGCCGGGACGACGCGCGGGATGAGGTCGAACGGGATCAGCCGCTCGGTACCCTGAGCGCCACCATCCTCGTCCTTGGCACCATAGACCGCGAAAGTGATGCCGACGCGCCGGAAGATGACTTCGGCTTCCTCGCGCCGCAAACGCATCGCATCGCGCGGCTGGCCGGCGAGCCAGCGCTGGTACCCGCGATAGTGCTCGCGCACCGTATCCGGCGTGGCCTGCATCTCGTCAAAGCTCTGACCCATCGCCGCCTTTCCTTCGCAGCCCGATCGACGCGCACATGCATCGAAGGGGTTTAGCAATTATCAAGCCACGGGATGCGTCGGTGCGTCGTCGGGATCGCGACCCTCGGCGAAGATTCCCCAGGCCGAGACGAAGATCGCCGCGATCACCGGACCGATCACGAAGCCGTTGATGCCGAAGACAGCCATCCCGCCGATGGTCGAGATGAGCACCAGGTAATCGGGCATGCGGATGTCCTTGCCCACCAGCAGCGGGCGCAGCACGTTGTCGACGAGCCCGATCACCGCGGTGCCCCAGACGACGAGCCCGAGCCCCTTGCCGATCTCGCCGGTGGCAAGAAAGAAGATCGCGACCGGCCCCCACACCAGCGCCGCGCCGATCGCCGGCAGCAGCGAGAGGAACGCCATCAGCGAAGCCCACAACAGCGTGCCGTGCACACCGAGGTACCAGAACGCGATGCCGCCGAGCGTCCCCTGCACGGCCGCGACGACGACGTTGCCCTTCACGGTGGCGCGGATCACCGCGCCGAATTTGGCGAAGAGCTTGCGCTTGGAGCCGGGATCGAGCGGGACCGCGGCGCCGATGCGCCGCGCCAGGCCCGTGCCGTCGCGCAGCAGGAAGAATGTCAGGTACAGCGAGACGAAAAATCCCACTACCAGGTCGAGCGTGTTCTGGCCGATGTCGAACGCGCGGGTGGCGATCTCCTTGCCGCCGGCCGAGGCCATGCTGCTCATTTTTTTCTGCAGGTCCGGCATGTCGAAGACGCCGAAACCCTGCAGCAGCCGGCTCACCCAGTCCGGCAGCGCCGCCATGACCTGCCCGAAATAGCGCGCGAAGTCGATCTCGCGCGACTGCGTGCGTCGGTAGAAGTCGGTCACCTCCTGCGCCACCGACAGGCCCACGACGGTCAGCGGCAGGATGACGATGAACAGGATGATGACCAGGGTTGCGAGCGCGGTCAGCGTGGCACCCATCCCGAAGCGACGGAGGATGCGGCGGTTCAGCGGCGTGAAGAGGATCGCCAGCACGACGCCCCAGAACACCGCACCGTAGAAAGGCCACAGGATCCAGCAGAAACCGAGCGTCGACAGCACGAGCAGCAGAACGAAGGCCTTGTCCTGCATCGCCGGGGTATTGGGTGGCGGGTCGGGTGCGGGCTTGGAAGGCGCAATCTCAGCCGTTTCAGGCGCATTCGGATTCATGGGGGGATGGTATCGGTTGAAGCGGCGCGCTCGCCGGCGCTCGGCCGCCAATGCCAGTAGCGCCGGCGCGCCTCGCGCTCGCAGATGCTTCGGTCCGGCGCGTCGCTGCGCCACTGCCACGCGCCGCACGTCGGGCTGGTCCAGCGCGCGATGCCTCGCACCCGATAGCGCGCCAACACCTCGGACGCCGGGTGGCCGAAGCGGTTGCGGTAGCCGGCCTGGAACACCGCGTCGGTCGGTCCGACCGCGGCCAGGAAGGCATCGCTCGACGAGGTCTTGCTGCCGTGGTGCGGCGCGAGCAGCACGCCGCTGCGCAGCGCCACCCCGCCGTCGACCGAGCGCAGCAGGGCCTGTTCCTGCTCGCGTTCGATATCGCCGGTCAGCAGCACGCTCGCCTGCGCGCCGGAGATGCGCAGCACGCACGACATGGCATTGGTCTTCAGGCTGCGCTCGTAGTCGGCTGCAGCCGGGTGCAGGACCTCGAAGCGAATGCCGTCCCAGCTCCAGCCCTGCCCCGCCTGGCAGCGCGTGTGCGTGGTGGCGCCGGGCTGCGTCGCACGCAACGCATGGTCGGGCTCGAGCGAGGTCAGCAGCGTCGTGACCGGCAGCGCGGCAAGCACCGAGCGCGCGCCACCGACGTGGTCGCTGTCGCGATGACTCAGCACCAGCGTATCGATGTGCCGCTCGCCGCGCGCACGCAGCAGTGGCATCAGCACGCGGCGGCCGGCGTCGGCATCGCGCGAATACTGCGGTCCGGTGTCGTAGACCAGCAGATGTTCGCGCGTGCGCACCAGCACCGCGCTACCCTGCCCGACATCGAGCGCGAGCATCTCGAAGCTGCCGGATGCCGGCCGCGGCGGCTGCGGCCACAGCATTGCCGGCAGCAGCGGCAGCGCAAGCGCACGCACCCGCCACGGCAGCGGCAGCATCGCCAGCAGCGCCGCGAGCAGCCCCGCCAACTGTGCCCATGCCGGCGCCACGGGAACGGTCCAGACCGCCGCCGGCCAGGATGCGAGCCAGGCGAGTCCCGCCACGCCCTGCTGCACCACCCACGCGCCCAGCGTCCACAGCGGCGCGAGCAGCGCGCCGAGCAGCGCGAGCGGCGTGATGACCAGGGTGACGAGCGGGATCGCGATCAGATTCGTGACGAAGCCGACCAGCGATACCTGCTGGAAGAAGACGAGCGTCAGCGGCGTCAGTCCGAGGGTCGCGATCGCCTGGGTGCGTAGCCCGCCGAGTGCGACGCCGCCGATCCGCCGGGCAACGCCGGACATGCGCGCTGCGGCATCGGGCGGGGTGGGCGTGGTTGGCGGCCCCGAGACCATCAGCAGCCCGACCGCGGCGAACGAGAGCCAGAAGCCGGGCTGCAGCAGCGCCCACGGATCGACGGCAGTCACCACCACCGCCGCCAGCAGGAGCACCAACCCCCAGGGCCAGCGCACTCCCACGCTCGCCAGCAGCGTCACCGTGGCGAGCATCCAGACCGTGCGCTGCGACGGCACGCCGCCGCCCGAGAACACCGCATAGAGCGCGGCGGCCGCGAGGCCGCCCCAGCGCCCGGCGGTTGGCGCCGGCAGCCACAGCGCCGCGCGGGCACTGCGCCGCCACACCGCAGTGATGGCCAGCCCGGCGAGCCACGCGAACATCGTCACGTGCAGGCCGCTGATCGACATCAGATGGGCGATGCCGGTATCGCGAAACAGGCCCCAGTCGTCGCGCTCGATCGCGCCCTGGTCGCCGATCGCGAGTGCCGCCAGGACGCCGGCGGCACGCGTATCGGAGACGCGCGCGTCGATCGCATCGCGCACCCGCTGGCGCAGCCGCTCGACCGGGTAGCCGGCGCCCTGCCCGAGCAACTGCGCGGCCGGCGCGTCGCGCACATAGCCGGTTGCGCGAACGCCCTGCTCGAACAGGGCGAGCTCGTGGTCGTAGCCATGCGGATTGAGCGTGCCGTGCGGCTGGCGCAGGCGCAGCGTCAAGCGCCAGCGCTGGCCGGCGCGCAGCGCGCCCTGCGGCTGCGCGAGGCTCGCGTCCTCGTGCCAGCCGCGATACCAGCCCAGCGACAGCAGCGAGGGCAAGGCGATCGCATCCGCCGCTTCCGCCGGGCCGATCCGGGTCGCATGCTCGACCTCGAACCGAAAGCGCAGTCCGCTCGGCCCGCGCTGCGGCAGGCTGGCGACGACGCCGGTGACCTGAAGATCGACCCCTTCGAGCGCCGGCGGCAAGGCCTCGGCCAGGCGCGATGCCGCATTCCAGCCGGACGCGCCGAAGCCGAGCGCCGCGCAGCCGAGCGCCAGCACGAGCGTTCCCGATGCAGCGCGCGACCGAAGCGCGAATACGAGCGCGACCGCACCCGCTGCGCCGGCGCACACCAGCACATACGTCCACCCCGGCAGCAGCGTTCGCTCCTGCAATTGCGCGGCGACCCCGCCAAGCCAGGCGAGCGTCGAGCCGACGAGGCGCCAACCGGTCAGGGCGTGGCGCATGGGCTCGCAGGCATGCCCGCAGTGTAGGATTCGCGCCCGTTTGCGATCCCCGAGGAAGCCACCATGTCCAGCCCCGCCGCATCGGTCTACGAGCGCTTGAAGGCCCTCAACATCGAGCTGCCGCCGGTGGCGGTTCCGGCGGCGGCCTACGTGCCTTTCGTGCGCAGCGGCAACCTCGTTTTCATCTCTGGCCACATCGCGCGGCGCGACGGCAAGCCGTGGGTCGGCCAGCTCGGCCGCGATACCGATACCGCGACCGCCAAGCACGCCGCACGCCGCGTTGCGATCGACCTGCTCGGCACGCTGCACGCGGCGGTCGGCGACCTGAACCGGGTCGAGCGCATCGTCAAGGTTTTGAGCCTGGTCAACAGCAGCCCCGACTACACCGAGCAGCACCTCGTGACAAACGGCTGCTCCGAACTTCTGGCCGAGGTATTCGGCGACAAAGGCGCGCACGCTCGCAGCGCCTTCGGCGTGGCGCAGCTGCCGATGGGCGCCTGCGTCGAGATCGAGCTCATCGCGCAAGTGGCGTGACGCCGGTGCTGGTGGTCGACGCCGGACCGCGCCAGTGGTTCGGGGCGATGGCGCTCGCCTGCTTCGCCTCGGTCGGCGCGGCGCTCGTCGCGCAGCACGGCTTTGACATGCGCCCGTGCCCGTGGTGCATCCTGCAGCGCGTGCTGTTTGTCGCGATTGGATTGCTCGCCCTCGGCGGGGTGTTTGCGCGCTCGCGTTCGGTGCAGGCGTCGATCGCCGGTTCGACGCTGCTGCTCGCCATAGCGGCCGTCGCCGCCGCGCTGCACCAGCATTTCGTCGCGGCTCAGTCGAGCTCGTGCAACCTGACGCTGGCCGACCGCATCGTGAGCGGTCTGCACCTGGATACCGCCATGCCTGCGATCTTCGGTGTCACCGCGAGCTGCGCCGACGCCGCGGTCGACGTGCTGGGCATTCCGTTCGAATTCTGGAGCCTGGCACTGTCGGCGCTTCTCATCGCCGCATCGCTGCGGGTACTGTGGCCGCGGCGTTGAGCCCGCGCTGAGGGCAGCTACTTCGCCTGTTCGCTTCGCGCGACCCAGTAGGTCGCGCCTTCGGGGCCGTAGCGCTCGGAATGCAGCAGGTGCGCGTCGAGTTCGAAGCGATCGCCCGGATGCAGATGCCGGGTTGCACCGCCCACGGTCAGCCACATCTCGCCCTGCACCACCAGAGCGCGCGCCCCAAACGAATGGGAATGCGATTCGAGCACCGTATCGGGGCCCCAGTGGCGCTCGAGCACCTCGGTGCAGCCCTGCTCGCGGGCCGCGGTCTGGAAGGCTTCGAAAGTGATGCTCATGGGTGGGCTCGTTCCGGTAGATGGATGGATGGAAGGCTCAGGATGCCACGACCGGCAGCCCTGGCGCAATGCCGCTCAGCCGCTCCAGATCTTCGACGGTATCGATATCGATCAGCACGCCGGGATCGTCGACCTCGACCGCCGACGACGGATAGCGTGCCACCAGGCGGCGCGCGCCCTCGTCGCCGGCGAGCGTGACGAGCTCCGTGAAGAGCTCGGCCGCGAAGCCGACCGGATGGCCGCGCCGCCCCTTGTGCTGCGCGTAGGCAACCGGGTGCTCGGCCAGTCGTGCCGCGACCGCCTGCAGTGTCTCGGAACGGACCAGCGGCATATCGCCAGGTAGCACCAGCCAGCCCGAAGCGACGGAACTCGCGCTCACCCCGCTGGCGATCGAGTAGCCCATGCCAAGTCCCGACGGACCCGCAGCCGCTTGCGCTTGGGCCACGTCGGGCAGCACGATCACGCGGCGCGCCGC
>JBDSEG010000041.1:0-21364 GCA_039920165.1 Burkholderiaceae bacterium
TCCGAGGTGAAGGAGATCGAGCACGACGAGTTCATGAAGGTGATCTCGCCGTGGGAGCGCGAGCATTTGTTGCTCCACGTTTGAGGCCGCTCGACGGTTCTTCTCAAGAAGGGCTACCGGCCCGCAGCGATCGACACCCGAAGCGTCATACGATAGGATGATCGATATGAACACCGTGACGGTTTCACCCAAGTTCCAGGTCGTGATACCGCTCGAAGTGCGCAGGCGCATGAAGCTCGAGCCGGGTGCCAAGCTGATGGTGGTGGAATTCAACGGCGGTTTGCGCTTGCTGCCGTTGAAGCCGCCGTCGGCGCTGCGCGGCATCGCGCGGGGGGTCGACAGCCGTATCGAGTCCGAGCCGGATCGGGTGCTGTGAGCCGCCACGCGCAATGAGCACCGCGCCACGCCGCCGCGCCCGGTCCGCGGCGGTGGCACCTGCGCCGATCGTGCTCGATTCATCGTGCTGGATGGAGTGGTTCGCCGATACCGAGCGCGCTGAACTCTTCGCGCCGGCCATCGAAGCGGTCGAGCACCTGATCGTTCCGGTCCTCACGGTCTACGAAGTGGTGAAAAAGCTGGCGCGCGAGGCCGGCGACGAGACCGCTACTGCCGCACTGTCGCTGATGCAGCGCGGTCGGGTGGTCGAGATTGACCTCAGCCTGGCCCTGGAAGCCACCGTCAACGGCCTGCCACTGGCCGATAGCCTGATCTACGCCACCGCGCGGCGGCACAGTGCCGTGTTGTGGACCCAAGACGCTCATTTCGACGGACTTCCCGGCGTGACCTTTCTGCGCAAGACTTGACGTTTCGATCCTCGGACAGGATCGAAGAAATTTCCTGAACCTCCGAATGAATACCGCCCTCCGCTCCACCCAGGATCTGCAGGCCGCCGACGCGGCCCACTTCCTGCACCCGTTCACCGACTTCAAGGCACTGGCAGCCAAGGGTTCGCGCATCGTGACGCGCGCCGAAGGTATCTACCTGTGGGACAGCGATGGCCACAAGATCCTCGATGCGATGTCGGGCCTGTGGTGCGTCAACGTCGGTTACGGCCGGCGCGAGTTGATCGATGCGGCAACGAAGCAGCTGACCGAACTGCCGTTCTACAACAGCTTCTTCCAGACCGCCAACGTGCCGGCGATCGAGCTGGCCGAGCTGCTGGCGCAGGTCACGCCACCGCAGTTCCAGCATGTCTTCTTTTCGGGCTCGGGTTCGGAGGGCAACGACACCGTGGTGCGGATGGTGCGGCGCTATTGGGACCTCAAGGGCCAGCCCGAGCGCAGCGTCATCGTGAGCCGCAACAACGCCTACCACGGCTCAACCATGGCCGGCGCCTCGCTCGGTGGCATGAGCGGCATGCACGCGCAGGGTGGCTTGCCGATCCCCGGCATCGCACACATCGAGCAACCCTTCTGGTTCGAACTGGGTCGGCCGAAAGGCCTGACGCGCGACGACTTCGGCCTGCAGGCTGCGCGCTGGCTCGAAGACGCCATCCTCGCCCTCGGCCCCGACAAGGTCGCCGCCTTCATCGGCGAACCGGTCCAGGGCGCCGGCGGGGTGATCGTCCCGCCCGACACCTACTGGCCCGAGATCCAGCGCATCTGCGACCAGTACGGCGTGCTGCTCGTCTCCGACGAGGTCATCACCGGCTTCGGCCGCACCGGCCACTGGTTCGGCTGCGAGCGCTTCGGCTTCAGGCCCGACCTGATGACCTTTGCCAAGGGCGTGACCTCGGGCTATATCCCGCTCGGCGGAGTCATGGTGGGCGAGCGCATCGCGCGCGTGCTGATCGACCAGGGCGGCGAATTCAACCACGGCTATACCTACAGCGGCCACCCGGTCGCATGCGCAGTCGCGCTGGCGAACGTGCGGCTGATCCAGGGCGAGCGGCTGGTCGAAAAGGTGCGCGACGACCTCGGCCCCTACCTGGCGCAGCACCTCGCCGAGCTGGCGCGGCATCCGCTCGTCGGCGAGACCCAGAGTTGCGGGCTGATGGGCGCACTGCAACTCGTGGCCGACCCCGGCACCAAGCGCGCGTTCACCGCGGACCAGCAGATCGGCACGGTCTGCCGCGGCCACTGCTTCGCCAACGGCCTGATCATGCGGGCGGTGGGCGACCGCATGATCGTCGCGCCGCCGCTCGTCATCACGCGCAATCAGATCGACGAGATGGCGGGGCTCATCCGACGCTGCCTCGACCTAACACTGGACGACGCGCGGCGCGCCGGCTGGCTCGCCTGAGCGCGCGGACACGCGCCGGCCCGCGGTCCGCGCCGTCACCGCAGTGAACGCGCGGCTCGAACCCGGCGACTTCGTATGAGCAGACCCGCGGCGCCCTGGTTGGCCTATGCCTGCCTGGCCTCGAGCATGGCGCTGGTGGGCAGCTACGTCGGCTTCTCGCGTTCGCTGGTGCTGATTTTTCCGGTCCTGCTGCTGGCGTGGCTGCGCTTCGCGATCGCGGCAGTCGCGATGGTGCCGTGGGTGCGGCGTGCGCCGCTCGAACCGGCGCTCACGGCGCGCGAACACCGCCTGCTGTTCGCCGAGTCCTTCTTCGGCAATTTCCTGTTCTCGGTGTGCATGTTGTACGGAATGTCGCTCACCACCGCACTCGCGGCCGGCGTCATCATGGCCGCGCTGCCGGCGGTGGTCGCGCTGCTCTCGTGGTGGTGGCTTCGCGAGCGCATCCCGATGCGGGTCGTCGCCGCCATCGGCTGCGCCGTGCTCGGCATCGCGCTGGTCTCGGCGAGCAAGGCCGATACGGCAGCATCGCAAAGCTCGATGGCAGGCAATGCGCTGCTGCTCGCCGCCGTCATCTGCGAGGCGATCTATGTCGTCATTGGCAAGCAGCTTGCGGCCGGCATCGGCGCCAAGCGAATCAGCGCGATCATCAACCTGTGGGGCCTGGCGCTCGTCACCCCGTTCGGGCTCTGGCAGGCCGCGAGCTTCGATTTCGCCAGCGTGAGCGCGCCCGCCTGGGCCGGCCTCGTCGCCTATTCGATCGCGGCCAGCGTGGTCACGGTGTGGCTGTGGATGACCGGGCTGAAGAACGTACCAGCGTCGGCCGCCGGCGTCTTCACCGTGCTGCTTCCGGTCAGCGCCGCGGCCGTCGGCCTGCTGTTTCTCGGCGAGCGGTTCAGCCCGGCGCAGGCGGCAGCGTTCGGTCTGGCACTGGCCGGCGTGCTGCTCGCGACCTGGCCGGCGCGCGCTCAGGCGGCGACGCTGTCGATCCGCTGAAGCGCCGCCAGCCGGGACACCTCGGCCGGGTCGAGCGGCTTGAGCCGGTGGTCGGACCAGACCTGGCGCCAGTGCCGCGCCCCAGGCTGGCCGTTGCGCAGGCCGAGCATGTGGCGCGCGGCGCGCGACCAGGGTTCGCCGGCCCGTGCCATCGTCTGCATATACCCGACCATCGCCGCCTCGACCGCATCGCGGTCGGATCCGGCATCGCCCGCACGCACAAGGTCGCCGAAGAAGTGCGCATCCCAGCCGGCCATGGTCCATGGGTTTTGATACGCCTCGCGGCCCAGCATCACGCCGTCGACCGCGTCGAGCTGCGCATCCATCTGCTCGATGCTTTGCAAGCCGCCATTGAGCACGATGGTGAGCTGCGGAAATTCGCGCTTGAGCCGGTGCACCACCTCGTAGCGCAGCGGTGGCAGTTCGCGGTTCTGCTTGGGGCTCAGGCCCTCGAGCCAGGCGTTGCGCGCATGCACGATGAAGACTTCGCAGCCTGCCGCCGCGACCGTGCCGACGAATTCGGCGACGAAGGCGTAGTCCTCCGTGCGGTCGATGCCGATACGGTGCTTCACCGTCACCGGCAGGTCGGTCGCATCGCGCATCGCCGCGACACACTCGGCGACGAGCCGCGGCTCGGCCATCAGGCAGGCACCGAACGCGCCGCGCTGCACGCGCTCGCTGGGGCAACCGCAATTCAGGTTGACCTCATCGTAGCCCCAGCGCTGCGCGAGCTTCGCGCACGCGGCCAGATCCGCCGGCTCGCTACCGCCGAGCTGAAGCGCGAGCGGATGCTCGGCGGCGCTGAAGTCCAGATGCCGCGCCGCGTCGCCATGCAACAGCGCGCCAGTCGTGATCATCTCGGTATAGAGCCGGGTGCCGCGCGTGATCAGGCGATGGAAATAGCGGCAGTGCCGGTCGGTTGCGTCCATCAGCGGGGCGACGCAGACATGCCAGGGACTGTTCGGGTTGGCGCGCGCCATGCTGCGATCGTTGCCAGAAGGCGGGTTGAAGAGGCCGCGCGATTGTCTCCGGTCGCCGGCCGATCCCGCGATGACCGTCAGAACTCGAACTCGGTCTGCACCCGCAGCGTATTGACGGGCGACGCGTGGTTCAGCCCGAACAGCAGGCCGGCGGTGTACTTCACCACCTTGTGCTGGCCCAGATCGACGCGGCCGAACACGGCCGGTCCGGCGATATGCGATTGCTGCGAGACTGGCAGCCAGTCGCGCCAGGGGCCGACGTTGCCGAAGCCCTGCGCGCCCCATTCGAGCGCCGGACGCCAACGGTATTTGAGCTGCCACTGGTAGCCCAGTTCGGCCGGGCCGCCCTGGGCGGCCTGCAGGTGCTTTTCGAGCAGCAGATTCAGATTGGCCTGGAGCGTGCTGCCGATTTCGGTCTGCAGCAGCGGACCCCAGCGGACCTCGTAGCCTTCGCTGCGATCCTGCGGTCGTTCGATCTCGAGCAGCACGCCGACATCGACCGGATAGCGGCCGGTCTCGGTCAGCTGGAACTTGTTTTCCCACTCCCACGCGTCGAACGAATGACGGTCGCCCGGCTTCTTGTGCCACACCGCATAGAACTCGGTGAACCACCCACTGTTCACGCCCCAGCCGAGGCCGAACGACTGCTTGGACTCGCGGCTGCCGTCGCGCAACCTGGCGCTGCCAAATTTGAAATCGATCTCGCGCTCGCCCTCTTCGACGATCGGCGTCTGCACATAGTCGGAAGGACCGGCCACGGCACGTGCTCCGAGACCGAGGCCGAGAAGGGCGAGGGCAAACACCGGGCCGAGGGTGGCCCGCGCCCGCTGGGCGCGACGCATGTCGAGGGTCCTGAAAAGAGAAGCAAGGAGCGCGCTATGCCGCCCGCGCGGCCGGCATGGCCGGGTGCGGCTTGAGCGCCCGGGTGCCGGCATAGATGACCAGCAGCACACCGAGATAGGCCACGAGCTGCAGGCCCGACGGCCGGGCGTCGTAGCCGACGAGCGCGTGCAGCAAGGTTCCGAGCGCCGATTCGGGCGCGAGCCAGCCCGAGCTGTCCCACAGGGTGTGGCTCCACAGGTCGACCAGCCCGGCCTGTGTCAGGGCGCGCGCGAGCTGGCTCGCGATCGAACCGGCGAGCAGCGCGATCAGCGCGTTGGTGGCGGTGAAAAGATGCCGCATCGGGATCCGGCTCAGTCCGGCATAGACGAGCGCGCCGACCGATATTCCGAGCACGAGCCCGATTGCGCACGCGCCGATCACCGCGCCGGACGATACCGCCGCGGTTGCGCCGACCGAGCCGGCGACGAAGAGCACCGTCTCGGCGCCTTCGCGCAGCACGGCGAGGACGACCGCGATCAGCAGCGCCCACGGCGGGTTCCTGCCAGACTCGACCGATGCGCCGAGCCGACGCGCCTGGCTCGCCATCTCCTTCGAATGCGCGGCGACCCAGATGCAGTGCCACAGCAGGAACACGAGCGCGAGGGCGAGCACGCCGATATTCACCACGTCCTGGCCGATGCCGTCGAACCAGCCGGCAATGCGCTCGGCCATCAAGGCGAGCAGCACCGCACCCAGCACGCCGATGCCCACGCCGGCGCTGAGCCAACGCGTGCGCCCGGCCAACTGGCGCGTTGCGGCGGCGACGATGCCGACGAACAGCGCCGCCTCGAGCGACTCGCGAAAGACGATCAGCGTGGCGGCGAACATCGACGCGGACTCGTTCATTCGGCGACCACGGTGCCCTTGGCGGTGGCCTCGTTGTATTCGCCGACGAAAGGATAGCGTCCGGGCTTGAGCGGTCCGATGAACAGAGTCGCCTTCGCACCGCCCGGGATGACCTTCTCCCGGTTCAGGCTGTGGCTCTCGAATTCCTCGGGCGTCGTATCCTGGTTGTGCACGATCAGCTTGATCCGCTGACCCGCAGGAACCTTCAGTTCAGCCGGCTCGAAACGGTGGTTCTTGATGACCAGCGAGGCTTCGGCGTCGGCGGCACTGACCGAGCCGGCGGCAGCCAGAGCGACGACGATGAGCGAGCGGAGAAGAATCGTGCGCATGGGGTGGGAATTCCGGGTGAGGTTTCCGCATCTTAATGCGATTCATTCGCATTCGCAAGCAAGAACACGGTCACCGGCATGGCCATCGCAATGCAAACAAGCAACTAGCAAATCGCGCTCCTCTCAGGCACTCGGAATCGATACAGCTGTAATCATTTCCCCACCGTGTCCGGCTTGGTGGTCAATGAAATCAAGCACCGCGTGCGGGTGTCAAGCTGGCAAATGCAAAGTTCGAGAAGCTAGGGATGGCCCTGCCGCGGGCACGGTTTCACATTCCGCCTCCTGCCTCCTGTCCGAACCGGGATTGCCGCGATGGCCGATGTGGTGTCTGTCCAAGCCCTCGCCGCACTCGAGACCGCGGTCTCGTCGCTGTTCCCGGCGGACGTTCCCGACGGACTGACTCGACGGATTCGCGTCGCCGCGCAGCAGTTGCGCCCGCTCGGCATCGGTGCCTATGTCGGCCGCCACCGCGAGCCTGGGGCGAGCCTATACGGACGCCGTGTCGAAGCCCGCGTCGATGTCGACGTCGATGGCGGCGCTGACAACACCGCGCACGCCTATGCGAGCGCGCTGGCGGGGCGCATGCTGGCGCAGACGCGCAGCGATTTCGCGACCCACGGACTGCAGCGCATCCGCAGCCTGCCCGGCACCGACCGTCGCACGCTCGCATTCAATGTGGATTTCGAATATGTCTTCGTGCCGCAGGACGGCGAAGGCGTGATCGAAACCCTCGCGCTCGATACCTACGCGAACACCACGCCGTACCGCACGCGCCTGCGCGCCGTGTTCGATGCCGCAACGCTGGCCGCGCAGCCCCTGCCGCTCGACGCCTTGCTGGCCGATTTCGCGCCGGTCGACGACCCGCAGGCAGCGCCGGCCGGCGCGTGGTCGCTGGACGGGGCAACACCGAGTGCGATCGTGCAGACGGCGGCCACCGCGGCCGGGCCGACCGCTCTCGACGATCCGCAGAAGGCCGGCGCGCAATTGCTGTGGCGGCCACGCGGCGCGCCTTTCGATCTGACCCGTTTCGTCGCCAGCTTCGTCGTCCACTCGGCCAGCCCGGACGGCATCGGCCTGGTCTTCGCGCGACGCGCGGCCGACGATTATTTTTTCTTCCTGGCCTCGCAACGCCACGCGTACCACCTGTTCGGAAGGCGTCGCCCCGGCGGCTGGCAGACCCTGGCCGCCGCGCCGGCCGGCTTCTCGCTCGATGCGGATCAGCAATTCGTGATCGGCTCGCACGACACGACGCTGTTCGCACAACTGGGCGAACAGCGCACGTTGACGGCAAGCCTCGACGAAATGCCCGGTCCGGGCGAAATCGGCTTGCTGACCCACGCCAACGACGCGGCGCGCTTTCTCGCCGGCCGCTTGATGGAACTTGTCTAGACAACCGCCCACGGGCAAGGAGCGAACCATGGAAGAAGCCTTTGCGGAACAGATCGTCCCCGGCACATTCATCCGGGTCCAGTCGGAAGGGCTTATCGCGCCAAAGGGCGTGAGCTTCGGCAACGTCGGCATCGTCGGCACGGCTGCCGCGGCAGCCGGTGCTCCGGCCAATGCGTTGGGCGCGACGCACATCCTCGGCAGCGTCGAGGATGCGCAGCGTCAGTACAAGGGTGCGCGCACGGGCACCGCCGACGCCGACCCGATGAACCTGATGCGCGGCCTGGCGCTGCTGTTCGGCAACGGCGCGCGCACGGTCTATGCCCACGGCCTGGCGTCGGGCGCGACGCCGGCGCAGTTCAACGCCGCCATCGCCGAATTGCTGAAGGAGGACGTGAACATCCTCGTCGCGCCCGAACTGAGCACGGCGGCCGCCAAGCTCACGTTGCAGCCGGCGCTCGAGACCGCCGAAAACAACGGTCGCGACATGATCGCGGTGATCGGTGCCGACGGCGCTGACACCACCGCAATCAAGGCCCAGGTCAGCGCCAACAAGCGCGTCGTTCTGGCGGCTCCGGCGGTGCGCGCCTTCGACCCCGAGACCGGCGACGTCGCGACGCTGCCGGGAAGCTATACCGCCGCCGCGGTGGCCGGGCTGATCGCCTCGCTCGCGCCGCAGTCGAGTCCGACCAACAAGCTGCTGCCCGGCGTCGGCGAACTCGGCACGCGTTTCTCGTACGGCGAGCTGAAGGATCTGCTGCAAGGCAACGTGCTGCCGCTTGAAGACCGGCAGGGTATTCGCGTCGTTCGCGGCATCACGACCGAGGGCGCCGCCTTCGCGCAGATCACGACCCGGCGCATCGTCGACTTCGCCAAGGCCGGCATCCGCCAGGTCTCGGGCGCCTTCATCGGCAAGCTCAACAACGAGCGGGTTCGCAAGGCGCTGCACGGCGCGCTCGACGGCTTTCTCACGACCATGGTCATCGACGAGGCGCTCACCGCCTACCAGCTCGACGTGACTGCGACCCGCGCCGACGAAGTGGCCGGGCGCTGCATCGTCAACGTGGCGATGCAGCCCACCTTCAGCATCGACTACATCCGCGTCACCCTGGCGCTGTCCTGAGGTAAGGAGCTCGACATGCCCACTGCCGCCAACACCCATGTCTTTACCGGAGCCGACGGCTCGATCCTGCTTGCGCCCGACGGCGACGGTCCCGAGGGCAGCGCCGCCGGCGCGGTGATCGAGGCGAACGACCTGATCCAGGTCGGCCGGGTCACCGGCGTCACGGTCGAGATCGCCTCGGCGATCCGGCCCTTCCACGAGATCGGCCAGCGCTATGCGACGGAGCTGCGCAGCGGCAATGTCAGCGTGCGCGGGCGCTTCGATCGCGCCTACCTGAACGGCGCCCTGCTCTCGCTGCTGCTCGGCGAGGCGAGCGCGCAGCGGCCCGGCCGCTCGTGGCCGCAGCCGAGCTTCAACATCACGCTCTTGTCGCAGAACGCAGCGCAGCCCGGCACGCAGTCGACGCTCACGCTGCACGGCGTGAAGATCGAGCAGTGGAACCTCACCATGCCCGAGGACGACTTCGTGATGGAAGGGGCGAGCTTCCAGGCGTTGTATGCAACGGTGGCCGACGAGCGCGCGTGATGGACATCTTGCAGGCGGCGCCGCGGGTTGAAAGCGAGCTGCTCGGCGCGGACGAGTTGCTCGCCGGCGCGGCGCTACGCTTCGAGGTCGAGGTGCCGGCCGGCCTGCTCGCCGACGGCGGCGCGCCCGGACGGGTCCGCCTGCGCCCGCTGACCGTCCTGGACCTGCAGCGCATCACCCGCGCCGCGCGCGAAAGCGACCAGCTCGTCGCCGCGCTGATGGTCAAGAGTGCGGTCGAGGCGCCTGCGCTGTCGATCGCGCAGGTCCAGGCCATGTCGATCGGCTTGCTCGAATTTCTGCTCGCCGAAGTGAACCGGACGAGCGGCCTCGCGATGCCGGCGGCCGCGCTCGAAGAGGCCGCCGATGCCCCGATCGCACGCGCCGCGCTGGTGCTCGCGCAGCGGCTCGGATGGACGCCAGAACAGATCGGCCAGCTCACGCTCGGCCAGATCCTGCTGCACCTGCAGATGCTGCACGCCGGAGCCGCCGATGGCTGAGTCAGGTACGCCCGCCGCCACCTCGGCCTTCGCCGCCGCGCGCGACGGCGTGCGCGCGATCGGTGATCGGCTCGAGGCGCTCGGCCCGGGCTCCGACGCATTGATCGAGGCGCTGGCAGGGCGGCTCGGCGCGCTGCCGGCATCGGTCGACTATATGCCGTTCGGCGACCTCGGCGCGCTGACCCAGGCGCTGGCGGGGCCGTCGCCGCCGATATCGAACAAGGCCAGGCCGCCACGCGGCAGCGGCTTGCGCAACGCGCCGCCGAAGACCGAGGCACCGCGCGCGCAGTCCCGCACCGGCGCGGATTCGCGCGCCCCCGATATACAGGCGACGCTCGGCGCTGCGCTAGTCGGCGGCGTCGCCAAGGCCGGTGCGAAGCCCGACCTTGGCCTTGCCGGCAGCCTGCTCGTGGAGCCGGTGATCAATGCGATGGCAACGCTTGCACGATTGACCCAGCAAGCTCCGCCGAAGCAGGCCGGAGGCGATTCACCCTTGGCCGCATCGGCCGCGATCGCGCAGCACGTCGCGCGGTGGCTCGCCGGGCAGGTCGAACAGGCGGCGGCCCCAACGCCCGCCTCGGGGCGCGCTCCGTTCGGCAGTGCGATCGGCGACCTGCGGTCGAGCGAGGAACTGATCTCCCGCGCCCTTGCCAGCCTCGGCGGGCGGGTGGGCGTGGGCGCCTTGCCGAGCGCCGATGGCGCCGTCAAAGCATCGCCGTCGAAGCGGCCCGAGCGGCAGACGGCGGACCGGCGCACCAGCCCCACCGAGCCGGCTCCGCGCGCCCGATCGAAGCTCTTGGCGCCCAAGCCCGCATCGACACGCGACCCCAGCACCCCCGCCGCGGACCGCATTGTCGAAATGACCGATGTGGCCACGCCCTCGTTCACCGACGACCCGCTTGAAGCCATGATGCGCGCTCTCGTCGACCAGGCGTGGCTGCGCGGAGTCGATCTGCGATGAGCCTCACGCCGATGCTCGGTGATTTCGAGCTACCCAAGGTGACACGCCTCGAAACGATGGAGACGCGGGATTTCGCCGAGCTGCCGGTGCCCGGTCGCGCCGGCAGCCTGTTCCAGGATCTGAATTGCCGACCGGCGCGAATCGTCGTCGAGGGCTCGATCTTCGGCGCCCAGGGCGGCCTCGATTTCCTCAGCGCCGCGCGCGAGAAATATGCGGCCGGCGAGCCGATGACCTTCACGTCCGACATCGCGACCGGCACCGAGCTGCAGTACGTACTGATGCAGCAGCTGCACGTGCAGGCCGAAGCGAGCGCGCCCGACCAGATCGACTATGTCGTCTGGCTTACCGAGTGCCCGCCCCCGCCGCCGCCCGCCGGCCTGCTCGAAGGCATCGACGGCGGTCTGCTCGACGCCGCTGCCGGCGTGCTCGACGATGCGATGGGTGCGCTCGATGCGCTCGCTGCATTGGGCAACGTTCCCGAGCTTTCCGATCCCACGACGCCGCTGGCCGGCATCGTCGACGGTGCCGGCTCGGCGATTGGCGCCGCCGGTGGCCTCGGCACCAGCCTGCGCGACCTTCTCGGCTGAGCGCGGGAGCTGACCATGCCCGGCCTGCTCACCCAGATCGAACAGGCCGTCGGCAGCCTCGACATCGCGGCGCTCGCCGGCGGCACCGGCGCGCAATACCGGCAGCTCGGGCAGACGATCGCGGGCTGGAACGCCGGTCCGCCGGGCGACTTCAGCGCCGCGTTCGGCAAGCTCGGCGGCTTGCAGATGCCGCAACTCCAGTTTGCCGGCAGCCTGGGCGGAAGCTTCGAAGCCATCGTGCCGTCGCTGCAAGGCGATCTCGGCGGCCTCGTCGCGAGCCTGGGCAGCGATGTCACGGCCTTGCCCGAGCGGTTGAGGAGCGGCCTGCTCGACGTCACCCGGCCGCTGGTCCAGCGCGTCGAGATGCTGCGCACGCTGCTGACGAGCGACTGGACCTGCGGGCTGGTGCCGGGGTTCGCTCCGGCCATTGGAACGGCGCCGGCGCCCGCTCCCGGCCCGGCCCCAATCCCCGCACCCGCACCCGCACCCGCACCCGCACCCGCACCTGCCCCTGCACCCGCGCCGGCATCGAGCACCGATGGCGCCATCACGCCGGCCAAGGTGGCGGCCGCACGCGCGGTGGTCGATACGCTGCCGGCCGACCTGAGCGTGCCGAGCCTCATGCGCTGGCTGCACGAACGCGTGGGCACCTTTCGACCGGGCTATTTCACGGTGCGCTCGCTGCCCCTGGTGGACGACGTTCGCGACCCGCTCGATACGCTGGTGCGCTGGGAGGCCGCGAGTACCGGGGAGGTCGAGGCCGAACTGCAGGCCACGCTCGCGACGCTGACCGGGCTCGTGCGCCGGCACGCCAGCGGCCTCTTTGTCGCGGCACTGCCAGCCGCCGATGTGACGGCGCTGAACGGTGTGGCAATCGGCAGCGCGGCCGAGGTGTTCGTCGGCGCGCTGGAGGCGCTGGCGGATCGCGTGCAGGCGGCCGATGCCGCGACCATGCCGGCGGCATTCGCTGCGGCGCAGTCCGCGCGTGCCGCGTTGCTGACCCAGAACGCCGCCGTCGCGGCCTCGGCAGCGACACGCCAGGCCCTCGTCGTTCGCCTGGCCGCACTGCCGAGCCAACTCGACGCCGGCATCTGCCGCCTGCTGGTGCTGCTGCAGCCGCGCGCGACCCTCGCCGACCTGACCGAGGTGGTCGGCGTGCTGGAGCCGCCGCCGCTTCCCGCCGCCGCCTTCGACCCGGTGCGCGAGGCGATCGGCGGCGTCACCCAGCGACTCGAAGCGCTGCTCGAGGCGATCGATATCGGCGCCGTCGCGACGCCGCTCACTGACGCGCTGAACCGCGCCGGCGACGCGGTGCAGTCGGTCGAGCAGGGCCTGGCGCAACTGTCCGCGCAAGTGCTCGCCACCCTCGAACAGGCGCAGGGAGCGGTGCAGGGCCTGTCGCTGGACGCCGTGCGCGAGCAGGCCCTTGCCGGCATCACGAGCGCCTCGGCCGAGCTCGACCAGGCGATCCGGCAGGCGCTCGCGCCGGCGGCCGATGCTCTCGCGCAGGCCATGACGGCCGTCTTCGAGGCGATGGACCAAATCGACCCCGAAGCGCTGGCGCAGCCGGTGCGCGAGGCGGTCCATTCTCTCGGCGACCTTGTTCAGCAGGAGGCGGTGCAGCGCATCGTCGAGGTGGTCGGACAGATCGAGCAGGTCGCGCAGCAGGTCGCCACGCTGTCGTTCGCGCCGGTGGCCGACGAAGTGATCGCGCTGATCCGCCAGCTCAAGGCGCTGATCGAGGGCATCGATATCGCGAGCCTGCCCGACCCCGGGCCGGCGCTGCTGAGTGACGCGATGGACATCCTGCCGCGCTCGCTGACGGCGCTGACCGACCCCCTGGTGGTCGACCTCGACAGGCAGATCGCCGGTGCGCCGACCGCGCTGCTGGAGCAGGTCAAGACCCTGCCCGACGCGGCGCGGACGCGCCTGCTCGCCTTCTCGCCGCGACAGGCGCTGCAGCCGGTGCTGGCCGCTCCGTTCCAGGCCGCGCGCACCGAACTCGAACGTTTCTCGCCCGCCACCTGGCTGGCCGCCGGCGACGCCGCGCTCGCGCAGCTGCGCCGCCAGCTCGCCGCGCAACTCGACATCGCGCGCCTGCTCGCCGAACCGGCGCGCGCCTTCGCCACGCTGACCACCGAGATCGACCGCCTGCGTCCCTCGGCCCTGCTGGCGCCCGTCGAACAGACGATCGAGCGCGCGCTCGCCAGCCTGTCGGATGCGTTGCCGGTGGCGGACCTCGCAGTGGCGCTGGAAGGCAGCCTCCACCGCATCGCGAGCTTCACGAACACCCTGGATACGGCGCTCGATGTCGCCGCGCACGTCACGTCCAAGGTCGCGGCGCTCGGCGACGCGCGCGGCGAATTCGCGACCTGGGTCGACACGATCGTCGCGAAGGTCCCGGTCAGCGCGACGGGGGCGATTGCCGCCTCACTGGGGGAGCTGCGCGGCGCCGCGCTCGCCGCCCGCCCCGCAGCGCTGGCGCAAGGGTGGCAGGACGCCCGTGCCGCGCTCGTCGCACGGCTCGAAGCGTCTGGCGCGACCGACCGGCTGACCCGGCTGGTGGCGGCGCGCAGCCGCATCGTCGCCGGGCTGGTGAATGCCTCCGTCGGCGCCGCGGTACCCGGGCTTGCCGGCTGGATCGGCGAAGCGCAAACGCGCGCTGCCGGCGAGGGCCTGAACGCGCTGGCCGGCGTGGCACGTGCGCTGGCTGCGGCGGACAGCGCGCTGCAAGGCGAATTCGCCGTCCTTGCCGAGCGCTTTCCGAATGCCGATGGCCCGCTCGCCCCGCTCGTGCCGGACAGCGCTGCGACGCTGCGCGCGGACGTGCGCGAGGCCTTCTTGCGCCAGCTCGGCACGCCACTGCTCGGCCTGCTCGCCAGCCTGAAGCCGATGGCCGCGCTGGTCGACGCCGGCATCGGCGGGCTGCGTGACCTGGTTGGCGCAGTCGATACGAAGCTCGGCGAATTGCTCGCCGCGCCGCAGGCACTGGCCGATCTGCTGGCCGACGTGGCCGGCGTGCAGCAACGCCTGGCCGCGCTCGACCTGGGCGTCTATACGCGCGAGGTCGACGTGGTCTATGCTGCCTTCGTCGACCAGCTGCGCGCGCTCGACCCGATGACGCTGCAGCGCCCGCTCGAAGCGGCGCGCGACCAGCTTCTGGCGCGCCTGTCGCTCGGCGAACTGCTGCCGGCGCCGCTGCGCGGCCAGCTCGCGAGCGCGCAGCGCCAGCTCGTCGCCAAGATCGGTTCGCTCGACCCGGACCGGCTGCTGCTCGAACCGCTGGACGCCGAATACCGCGCGGCGGTCGAGCCGCTGGTCGCGGCGCTCGATATCTCGGCCAGCGTGCAGCTCATCATCGACTGGTTGAACGGCCTGCCCGAGGATCTGCGGGTGCAGATCGGCCGCATCGACGTGCCCTACGGCGATTTGCTGCGCCTCGCGCCGGGCGGCACGGCCGGTGCCAGCGGCAGCATCAGCCTCTGACGTGCCAAGGCGAAACGACCATGCTCGGCTCGCTCCTCATCCAGCCCCAGACGCTGGCCCGCATCGACGGCAGCCGGCCGCGCAGCGCCGACGAGGATCTGGCCGACGAGATCCTCGCGCTGCTGCACCGCATCGTGCTCGACCCGGCCGCTATGGCGGCCATCGTGCCGGCAGGCAAGGCGGCCGGCGATGCGATGGGCGTGCGTCTGGCAGCGCTCGTCCAGCCCAACCTGACGCAAGGGCTGGCCGCGCTGCAATCCCTCTTCGCGCCGGTCGTCGCGCGCTTCGAGGCGCTCGGCCAGGGGCCCTCGTCGGCGAACGACCTGCTGCTGCGCATCGCAGACGGGATGGCAGCGCTCGCCGGTGCGACCGGCAGCCTCTCCGACGATGCGATCCGCGCCTTCGTGCGCCGCGTGGCGCAGATCGCGCAGCGCGATTTCGGCCTCGACGCACGCGCCATCGCCGCCGAGGCAAAGCACTTCGTCGCCGATTTCCGAACCCGTCTGTCGACCGACCCCGACGTCGGCGCCGCAGCGACGCGCCACGCGCTCGCCTGCCTGCTCGGCCGGATCGAGCGCGACCTGCTGCCGCTTCTGCCGGGCATCGATCTCTCGACTGACCGGCTTGCGGATACCGTGATTGCCGAGCTGCGCCGCAGCGGCCTGGTCGACGTGCGCGATCGGGCGCAGTGCCTGCTCGGCAAGATCGAAGCCGTACTGCGCGCGGTGGCCGATACGGCGCGCCTGCTGGCAGCGCGCGGGTTCCCAGCAGGCGCGCCGCGACCGATGGCGGTGCCCGCGCGCGCGGCCGGCGTGGCGCGCGGCTCGCCGAGTCGCGCCCAGGACGCACACTTCTGCTGGTATGCCTCGTGGCTTTACGCGCGGCGCCGCCAGGGTTCGGGCACCGACACTTCGGGCGGGCACATCTTCTTGCAGGTCGTGACGAATATCTTCACGCTCAAGCACTACCCGGAAGACGAGGTCTGGCACAGCGAGGACCGCAAGACGCTGGTGCTGCGCCGCGCCGCCGGCGCCGACGAGATCCTGTACCGCTCCGACATACCGTTCGAGTGGTACGAGGCGCCGCAGTTCAAGGGTGATGTGCCGGTAAAGCCCTCCGAAGGCGCGGGCCCTGCCGAGCACTTCCTGATGCGGCGCATCGAAGGTCCGTTCCTCGAGACCTGGGCGCATGTCACGTCCTTGCTCGCCGACTTCACGATCGGCCTCGTGCACATCATCCAGATGGCGACGAGCCCGAACGAATTCGCGGTCAATGCACAGCGCTGGATGTGGACCTGGACCAATGCCGCGGTCTCGATGACGCACGTCCCGCTGCCATCTCTCATCGCCTGGAAGGCGGGCACCGGCGTGGGATTGAAGTTCGTCTTCTCGCCGCTGCTCGTGATGATCGGCGTCGCTCTCGGCTCGCTCGAAGGAAAGCACAGCAAGACCAACGGCACCAACATCTTCCTTCAGTACCTCACGATGCTCGGTGGCGACGCGCTGTCCTCGGTCAAGGCCGATCTCGTCGTGCGCACGTTGCGCGAGCTGAGCCTGTCGGTCTTCACGCTGATCAACAACGACGGCCCGCGCGATGCACCGCAGGATGGGCCCGACCTGCGCCCGGCCAATCGAGAGATGTCGGACCCGGTGGTGAGTGTCGTCAATACGCTGCTGGGAATGCTCTTCATCAAGCTAATCCGGCGCGAGGACCACGGCCTGCCGATCGGCGGGGACGCGACGCGCTTCGTTTTGTGGTGGGTCGTCGGCGCGCCGCTCATGGGCTTTGTCGGCGCGTTCAGCGGCGTGCTCGTCGCCTGGGGCATCGCGCGCGCCACGACGCTCAAGCAGTTGCGCAACGAACCGTTGCTCGCCGCGCTCATCGGCGGCATCATCTTTCCGGTCACGCTGTACAACACGCTCGAAGGCGATACCGACGACGGCCGCTACAACCCCAGCGTCGACCCGCAGGGCAATGCGTTCGCCGCGCCGCGCCTGCCGTTCAACGGCTATCCGCCAGCCGGCAACTCGCCGTACCGGTTGCCGTATGCGGCCGGCAAGGTCTCCTTCATCGGCCAGGCCAACCAGGGCTTCTTCAGCCACATGCGCTACGGCCAGACCGTGCAGGTCTATGCCTACGACTTCGCCCATGACTTCCAGGACGAGGTGCTGTGCGTGCGCGACGGCACGGTGGTCGACTGGTTCGATTTCTATCCCGATGACCGCGATCTCGCTGTCTTCAATGCGGGCAGTCCCGACGCCGCCACCGGGCTGGCCGCGGCGGCAAATGCGCAGGCCGCCGGGCTGATCCAGGCCGGCCAGAGCGGGCGCAACGGCAACCTCACGGGCAACTGGAATTTCGTGCTGATCCGGCACGACACGCACGACCCCGTGCACGACCTCGACCAGGGTGGCTCACCGGTCTATACCTTCGCCGAATACGGCCACGGCGCGAACGGCGGCGTGCGCGCGGCGTTCGCGCTGCGCGGCATCGCGGTCGGCGCGATCATCGGCACGAAGGTCACGCAAGGCCAGGCCGTGATGCTCGCCGGCGATACCGGCACGAGCTTTCACAATCACTTGCACCTGCACGTGCGGGCGATGGTCGGCGCGCCGGTTCCGCCGGCCGTCCTGCCTGCGGTGCCGCCGCCGTTCGGGCCGGGCAACTTGTCGCCCTACACCCTGCCGTTCGTCTTTCGCGAAGCGCGCCATGTGCTCGGCCGCGACGGACCGCTGCGCCACCTCACCTGGTATACGAGCGAGAACCCGCGCACGGGATGACGCTGGAATGAAACCCCCACGCTCACTTCGTTCGCTGTCCCCCGCGGGGGCGCTCGGTACCTACGCAACGGCCGGGCGGTACTGAAATGGACCTGGCCGCGCCCGACCTCTTCGCCACCGGCACCCAGCCGGGACTGGCGCCGCGCGTCAAGCTCGAGCGCAAGGCGGGCGCCACATCGGGCTTCGGCGGGGCGCTGCTCGATGCGGCGGCGAGTGCGGCCGGCGCATTGGGAATCGCGCAGCCCGATCCGCTGACCGAATCGCTCTCGTCGCTGGCGATCCATCTCATCGGCGCGCCGGCCTTGTCGACCGCGCGGCTGCGCTTTGTCGCGCACTCGGACTTTCCCGCGCTGGCGCTCGGCGACGCCATCACCGTCAAGCTCGCCGGCTCGGGCGATCCGCAGCCGGTCTTCGCCGGGACCGTGGCCAAGGTCAGCAGCCAGGGCGACATGCTGGACGTGCTGCTCGCCGGGCCGGCGGCCAAGCTGGCGCGCATCCGCCGTCACGCCAGCTACGAGAGCCAGGGCTTCGCCGACCTGCTGCAAGCCTGGGCGAGCGATGCCGGGATCACGACGAGCCGAATCGACGCTGGCCCCGACTACGCCTTCTTCGCCATCGACGACCGCTTGTCGCTGTGGGACTGGATCGCGCGCGTGGCGCGCCACGCCGGCGTTGTCGCGTGGGCCGATGCGGCTGGCGCACTCAACGCGCGCAAGGCGGCCGGACAAGCGGTCGCCAAATTCCGCTACGGCGAAACCGTGCTTGCGCTGCACGCGCAATCGCGCGACCCGGTGGTGGCGGGCGCGCGCATCGTCGGCGAAGGCAGCGCCGGACGCCAAGGCAGCGACGCGTGGTCGTGGTTGAACAAGGACCCGCACGGCGTCTCCGCAGGCACCGGCCCGCTGGAGCAGGAAGGCGGCCTGAGCGCCTTCGCCTCGGTGGTCTCGGCCGCGCTCGGCGCCGCGGGCGGCGCGGCGCGCGTTGCCGATATCGTCGAAGTGCGCGTTCCCGGCAGCCCGGCGCTCGATGTCGCGAGCGTCTTCGCGCTCGAGAACTGCCCGCGCGGCGAGGGCGACGGTTCGTGGCAGGTGATCGAGTTGCGGCATCGCTGGACGTCGCGTACCGGCTTCGTCACCGAGCTCATCGGCGGCGTGCTGGAGTGACCATGAACGATCTGTACGACACCCTGCAAAAGCTCGTGCACCACGAACTGCGCACGCGCCGCTTTGCCGAGCTCGGGCAGGTGCAGGCGGTCTATCCGGACGACCCCGGCAATTACGACGCCGATGTCGTGCTGCACGCGACCGACCTGGTGCTCAAGCACGTGCCGGTGCTGACGCCGCGCAAGGGCCATGCGAGCCTGCCCGAGGTCGGTGATCTGGTGCTGCTGCAGTTCATGGGCGGCGACGTGAACCGGCCGGTCATCGTCGGCACGCTGTACAACGGCGACGACCGGCCGCCCGAGAACGCCGAAGGCAACTGGGTGCTGCAACTGCCTTCGGGTCCGGATGCCAAGGACGACGGGTTGCGCATCGAGCTGCGCCAGGCCGACCCCATCGGCTTCACGGTGGCATTGAAGCGCGACCGCTTCGAGCTGCTGGTACAGGACGACGACCCGGTCGCCAAGCTGACCGTCGCCGGCACCAGGCTGACGATCGACGGCAACGGCAACGTCAGGCTCGAAGGCGCGGGCGACGTGCAGGTCAAGGCGAGCGGTGACCTGAAACTCGAAGCCGGCGGCAGCGCCGAGATCAAGGCCGGGGCGACGCTCAAGCTCAAGGCCAGCAAGATCGATCTCAACTGAGCGAGAACCAGCGCATGGGCATGCCGGCAGCAAAACAAGGCGACCAGGTCGTGGCGACCGATATCCACATCCAGATGATCCCGAGTCCCGGCGGTCCGGTGCCTACACCACTGCCGAGCCCGTTCGCGGGCCAGCTCGACGGCGCGCTGTCGAGCGACGTGAATATCGAAGGCAAGCCGGCCGCAACCCAGGGCTCGACCGCGACGAATGCGCCCGGCCACATCCCGACCGCCGGCCCGTTCCAGAAGCCGCCGAGCGACAAGGCGACCATCGTCAAGGGGTCGGCGAGCGTGTTCATCAATGGCAAGCCGGCCGCGCGCAGCGGCGATCCGGCGATGACGTGCAACGACCCGGCCGATGTCCCCGGGGGCAGCGTCGTCGCGGTCGGCACGGTCTCGATCGGCGGGTGATCCGAATGGCCAACGTCAGCAGCTTCAAGGCGCCCGAAACCGGCCACCTGCTGGCCGATCTCGCGGTATTTGCCGCACACCGCGAGCTGCGCCCGGTCTATCGCCTGACCGAGACGAACCGGCTGCCGCGCCGGCCTTGGGACTTCGTCCCGCGCGCCGGGCTCGACAACCTCGCGCAGGCGGTCATCCTTCGCCTGCTCACCCCGCGCGGCGAGCTGGCCGGGCTCGGCCACCTGGAGTACGGATCGCGCGTGCACGAACTGATCGGCCGCGAGAACAACGCCGCGCAGCGCAATCTGCTCAAGCTGTTCGTGCTCGAAGCATTGAAGCTCGAACCGCGCGTCGAGAAGGTCGTCGAGCTGACGGTGCTGCCGTCGCCGGGCGCGCGCTCGACGGTGGACGTGCTGCTGCGCGTGAAGCCGGTCGGCGCGACGACGCTCGTCACGGTCGGCCCGTTCGCCATCGAGCTCGCGGTGTGATCCGCTGGAGAGCGCCATGTCGTTTCGCCGCAAGACCTATCCCGAAGTCGCCGAGAGCCTGCTCAACCGGCTGCTCGGCGGCGTCAGCGCCGAGGCCCATCCGTACCCGCCGCCGGGCAATCCGCGAGAGCCTTTCACGCATCCGTTGGAACGCGCGCCGGTGCAGCAGATCACGGCGGTCTGGGGCATGCGCAATGGCGCGAGCCAGCGCTTCGAGCGCGATGCCGACTACAAGCTCGCGGCCGATGCGGCGCGGCTCGAATGGATTGCCGGTGCGCAGCGTCCCGACGAAGGCACGGCGTTCGAAGTGCACTATCTGCCGCGCCAGCGCGAGGCGGGCGTCAACGACCTGTACCCCGGCTCGGTCGTGCGCACGATGCTCGAAGCGGTCGCGCTGGAAGCTGCCGGTCTGTACGCGCAGATGCAGTCGGTGTATGACGCCGGCTTCATCGATACCGCGAGCGGGGGCGCGCTCGACCATGTGGTCGCACTGCTCGGCATCGAGCGCGTTCGCGCTGGACGCAACAGCGCCGAACTGCGCTTCGCGCGCGTGCCCACCAGCCGCGGTGCGATCACGCTGCCGGCCGGCACCCGCGCCGCGACCACCGATGGCGCGATCGAATACGAGACGCTGTCCGACGTGCTGCTCGCCGACGGGCAGGCCAGTGCGAAGGTCGTGGCGCGCGACCTGCTGACCACGAATGACGGCGTGCCGGCGGATGCGCTGACGCTGCTGACGCGACCGGTCGCGGGCATCCAATCGGTGACCAACCCGGGCGCGAGTTCACGCCTCGATCGCGACGAGACCGATGCCGAATTGCGCACGCGGGCACGCCGCTTTCTGGTCGGTGCCGAGCGCGGCACGCGCTCCGCGATCGAGGCCGCGGTCGGCGCCGAGGGGCTGCGCTGCGAGCTGACCGAGCCCGCACCGGGTGTCGTCATCGTCCAGCTGCAATCGGGCGCGCTCGACCCGACGCGGCGGGCGCGCCTGGACGCCGCGATCCTGCGTGTGCGGCCGGCCGGCGTGGTGGTGAACCTGCTCGACGGCAGCGCGC
>JBDSEG010000042.1:0-6658 GCA_039920165.1 Burkholderiaceae bacterium
CCGGGTGTCGTCATCGTCCAGCTGCAATCGGGCGCGCTCGACCCGACGCGGCGGGCGCGCCTGGACGCCGCGATCCTGCGTGTGCGGCCGGCCGGCGTGGTGGTGAACCTGCTCGACGGCAGCGCGCCCGCACGGGTCGATATCGAGCTGCGCCTGATGACAGCGCCCGGCCTGCCGCCGACCGAATTGCGCGGCATCCAGGAAGCGATCCGCGCCCGCTTCGGCGACTACTTCAAGCAACTTCCCACGCGCAGCGACGGCAGCGCGAGCAAGCTCATCGGCCTGGCGATGGGTGTGGCCGGGGTCGACGATGCGCGCCTTGTCGCGGCACGGGTCGGCAGCCTCGAGACGCTGGACGCGGCGCGCGGCGTGCTGGCGCTCGCGGCCATGCCGACCGAACTCGGTGAGGTTCGCATCAGCGACCCGGCCCTGGCAACTGGCGTGACGCTGGCGGTGCGCTATCTGCGCGCACAAGTCATCCCCGATCAGGCAGCGCTGCAGGCGGCACTCGAAGCGGCGATCGCAAGTCTGAACGCGCTTGCCGTGCAGGACGACGCCTCGCTCGATGCGAAGCGCGTGCTCGGCTGGCCGCTGCTCACCCGCCTGTTGCCGCTGCCCGGCTTCGCGTCGGCGACCTACGAGCAGCAGCTCGCGGGCAGCCCGGGTGCGACCGATGCGCAGATCGGCGAGTACAGCGTGCAATGGGTCTTCACGCGGCCGACCGGGGCGAGCCAGTTGCTGGCGGCGGCCGCAGCGCCGACGTTTGCATTGACTACCACCGAGCGCTTGTCGGTGGCGCGGATTACGGTGGATGTAAAGCCGAAGGGGTGAGCTGGCATGACTTCGATGCTTCTTCGTCGCGCCTTTTGTTTGAAAAGGCCGAGCCGGGTCCCGCCCCGGCGGGCGGGTAACTTTCATTTGCTGGCCCAAATGAAAGTTACTCGGCCCCCGGGCCGAACACCCGGCTCGGCCTCACGCGCAAGAGGCAGCTCAAGCGAAGCCCGATCCGGCTTCGCCGGCCCTCACCCTCGCCCTCTCCCAGAGGGAGAGGGAATCAAAGCCTGACCCATGCCCGCCTACGACAAACTCGTCGACCACCTGCCCTCGCTGTGGCGACCGCAGCGCGGCGATGCGACGCTGCTCGCCCAATGGCTGGCTGCGGTCGGCGCCGCGTTCGACGCAGGCGCCGCCGATATCCAGCATGTGTTGCGAGCGCACTGGTTCGATACCGCCGATGCAGCGGCCTGGGCGAAGCACTTCGCGGCCGATCGGCGCGAGCGCAGCCTGGGCGCGCTGCGCATCGGCAATGCCGCCGACCGCGGCGAGGCGCTGCGCTACCCGCATGTGCGAGACCTCCCGCGGCTGGCGGCGCTGCTCGACCTGCCGCCGTGGCGCGACCCGGCCAGCCTGCGTGAGGAGGTCGAGGAATACCGCGCTCGGGTCGGCGATGTCCTCGGCGCTTACCGCGCCGGCTTGGTCACGCCGGGCGCGCTGCGTCGACTGGTCGACGCCGCGCTGCCCGAGGACATGAGCGCAGCGCCGGCGGCGCAGCGCACGGGCTACGCGGTCGAGGAGCCGGTCTCGACCAGGCTCGCGCCGATTCCCTTGACCTCGACGCCCAACGTCGCCGAGACCGACCGCGTTGCCGCGCTCGCGCGTTGGAAGCTCACGGGCAGCGGCCGGCCCGGCTTCGTGATCGCCGGCGTCGCGGCGGATGCGATCGGGGGCACGACGGAGGCGCCGATGCTTGAACGCTATCTGCCCGACGCCGCAGTCAAGGGCATCGGCGTCGCCTATACCGGAACGCTCGCGCCGGGGCAGGCGTTGCGCTTGTTGCCGGGCCGCCGCCAGTGGCTGCTGCGCGGCGCGGAACTGCTGGCCAGCGCGCCGCCGAGCGCGACCAACGAAGCCCGCGATCCATCCGCGAACGGGCCGTTCGAAGTCGCCACCACGCTCGACGCCGGCCGTGCGGCAGCTTTGTGCGGCGCATGCGACGGCAGCCTGTGGTTGATCCAGCGAAGCGGGTCGACCCACACCGTCGAGCGCTTCGATGGCAGCGCGTTGCAGGCGGTCGGCGCCGATGCCCCGGCGGGCGCATACAACGCCCTCGCCTCGGCCGGCGATTCGGTCTGGCTCGGCACCGACGAAGGCCTTTTCCGATGTCGCCTCTTCCCCGAAGACGGTGTGCTGCGCTGGGTCGCCGCGGGCGAAGTCCAAGGCGCCGTCCGGGTGCTGGTGCCGAACGCCGCGGAGGGCCTGGTGGCGGCCGGCGCCCAGGGCGTGTGCCAGCTCGGAGCCTTCGGCAACGTGGTCGAGCATCGGCATGCGGCGCTCGACCTGCGGGCGTATTCGATCGACGGCAACCGCGAGGTGATGGCGACCGAGCGCACGCTGCACATCGCGCGCCACGGCAAGCGCTGGCGCTACGCCGCGACCGGCGTTTCCGAATCGCTCGCCGACTGGGTCGAAGAGGCGGCCGACGCGGACGAGGCGGACAGCCCGCTGCCGCCGGTGCAGCATATCGCCGTGACCGCCGACGGGAGCCTGTGGATTGGCGGACCGGGAGGTCTCGCGCGCTGGTTCGCCGACGCCGACGGCACGACCCGGCTGGCCGCCTTCCCCGACCTCTTCGCCGGCGCGGTGCTGGGCCTCGCGGTCGACGAGCGTGGTCTGCTGCGCATCGTCGGCGACGATGGCCTGTTCCGCTTCGACGGCCGCGACCTGGCCCAGTTCGACTTCGCCACATCGACATGGCTGCCGCTCGGCGATGCCGACCTGATCTATCCCGAGCCGCTGCGCAGTGAACCGCGCGGCCATTGGCAGTTCGACCGCACGGGCGGGCGCTGGCAGCGTTTCGATGCGCGGGCGCAGCGCTTCGCAAATGTCGAGCTTGCAGCCCGCGCCGCGCCGTCCGAGGCGATCGCTGCGCTGCTCGTTCAGCCAGCGTTGCAGGCCGAGGTGGGCCATTGGGACGGCGCCGTCTTCAGCGACGCCCAGGCCGTGTTGCCCACCGATATCATGCTGCGCATCAAGCCCGACGAGACGCGCTGCGTCGACGCTGGGATGCCCTATCTGCCGGCCGATACCGAAGGGGCGCGCTGGCGCTATCTGCAGCTGGACCGCGCTCCCGCGCCGCCCGCCGAAGGCCGGCCCTGGTGGTCGACCGAAGGGCAGTTGTTCCGGCCGCCGCAGCGCAGCGCTCCGGTCCCTGGGCACCGGCGCGACGACCCGGCCTTTCTGGCCGACCCCGAACATGAAGGCCAGTTCGATCGCTCGGCGTTTGCCTATGCGCCGTCGGCGAAGGTGTGGGCCTTGAGCCCGGCGTCGCCGGCGGTCGGCATCCGCGTGCGCCTGTTCGCGCCCGATCCCGCCCAGCCGTTCGACCCGGCCATCGCCGAGCGCGTCTGGCAACTGATCAGCCGCGCACGGCCGGCCGGCATCCCGCTGCAGTTGATGGCCGAAGGCACCGTCTTCAAGGAGAGCCCGTCATGACACTCGAAGAAGCGCGCGCGCTTGCCGCCACCTTGGCGCCCAAATCGCCCGGCCACCTCATCACTGCGGCCGACTGGAATGCACTCGTCTCGGTGTTGGTCGACTACGGCGGCGCGCTCGCCGATCTTCCCACGCGCATGGCTGCGGCCGAAGCCGCCATCGCGGCGCTGGGCACGCGAGTCGATGCGCTCGACGGCTTGCCGGCGCGCTTGCAGACACTCGAAGAACAGACCGCCCCGCTGCGCGAGAACTACCGACTGTCGGTGCAGACGACGGCCGAGAATTTCCTGGTCGGGCAGGTTGCCGAGATCGTCTTTCGCGCCAGCGCGCTCGACGGCACGGCGCTCGTCGCGCCGATGCCGTGGCTCGACGTCGTCGCCACCTGGGGAAGGCTGCGCGCGGCGCCCGGTTTCACGGTGCGCGAGAACGCCGAGGAGAACGCGCTGTCGGTGCAGTTCAATGCGGCAGGCGAGGTGCGCGTGCAGTTGCGCTCGCAGTTCACGCGCGGCTTCACGGCGGCGTCCGAAGGCGCGTTCGCGAATGCGCTGAAGGCGCAGACCAGCGTGGCCGGAACCTCGGTTCAGCAGGCCCTGGTGGCGGCTGCTTCGCCGCAGGACCCGCAGGCCAAGCTCGCCTTCAAGGCGCTCGCCGTCACCTATGACGCGAACCCGAGCGTGCGCCAGTATGCCGACGGCTATGTCGGGCAGATCACGAACGGCAAGTTCGTCCGCGATCGCCTCACCGACACCATCCGCCTGGGCGAATGGGAGGAATACCGCGCCACGGTGATGGCGTTCGCGAAGCCCGATGCGAGCGCCCTCACGCCCGACCCGACGCGCGGCATCGCGACCGTGCAGGTGACGTTTCGCGAGTGGATCGCGCACTGGTCGGACGACTACATCCACGAGGTCGAACCGGTGCTGCCGGGCTGGCGCGATCTGTTCGAGCAGAACCGCTTGCGCCCCGACATCCTGCCCTTCGCGGTGACCGAACTCGACAAGCGTTCGCGCGCCGAAGGCGCCCTCGGCAATCTGCGCAACCTGCATGCCTTCGATACCGCGGCCGGCTTGGTCGACGCGGGCGGCGACGTCGGCCTCGCGCAGAGCAAGGTGCTGCTCAAGGGCGCGGCGCAATTGCAGCTCGGCATAGGCGGCGCCGATGCACAGGCCGCGCTCGGCTATGCGCAGCAGGCGCAGGCCGCGCAGCAGGCTGGCCAGACCGCGCGCGCCGCGCAGGCCACCGCCCTCGACGCGGCCAGCACCAAGACGGCGGTGCAGGTGCTCGAAGGCCGGGTGAAGGCAGCCGAGCAGACCGGCAAGGAGATCAGCGCCGGCCTGAAAAATATCGGCGACGGCGTGAACAAGATCAACGTGGCCGAGGTCGCCGACCTGGGCGGACGCTTGAACAAGATCAACCTCGGTCTCGCCGATCTGGCAACGCGGATTCCGCGCGCGTGAGAACCATGTCTTGCAGCGACATTCGTATTTGCTCCCTCTCCCTCTGGGAGAGGGAGTTACGCGCGTCCACCGGGCGGCGACTCGTTGCTTAGGGATCTGGCAGCCAGCCATGCCCATCGTCCATCTCGAACCGCGCGACCTGTCGCCGCTGCAGGCGCAGCAGATGATCGACTTCCTGAACCGCGCGACGAGCGCGCAGCAGCTCGCGCGCGATATCGAGTTTCCGGGCGAGCCCGATATCGGCATTCGCCTCGGCCAGCGCCTGCTCGATGCCCGCGCCGCGCTCGGCGGCGCTTTCACGGCCGTTACGCAGGTGCGCGCCGTGCGGCTGATCGGGCCAGATCGCTTCACCGAGATCTGCATTGCCGCGCTCGGCTTCGCGCCCGAGCGCTGGGTCGAACTCTTTCATGCCGGGTCGCCCGGCTTCGAGTCGACCGAGAGCGGCCTCGCGCTCGCGCTCGACGTGCGCCCGCAACCGGCCTGGCTCGGCCAGCCGCTCGCGCTCACGCTGCGCGTCGCCGATGCGGGCGGCACGCCGCGCGCCGGGGTTGCCGTCACGCTGCAGACCGGCTCCGGCACGCTGGTGTGGATGTATGGTTTCACGCGCGTCGAGGGCCAGGCGATCACGGTGCAAAGCGGCGCCGACGGGACGGCCGAGATCGAGCTCGTTCGTGCCCCTTCCGAGCCGCTGTCCGATGTGCAGCAGGCCGCTCTCGATACCGCCTTCGCGGCGCTCGATGCGAGCGCGCCCGATCCGATGAAGCGCGAAGCCGACTTCCGCGCCCTCGCCGGTCTGTACCTGCTCGAACGCAGCTACAACCTGCGCCGCGCGATCGACATCCATGTGCGCGACCGGCGCGAAGCGATGCTCGCCAGCATCAACCCCGGTACCTGGCGTTTTGCCTGGCCGGTCGACAGCGTGCTGATCCAGGCCGATGCGCTGGCGGCCGGCGGCGGCGGCAATACGGTGGCGCGCGCGGTGCGCACGGTCGAGTGGAAAAACTGGGTCGGCGCATGGCTCGAATTCTTTGCCGATGCGCTGCGCGAAGGCGCCGGGCTCGATGCCAAATTCGGCCAGGCGCTCGGCCGTGCCGGCAGCGCCGAGGTGCTGGTCGACCTGCTCGGCCAGGCGCAGCGATTCGTGGCCGACCAGAGCGGTCGAACCGCGCAGTGGCTCGGCCAGAAGACCATCGATGCGGCGGTCGCCAAGGTCGTGAGCAGCGACCTCGACAACGTCGCCCCGGCCGCACGCGTGGCGGTGCTGACCCAGTTCGAAGTGGCCGCGCGCGAAGTGAGCCCGACCGCGCTCGGCAGCTTCACCCTGGTTCGCAACACCCGCAAGGAATTGCTCGGCAGCGTCGCCGCGGTCGATGCCTTGAGTCTCGAACGGCTCAACCGCGCCGAGGCGCTGGTGGCGCAGGTCGATACCAAGGCGGCTCGGGTCGAAGCGCTCGCCGTCGAGGTGCAGCGCGCCAGCACCAAGGTCGGCAACGACGTGACTCGCTTCAATACCGATATCACGAGGTTCAATACCGATCTGGCCGACTTCAACCGGAGCCGGCCCGGGGTGGTGGGGGTGACACCGGGCGTCATCGGCATCACGCCGGTCTCGCCGGGGGTCATCGGTATCACACCGGGCGTTGTCTCGCCGGGTGTCGTATCTCCCGGTGTCGTATCGCCTGGGGTGGTGATCGCGCCTACCTCGCCCG
>JBDSEG010000043.1:0-31357 GCA_039920165.1 Burkholderiaceae bacterium
CGCTCGACCTGGTCGTTATTGACTCGGTCGCGGCACTCACGCCCAAGGCTGAGATCGAAGGCGAGATGGGCGACTCGCTGCCCGGCCTGCAGGCGCGCCTCATGAGCCAGGCACTGCGCAAGCTCACCGGCACGATCAAGAAGACCAACACCATGGTCATCTTCATCAACCAGATCCGGATGAAGATCGGCGTCATGTTCGGCTCGCCCGAGACCACCACCGGCGGCAACGCGCTCAAGTTCTACGCCTCGGTACGCCTGGATATCCGGCGCATCGGCAGCATCAAGAAGGGCGAGGAAGTGATCGGTAACGAGACCAAGGTCAAGGTCGTCAAGAACAAGGTCTCGCCGCCGTTCAAGACCGCCGAGTTCGACATCCTCTACGGCCAGGGCATCAGCCGCGAAGGCGAGGTGATTGACATGGGCGTGGAAAACCGCATCTTGGAGAAGAGCGGCTCCTGGTATGCCTACCAGGGCGAGAAGATCGGCCAGGGCAAGGACAACGCGCGCGAGTTCCTGAAGGAGAACCCGGCCCTCGCTTTCGAGATCGAGAACAAGGTGCGCGAGGCGGTCGGCATCCGCGTGCTGCCGCCGGTCATCGGGGCCGAAGTCAAGCCGGCCAAGCTCAAGGCGGTGGCCAAGGAATAAGCCAGGCGCTGCCGTGCCTTTGACGCCCGCCGGCTCGCTCAAATCGCGCGCGCTGCAGTTGCTGGCGCTGCGCGACCACAGTCGCGCCGAGTTGCGTCGCAAGCTCGCCGCCCATGCCGATCGGGCCGAACGTGACGCGCGGTCCGACGACTGTTCGGCCGATGTGTGCGCCGACCACGATGGCGCTTCGCCGGCGCCGCAAGTCGACCGCGGCGTGAGCGCGGACGTCGAGGCGCTGCTCGACTGGCTCGAAGCGAACCGCTTTCTGTCCGACGAGCGCTTCGTCGAATCGCGCGTTCATGCGCGCATCACCCGCTTCGGCAACGCGCGCATCCGCCTCGAGCTCGCGCAACATCACGCCGTCTTGTCACCGGACGCCGAGCGGCGCTTGCGCGAATCCGAACTCGAGCGCGCCCGCGCCGTCTTGGCGCGCAAATACGATCCTGCCGCCACCGACCCCGCCAGCCGTGCCCGCCAGTCGCGCTTCCTCGCCGGCCGCGGCTTCAGCGCCGAGGTGGTTGCGCGGGTGCTGCGCGAGGCGGCGCGCGCGCCAAACGGCGCCGAAGCGCTGCGCGACGACGACTGAAATCGCTGCGCCGCGAGCGCTTCAAGCAGGTCGCGCGCAGCCGGGTGGCGAGACAAATCAGCGTGCTACATTCGCCCGGCTCGGTCGCCCCGAGCCGGTGATTCGCAAGGGCGGGTCACGCGGCCACAGGGTGCGGTCCGCATCTGTCTTCTTTGCCCGCCCGCCCACTGCCCGACCCACGATGGCTCTGCCCCCTGCCGCGCCCGAGCGCCAGCTTCGCCACCGCCGTCGCATCGACATCGAGATCCATGCACGGTCCGACGGTCTGTGGGAGGTCGACGCGCAGATGCAGGATGTCCGCGCGAGCAACTTCGTCCTGCGCAGTGGCGAGCTTCTCGCCGCGGGCGACCCGATCCATGACATGCGGCTGCGCATCGTCGTGGATGCGCGATTCAATATCGTCGACGCCGGCGCGCAGACCGTCGCCATGCCCTACGCCGGCGCCTGCGATGCGCATGGCGATCTTTATGCCCGCCTGATCGGCCTGAACCTGCTCGACGGCTTTCGCCGCGGCGTCAAGGATCGCCTGGGCGGCGTTAAGGGCTGCACCCACCTGTCCGAGCTGACCTGGGTGCTGCCTACCGCGGTGGTGCAGGCTTTTGCCGGCGAAGGACTGCTTGACCAGGCTGACGAATCCGGCGCGCCGGTGCAGCCGATGCCGATCGACCGCTGTCACGCGCTGCGCGCCGACGGCCCGGTGGTCCAGTCCCACTATCCGCGCTGGTTCCGCGCGCCCTCTTCTTCGAAGGCCACCGAGACGCCATGAAAATCCACGAATACCAGGGCAAGGAACTCCTGCGCCAGTTCGATATTCCGGTTCCCCGCGGCTATCCCGCTTTCAGCGTCCACGAGGCGGTCGAGGCGGCCCAGAAACTCGGCGGCCCGGTCTGGGTGGTGAAGGCGCAGATCCACGCCGGCGGTCGCGGCAAGGGCGGCGGCGTCAAGCTCGCACGCTCGATCGACGAGGTGAAGAAGCTCGCGGGCGAGATTCTCGGCATGCAGCTCAAGACCCACCAGACTGCCCTGGCCGGCCAGAAGGTGCGCCGCCTGCTGATCGAGGAAGGTGCCGATATCAAGAAGGAGTATTACGTCGCTGCCGTGACCGACCGGGCGACGCAGAGGGTGGCGATGATGGCCAGCTCCGAAGGCGGCATGGATATCGAGGAAGTGGCGCACGCCACGCCCGAGAAGATTCTGAAGGTCTTCATCGACCCGGCCACTGGCCTGACCGATGCGCAGGGCGCGGAGCTCGCGAACGGCATCGGCGTCCCGGCCGGATCGGTGCCGCGGGCGGTCGATGTGCTCAAGAAGCTGTACCGCTGCTACCTGGAAACCGATTGCTCGCTGGCCGAGATCAATCCGCTCATCCTCGAAGGCAAGGGCGGTATCAAGGCGCTCGACGCGAAGTTCAACTTCGACCCGAACGCGCTCTTCCGCCACCCCGAGATCGTCGCCTACCGCGACCTCGACGAGGAAGACCCAGCGGAGGTCGAGGCGAGCAAGTTCGACCTCGCCTATATCCAGCTCGACGGCAATATCGGCTGCCTGGTCAACGGTGCCGGCCTCGCCATGGCGACCATGGACACGATCAAGCTGTTCGGCGGCGAGCCGGCCAATTTCCTCGATGTCGGCGGCGGCGCCACCGCCGAGAAAGTGACCGAGGCGTTCAAGATCATGCTTGGCAACCCCAAGGTCAAGGCGATTCTCGTCAATATCTTCGGCGGCATCATGCGCTGCGACACCATCGCCGAAGGCATCGTCGCGGCCTGCAAGGCGGTCAACCTGAACGTGCCCTTGGTCGTGCGCATGAAGGGTACGAACGAGGATCTGGGCAAGAAACTGCTCGCCGATTCGGGCCTGCCCATCATCAGCGCCGATTCGATGGCCGATGCCGCCCAGGCGGTGATGGCCGCGCTGAAAAAGTAAGACCCAGACGCAGATTGCCGCGCAAGGACCCCCATGAGCATCCTGATCGACAAGAACACCCGGGTCATCACCCAGGGCATCACCGGCAAGACCGGACAGTTCCACACCCGCATGTGCCGCGACTATGCGAATGGTCGCGCGTGCTTCGTTGCCGGCGTCAATCCGAAGAAGGCGGGCACGGACTTCGAAGGCATCCCGATCTTCGCGAACGTCGGTGAGGCGGCCGCCGCCACCGGCGCGACAGTGAGCGTCATCTACGTGCCGCCGGCCGGTGCGGCGGCGGCGATCTGGGAAGCGGTCGAGGCCGACCTCGATCTGACGATCTGCATCACCGAAGGCATCCCGGTGCGCGACATGCTCGAGGTGCGCAATCGCATGCGGTCCAAGGTTGCCGAGGGCGGCAAGGAGACGCTGCTGCTGGGTCCGAACTGCCCGGGCCTGATCACTCCCGACCAGATCAAGATCGGCATCATGCCGGGTCACATCCACAAGGCCGGCCGGGTCGGCGTGGTGTCGCGTTCGGGCACGCTGACCTACGAGGCGGTCGCGCAGCTGAGCGAACTGGGAATCGGGCAGAGCAGCGCGGTAGGCATCGGCGGTGACCCGATCAACGGGCTCAAGCACATCGAGATCATGCAGCTCTTCAATGACGACCCGAATACCGACGCGGTCATCATGATCGGCGAGATCGGCGGCCCCGACGAGGCCGACGCCGCGCGCTGGTGCCAGCGGCACATGAAGAAGCCGATCGTCGGCTTCATTGCCGGCGTGACTGCGCCGGCTGGCAAGCGCATGGGCCACGCCGGCGCGCTGATCTCGGGCGGCGCCGACACCGCCGATGCCAAGCTGGCGGTGATGGAGGAGTGCGGCTTTCGCGTGACGCGCAACCCGTCCGAGATGGGCAAGCTGCTCAAGGCCCTGATCTAGCCGCCGCAACATCCGATTCGAAGCGGCCGTCGCGCCACCAAGCCGGCGAGTCCGACTCAAACACGCACCTCGCGGAGACAACACAGTGACATTCAACAGCCCTGAATTCTGGATCGCCCTGCTGCAGATCATCGGCGTCAATATCGTCCTGTCGGGCGACAACGCGGTGGTGATCGCGCTGGCCGCGCGCGGCCTGCCGGCACACCAGCAAAAGCGCGCGGTCGCATGGGGCAGCGGCGCTGCGGTGGTGATGCGGATCGCGCTGACCATCGTCGCGGTCGAGCTGCTGCAGCTGCCCTACCTCAAGCTCGTCGGCGCGGCGCTGCTGCTGTGGATCGCGGTCCAGCTGCTGTTGCCGGAGGACGGGGGCGACGAACACGGTGCCGGCACCACGACCATGGCGGCGGCCATCAAGACGATCCTGATCGCCGACCTGGTGATGAGCCTGGACAACGTGATCGGCGTGGCCGCCGCGGCCAAGGGCGATGTCACCCTGCTCGTCATCGGCCTTGCCATCTCGATCCCGCTCGTGATCTTCGCGAGCCGGCTGCTGCTCACGCTGATGGAGAAGTTCCCGATCATCATCACGCTGGGCGCCGCGCTGCTCGGCTGGGTCGCAGGCGAGATGGCCATCACCGACCCGATCAGCCGGCCCTGGGTCGATTCGCAGGCGCCGTATCTGCACTGGCTGGCGCCCCTGGCCGGCGCGGTGGTGGTGGTGCTGTTCGGAAAGTGGTGGTCCGGGCGGCGTGAAGCGCCGGCCGCGCAAGAGCCGCAGGCGCAGGCCGAGGACACCGGCCCGGGCCGCTTCCAGCGCATGCTGATCGCAGTCGACGGCTCGGCCGGCGCGGAGCGCGCGGTGCGCCGTCTTATCGACCTGCGCCAGGCGCTGCGCGACCCGGCGGTCGAGGTGCATCTGATCAATGTCCAGCGCCCGATCTCGGGCGACGTCGCGCGCTTCGTCGCTGGCGAGACGCTCGACGACTACCACCGCGAGCGCAGCGAAGCCGCCATGGCGCCGGCGCGCGCCATGCTCACCGCGGCCGGGCTGACGTTCAAGGAGCACATCCATCTCGGCGATCCGGGCGAGCAGATCGCGCAGGTCGCGCACGCCCAGGATTGCGACCTGATCGTGATAGGCACGCGCGGCCTGGGCTCGCACGCGGCGGCCATCATCGGCTCGGTGGCCCAAGGAACGCTCGCCCATTCGAACGTGCCGGTCCTGCTGGTGAAGTGACAGCGGCCGGTCGCGCCTGATACCGCTGTGACCCGCGTGGTCGAACCGGCGCAGTGGCTCCAGGTGTTGGCGGCGCTGGGCGTCGTCGGCATCTACCTCGCCTGGCTGCTGCCGCGCCTCGCGCCGCGGTATGCGCGGCCGATCGGGGTCGCGCTGCTCGGCATCGGCGCGGCCGGGACGGTGCTCGGCGTCACCCCGCTCGAGCTGCCGCTGGTCGCGCTCGCTTTCGGCCAGTTCGGATGGTGGCTGCGCGGCCGGCGGGGTTCGGGGGCCGATCCGGCGCCGCTCGCAGCCGGCTCGTCCCCCGAAACCGTTCCCGCGCCGCTCGCTTCGCACGATGCCGGGATGGCGCCGCCGACTGCGGTTGCCGAGCGCAGCATGCTCGGTCGCTACCGGATCGAGCGCCGCATCGGGCACGGTGCGATGGGCGTGGTGTATCTCGGCTCGGACCCGCAAATCGGGCGCAAGGTTGCCATCAAGACGCTGGAGCTCGGACAGGAGTTCGAGGGCGAGGCCCTTGCGCAAGCGCGCGAACGTTTTTTCCGCGAGGCCGAGACCGCCGGCCGGCTCCAGCATCCCGATATCGTGGCGATCTTCGACGCCGGCGAAGACGGCAATCTCGCCTATATCGCGATGCAGTATCTGACCGGCCACGACCTGCAGGTGCACACCTCGGCAGCGCGCCTGCTCCCGCTCGCGACGGTGCTGGACATCGTCGCGCGGGTCGCCGAGGCTCTCGCCTACGCGCATCGGCAGGGCGTGGTGCATCGCGATATCAAACCGGCCAACGTGATGATCGATCTCGAGGCCGGCGAGGTGAAGGTGACGGATTTCGGCATCGCTCGCATCGCGGATGCAAGCCGCACCCGCACCGGCATGGTCCTCGGAACCCCGTCCTTCATGTCGCCCGAGCAGATGTCCGGGCGGCGCGTCGATGGCCGCAGCGACCTGTACTCACTCGGTGTCATGCTGTACCAGTTGCTGACCGGCGCGCTGCCGCACCAGGCCGAATCGATGGCGCGCCTGATGTCGCAGATCGCCAACGAGCCCGCGCCCGACGTGCGCACGCTGCGCCCTGGCTTGTCTGAGGCGCTCTCCAACGTGGTGGCGCTGGCGCTCGAGAAGCGGCCCGAGATGCGCTACGCCGATGGCCACCAGATGGCGCAGGACCTGCGCGACGTCGCGGCCATCGAAGCGCGGGCGCACGGCCGGCGCGCCGGCATCGCCGACTCCGCGGCGACGCCGGCGCCCGCACCGACGGACGTGGCCGCCGAGAGTGCGCAGTTCAGCCGTACAACGAGGTTTGAGCGGCCCGATCCAGGGCACAATTCGCGCTTTTGAAGCCGAGCGCCGGCCCCCCGTCGAGTGCCTCGAGGATCGTCCCACCCCGTCCCGCCATGATGCTCGAGTTCTTCAGCGCCACCGACACCGGCCGGGCGCGCAACAACAACGAAGACTCGATCGCCATCGACGAGGACAACGCGCTCGTCGTGCTCGCCGACGGCATGGGCGGCTACAACGCCGGCGAAGTGGCGAGCGGCATGGTCGCTTCGTTCATCAAGACCGAGCTCGGCCGCTGGCTAGCTGAAGCATCCGAAGCGGCGTCGGACGCCGATGTGCGCCGCGCGATGGACATCTGCGTGGACAACGCGAACCGCGCCATCTTCAACGCCGCCAATTCGAACCCGCAGTACGCCGGAATGGGAACCACACTGGTGGTGGGTGTGTTCCGGCACGGTCGTCTGCTGCTCGGGCACGTTGGCGATTCCCGCGGCTACCGGCTGCGCGCCGGGCGCCTGACGCAGATCACGCACGACCATTCGCTGCTGCAAGAGCAGATCGACTCGGGCCTCATCACGGCCGAGCAGGCGGCCTTCTCGTCCAACAAGAACCTGGTGACGCGCGCGGTCGGGGTCGAGGATACGGTGCTGCTCGAAACCCATGCCCACGACGTGATGCCGGGCGATACCTACCTGCTGTGCTCGGACGGGCTGTCGGACATGATCGACGACGAAACCATCGCGCACCTGATGCAGTCGTCGAACACCCTTCACGATGCCGGCACGGTGCTCGTTGGCGCCGCCAACGAGGCGGGTGGAAAGGATAATATCTCCGTGGTTCTCGCGCGGCCACGCAGCCCCGCGACGGCCGCTCGCTCGTGGTGGCCGTTCCGGCGCTGACATCCGGCGTCACTCCCTTCAGCTGTTTCCGGCGCTCGCATCGTGCCGGCAGCAGCGCCAAGAATTCAGCGTTTCGAGGTCGCAAAGCATGGGCAAACTGGTCGTGTCGCTCGACGGTGTGGTGATCAAGGAAGTCCAGATCACCAAGGACAAGACGACCCTCGGGCGGCGCCCGTACAACGACATCGTGATCGACAACCTCGCCGTCAGCGGCGAGCACGCGGTGCTTCAGATGGTCGGCTCGGACGTCTTTATCGAAGACCTGAACAGCACCAACGGGACCTATATCAACGGCAAGGCGATCAAGAAGCAGCTGCTCGCGCACAACGATACGGTGGAGATCGGCAAATACAAGATCAAGTTCCTGGTCGAGGAGGGGTCCGACTACGAGAAGACGACGGTGCTCAAGCCGGGCAGCGTGCCGGCTCCCGGGCAGGGCGCGGGCTACAGCGCTTCGACCTACGGCGCCTCCGGCTTCGGCAGCCTCGGCGCGGCGACCGTGCCGGCGTCGATCCGGGTCCTGAACGGCGCGGCGGCCGGGCGCGAGGTCGTGCTCACCAAGGTCGTTACGACGGTGGGCAAGCCCGGTGTCCAGGTGGCGTCGATCACCAAGCGGCCGGGCGGCTATGTGCTGGCCCATGTGGAAGGCGCGCTGCGCCCCACGGTCAATTCGAATCCGCTTACGGGCGAGACCGTGCACCTGAAAAACGGCGACGTGATCGAACTTGCCGGCACCCAGATGCAGTTCATCCATCTGTGACGCCGGCCCACGGTCGATGGCCTCGACCGTGATCGATCGCACGGCGGCCGCTGCGGCACCGACGTTCTGCCCCATGAAGCTACCCCAATTGCGCACTCCCCCGCTTGCGCGCGCTCGCGTGGGCGATCAGCATGGCAGGCCCGCGGGGCGACGCATCCCGCTCGACCCGCGAACGATCGCCGCACCGAGCACGGGGTCGGCGGCCTGCCCCTTTGCGCCAGCGCGGCGTCGCTTCGAGATGAAATGAATCTACACGTCCTCGGTTGTTCCGGAGCGATCGCCGCGGGCTGCAAGACCACGTCGTTTCTGCTCGACGACGATGTGCTGATCGATGCCGGCACGGGCGTTGGCGATCTTGCCCTCGACGCACTGGCGAAGATCGACCACATCCTGGTCTCGCATTCGCACCTCGACCATGTGCTCTCGATCGGGCTCCTGGCCGACAGCGTGCTGCGCATCCGAAGCGCCCAACAGCGCCCGCCGATCGTCGTGCACGCGCTCGCCGCCACCCTAGCGGCGCTGCGTACCCACATCTTCAACGGCGTCATCTGGCCCGATTTCACACGCCTGCCGAGCGCCGAACATCCGGTGCTCGAGCTGCGATCGTTCGAGGTCGGCGAGATGCTCGAGGTCAACGGCAAGCGGGTCGAAGTGCTGAGCGCGGTGCATACCGTGCCGGCCGTCGGGTTCGCAGTGGAGGGGTTTGCGCGCGGCTGGTGGGTCTTCACCGGCGATACCGGCCCCAACCCGGCGCTGTGGGAGCGGCTGCGCGATATCAAGGTGGCCGATCTCGTGATCGAGACCGCCTTCAGCGACGAGGAGCGCGTCGTCGCGCGCATCAGCCGCCATCTGTGCCCGGCCGCGCTCGGCCACGAGCTCGCTCAGCTCGCGGGCAGCGTCGATGTCCACATCACCCACATCAAGCCCGGCGAGATGGACGCGGTGATGCACGAGATCGCGGCACTCGGCAGCCCACACCGCATCCACGCGCTCGGCGCCGGCCAGGTAATGCGCCTGGGCTGAGCAATTGGTCACCGGCTTCGCTGGAGGTTGGTAATGCGTGCGGTTGCGGGGTTGGTGCGGTGGTGCAGGCGCGGATAATCGACTGCAGCACAGGGCATCGTCATGCGCGGCGCCCGGCCCCGGAGGTATGTCATGCAAGTTGACGAACTGGTGCAGGCGATCCAGACCTTGAACGCCGAAGATGCGTTCCGGGCCCGCCTTACCCACGAGCACTGGAAGGTCCTCGCGCCCTATCTCACGCGCCACGAAATCCGCTCGGGCGACCTGCTGATCAAACAGGGCGATACCGATCGTTCGCTGTATTTCCTGAGCCAGGGAACGTTGCAGGTCTTCGTCACCGGCGGGGTGCCGGGCAGCAGCAAGATCGCGATCCTGCGCGCCGGCTCGATCGTCGGCGAACCGGGACTCTTCGTCGACGGTCCGCGCATGGCCAATGTCGAGGCGATGACGCCGTGCATTGTCTGGGCGCTGCGCGGCCCGCGCCTGGAAGAGCTGGCGACGCGGGTGCCGGCGATCGCGCTCGAACTGCTGCGCGCCGCCGGCGGCGTGATGGCGATCCGCATGCGCGCCACCTTGCAGCGCCACACGCCGTTCATCTGAACTGGGGTGCCGGCTCAGCGCCGGCGCAGCAAGCGCGCTTCGGCCAATGCCAGATCGGCGGGCAGTCCGGACAGCACGAGGGTGTCACCGGCCGCGATGACCGAGTCCTCGTGCGGGCTGGCGACCGTGCCCGAGGCGCGCCGGATCGAGACCACCGAGACACCCATCGCGGCGAGGTCGAGCGAAACCAGCGTCTGACCGATGCAGCCGCTGTCCGGCGCGGGCGAGACGCCGAGGAGCCGCGCCGTCGTCAGATCGTCGGCGGTATCGTCGTCGGCGCCATGGAAGTAGCCGCGCAGCAGCCCGTAGCGGGCGTCGCGCTGTTCCTGAACAACGCGGATCACGCGCCGCATCGGCACCCCGACCAACGCGAGCGCGTGGCTCGCCAGCATCAGCGAACCCTCGATCGCTTCGGGCACGACCTCGGTCGCGCCGGCATTGCGCAGCCGTTCCAGATCGCTGTCGTCGATGGTGCGAACGATGACCGGCACGCCCGGCGCGTGGGTGCGGACGAGGCGCAGAATCTTCAGCGCCGACGGCGTGTCGTGATAGCTCACCACCACCGCGTTCGCGCGCGCCAGGCCGGCAGCCATCAGGCTTTGCAGCCGCGCCGCATCGCCGAACACCACGCTCTGCCCGGCCGCGGCGGCTTGGCGCACGCGGTCCGGATCGAGGTCGAGCGCCATATAAGGAATCGTCTCCGCCTCGAGCAGGCGCGCCAGGTTCTGCCCGCTGCGGCCGAAGCCGGCGATGATGACGTGCGCCTCGGTATTGATCGAGCGCTTGGCGATCGACGTCATCGCGACCGACTGCATCAGCCAGTCGCTCGCCGACAGCCGCATCACGATCCGATTGCTGTACAGGATGAGCAGCGGCGTTGCCAGCATGCTGAGCACCATGCTCGCGAGCACCGGGCTGATCCAGCGCGGATCGATCAGGTGATGGCCTGCGCCGAGCGTCAGCAGCACGAAGCCGAACTCGCCCGCCTGCGCGAGGTACAGCCCGGTGCGCAGCGCGACGCCGGGCGCGGCGCCGAAATAGCGCGCCAGCGCGCCGACCAACATGAATTTGGCCAGCACCGGCAGCAGACTCAGCGCCAGCACCAGCCACCATTGCTCGAGAAGCGGATGCCAGTCGAGCTTCATGCCGATGGTGATGAAGAACAGGCCGAGCAGCACGTCGTGGAACGGCCGGATGTCGGTCTCGACCTGGTGCTTGTATTCGGTCTCGGCGATCAGCATGCCGGCCAGGAATGCGCCGAGCGCGAGCGACAGCCCGGCGTGTTCGGTGAGCCAGGCCAGGCCGAGCGTGACAAGCAGCAGGTTGAGGACGAAGAGCTCCTCGCTGCGCCGGCGCGCCACAAGTGTCAACCAGGCGCGCATCACGCGCTGGCCGCCGACGAGTAGCACGCCGAGCAGCACGGCCGCCTTGAGCGTCGCCCAGCCGATCGATGCCGCCATGTCGCCCGGACTCGAATTGAGCGCCGGGATCAGCACCAACAGCGGCACCACGGCCAGATCCTGGAACAGCAGGACGCCCATCACGCGCCGGCCGTGCTCGCTTTCCATCTCGAGCCGGTCGGCCATCATCTTGACGACGATCGCCGTGCTCGACATTGCCATCGCGCCGCCCAGCACGAGCGCGCCCTGCCACGACAGCTGCCAGGGATGCGCGGTATCGGCGAGCAGCCAGCGCAGGAGGAAGTGGCCGGCGAGCGTTCCCGCGATCGTCAGTCCCACCTGCGCCAGGCCGAGGCCGAAGACGAGCTTGCGCATGCTCGTGAGCTTGGGCAGGTTGAACTCGAGCCCGATCACGAACATCAGGAACACGACGCCGAACTCGCCGAGATACTCGACCGCCGCCGAGTCTTTCACCAGCCCGAGCGCATTCGGTCCGATCAGAACGCCCACGACCAGATAACCGAGCATCGGCGGCAGTCGCGCGAGCCGGCACAGCACCACCCCGGCGACCCCGGCGACGAGATAGAGCAGAACGACTTCGAGCGTTGAGGCCATGGGCAGGCGGGAAGTCTGGGGGTCGAGAGACGGCGAGGGCCGCGTCGGCCTTCTAGAATCGTCCCATCCTACTGGAGCCGTCCCGACGTGAGTGCCAGCCAACCGTTCGATGCGGCTCGTGCCCTGCGCCTGGCCTGCGAGACCTTCGATATCGAAGCGCAAGCGCTGCTCGGGCTCAAATCACGCCAGGGCGAAGGCTTCGCGCGGGCCGCGCAGGCGATGCTCGAATGCGTTGGTCGCGTCGTCGTGATGGGCATGGGCAAGAGCGGCCACGTCGGCCGCAAGATCGCCGCCACGCTGGCCTCGACCGGCACCCCCGCCTTGTTTGTCCACGCCGGTGAAGCGAGCCATGGCGACCTCGGCATGGTGGCACGCGGCGATGTGGTGCTCGCCATCTCCAACTCCGGCGAGAGCGACGAACTCGGCGCGATCGTGCCGGCCCTCAAGCGGCTCGGTGTGACGCTGATCGCGATGACCGGCCGCGCCGACAGCAGCCTCGCCCAACATGCCGATATCGTCGTGTCGAGCGAGGTGGACCAGGAGGCGTGCCCGCTCAACCTCGCGCCGACCGCGAGCACCACGGCGCAGATGGCGCTCGGCGATGCGCTCGCCGTCGCCTTGCTGGATGCGCGCGGCTTCCGCGAGGCCGATTTCGCGCTCTCGCATCCGGGCGGAAGCCTCGGGCGCAAGCTGCTCACCCATGTGCGCGACGTGATGCGCCAGGGCGATGCGGTGCCGCGCGTTGCGCCCGAGACGCCGTTCACGGCGATGGTTCGCGAGATGACGCGCAAAGGCCTCGGCGCCACGGCAGTGTGCGAAGGCGACGGCCGGGTGCGGGGCATCTTTACCGACGGCGATCTGCGCCGCCTGATAGAGACCGGCCGCGACCTGCGTGCGCTGAGTGCGCGCGATGTGATGCATCCCAGCCCCAAGCTGGTGCGCGAGGGGGCGCTCGCGGTTGAAGCTGCGCAGCTGATGGAAACGCACCGCATCAACAGCGTGCTGGTGGTCGATGCCGGCGGCGTGCTGGTCGGCGCGCTGTCCAGCAACGACTTGATGCGGGCGAAGGTGATCTGATGGACGGTGACGCGCTGCGCCCGGTCCTGGCCTTCGACCCCGCGCTGCTGCTGCGCGCGCAAGACATCCGCGCGGCGATCTTCGACGTCGATGGCGTGCTCACCGACGGGCGCATCTACGTCGGCGCCGACGGCGAGGAGTTCAAGGCCTTCTCGACCCTGGATGGGCACGGTCTGAAGCTGCTCGCGGCCGCCGGCATCGTGCCGATCGTCGTCACCGGACGCGACTCGGCCGCGGTGCGCCAGCGCGTTGCCGACCTCGGCATCGAGCATGCGGTCTACGGTGCGGTCGACAAATTCGCGGCGGCGCAGCCGGTGCTGGAGCGCCTCGGCCTGGCATGGCACGAGGTCTGTGCGATGGGCGACGACTGGCCCGATCTGCCGCTGCTCACGCGCTGCGGCTTCGCCTGCGCCCCGCCGGGCGCGCACATTGAGGTCCGGGCCCGGGTGCACCACGTCACCGCAGCGGCGGCCGGCCATGGTGCGGCGCGCGAGTGCTGCGATCTGCTGCTGTGCGCTGCCGGCCGCTATGCGCGCGCGCTGCGCGGCCACCTGACCACGCTGGATGCGAGCCGCTGACGATCCAGCGTTGCCAGAGTCGGGGCGCAGTTCCCTGCTGCCGGCCGATCCGCCACCGACCCTTGCTGTCGTGCAGCCCTGGACGGCACGCGCCGCGGCGCTCGTGTCGGCCTACCTGCCGATGCTGCTGATGGCGCTGCTCGCCGCGGGAACCTGGTGGCTGGTCAAGAACACCCCGGTCTTCGACGTGAGCCCGGCGCCCGCTGCGCTGCGCCACGAACCCGACTACACCATGACGCGCTTCAGCGTCCAGCGCTTCGCGGCGGGCGGTGCAGGGCAGGCGCGGATCGAAGGCGATACCCTGCGGCACTATCCGGATACCGATACGGTGGAAATCGACAACGCCCGCATCCGCTCCATCGCGGCCGATGGCCGCATCACAGTGGCCACCGCGACCCGCGCGCTATCGAACGCCGACGGCAGCGAGGTTCAACTGCTGGGCGGCGCTCACGTTGTCCGGGAAGCGCGCGAAAAGGAGCAGGAAATCCACTTCCGGGGCGAATTCCTGCAGGCATTCCTGAGTACCGAACGGGTGCGCTCGCACCTTCCGGTCACCGTCACGCGCGGTGCGACCCAGGTTCGCGCCGATGCGGTCGACTACGACAACCTCTCCGGCGTGATCCGTTTCAGCGGGCGCATGCGCGGCGTGTTTGAAGCCCCCGCACGCCGTCCGTGAGCGCCAGCGCGCGGCTCCGCGGGTCCGGCGCCGAGGCGCCGCTCGCGTTCGTCACCGGTGCGTCGAGCGGGATCGGCCAGGCGCCGGCGCTGCGCCTGCACGTGCTCGGCTACCGGCTCGCGCTGGTCGCACGGCGCGCCGACGAGGTCCGCGCATGGGTGGTCGCGCAAGGCTGGGACGCCGGCGAGGCTGCCGTCCACGCCGCCGATGTGCGTGATATCGCCGCCCTTTCGGATGCGGGGCAGCGGACTCTGGATGCGCAGGGTGTGCCCGATATCGTGATCGCGGGCGCCGGCATCAGTATCGGCATGGACAGCGCGATCTCCGCCGACCTCGACGTGATGCGCGCCACGCTGGAAACCAATCTGCTCGGCACCGCCGCCGCCTTCCAGCCCTTCGTGGCGCCGATGCGCGCGCGTGGATCGGGTCGGCTCGTCGGCGTGGCCAGCGTGGCCGCAATTCGTGGCTTGCCGGGCCACGGGGCGTACTGCGCGAGCAAGGCCGGCGTCGTCGCCTACTGCGAAAGCCTGCGCGGCGAGTTGCGCGGCAGCGGGGTGCGGGTCGTAACGCTCGTGCCCGGCTATGTCGATACGCCGCTGACGCGTCGCAATTCCTATTCGATGCCGTTCCTGATGCAGCCGGATCGTTTCGCCTACCACGCCTGCCGCTCCATCGAGGCCGGGACGAGCTACCGCGTCATTCCGTGGCAGATGGGGGTCGTGGCCAAGCTGTTTCGGTTGCTTCCGAATATGGTCCTCGACCGGGCGCTGCAAGGCCGTGGCCGCAAGCCGCGCCAGGACGACGCCGGGCATAAATGAAAAAAGCGGTGGGCTTGCGCCTCACCGCTTGTTGTGGAGCGTTGCGGATAGTTCAGTAGCCGCCGCGGCTGCCGCCGCCCCCACCGTAACCGCCACCACCGCCGGAGCGTCCACCGCCCCCGCCGCTGCTGCCGCCGCCGTAGCCACCGCCACCACCGGAGCGGCCACCGCCGCCGCCGCCGAAGCCGCCGCCACCACCGCCGAAGCCGCCACCGCTGCCGCCGCCCGAACGGCCACCGCCGCCGAAGCCGCCGCCACCACCGCTCGGCCGGCCACCGCCGCCACCGAAGCCGCCCGGACGCTCTTCGCGAGGACGGGCTTCGTTGACCACCAGCGCTCGGCCGTCGAGGGCCTGGCCGTTCATGCCGTTGATGCCGGCTTGCGCCTCGGCATCGGTGCCCATCTCGACGAAGCCGAAGCCCTTGGAGCGCCCGGTATCGCGGTCCATCATGACCTTGGCCGACGTGACGTTGCCGAATTGTGCGAATGCTTGCTGAAGATCCTCGTCGCGGACGCTATAGGCGAGATTACCGACGTAAAGTTTGTTGCCCATGGGAGAGCCCCTTTCCATTTCCTACACACATGTGGAGCTTCTACCCGTCGTGAACCATTCAAGCGAAGGCGCCGCGTCCATACACAGGGAAGGGAATATAAGTGAATTGCGCAAAAGTGCGCATGGCGCAACCGAATAAAGTGTTGTTTTCGAATCCCGCGCCGGCCCTGTGAGCCGCTCCACGCCTTGCTCATCGCCGCCCACCCTCCGCCCGAAGCCGGCGCCCCGCGCATCGCAAGCCTGGTGCCGAGCGTGACCGAGCTGGTGGCGTTCCTCGGGCTGGCGAGCCGGCTTGTCGCGCGCACCGGATATTGCATCCACCCGAGCGAAGCGCTGCGCGGCGTGCCCAAGGTGGGCGGCACCAAGACCGTCAACCTCGCCAAACTGCGGCATCTCGCGCCGACCCACGTCATCGTGAATATCGATGAGAACCGGCTCGAAACGGTCGCCGCGATCCGGGCCTGGCCCGATCCGCCGACGATCGTCGTCACCCACCCGGTCGACCCGCAGGACAACCTCGATCTCGTCCGGCAGATGGTCGCCGAATTCGGCGAGCGGGGCGGAGTCGCCGAGCGGGCCTGCGCCCTGAGCGAGGCGCTGCGCATCGAACTCGCCCGCACGCGACCCGAGGCGCGGCCGCCGCGCCGCGTGCTGTACCTGATCTGGCGCGAGCCGTGGATGACGGTCGCGCGCGATACCTATATTTCGCGGATGCTTTCGCGGGTGGCTTGGCACACCCAGCCGGAAGTGCGGGGCGGCGCGTATGGCGCGCCGCGCTATCCGGCGCTCGACGGGCGCGAGCCGTGGCTGGGCGAGGTCGACGAGGTGCTGCTCAGCTCCGAGCCGTATGCCTTTGGTCCGCAGCATCTCGATGCGGCGCGCGCCTTGTGCCCGAACGCGCGCGTGCGCTGCGTCGACGGCGAGCGGCTGAGCTGGTACGGCCCGCGCGCCGTCGCCGGGCTGCGTTATCTGCGCGAGCTGGCTGACGCCGACGGGTGAAGGCGGCACGCGACAATCGCGCATGGATCTGCTCAAGCCGCTGATCGCCTTGCTCGCGATCGTCAATCCGATTGGCGTGATTCCCTTCTTCATCCATTTCACCCAGGGTTTCAGCCGCGTGCAGCGCCAGCGCACGATCCGCATCGCCGCGTTCAGCGCTTTCGTCGTGATCGCCGTCAGCGCGCTGGCCGGCCTGAAGATCATCGAATTCTTCGGCATCTCGCTCGGCTCGTTCCAGGTCGGCGGTGGCATGCTGCTGCTGATGTCGGCGCTGCAGATGCTCAATGCGCAGCCCGCCGAAAGCCGCAAGGACGATCTCGCCGAAGGCCACGACAAGGTGGATGCCGGCGACAGCATCGCCATCGTCCCGCTCACCATTCCGCTGCTGACCGGGCCGGCGACGATTTCGACCATGGTTATCTACGCCGACAAGACGCGCCACTGGTGGGAGATGGCCATCCTGGTCGGCTACGGCGTCGCGATCGGCGTCGCGGTGTGGATCGCCTTCAACCTGTCGGGGCGGATCGCGCGCGTGCTGGGCACGACCGGCATCAACGTGATGACGCGGCTCATGGGTTTGATCCTTGCCGCGCTCGCGGTCGAGGTGATGTCGGACGGCTTGGTGACGCTGTTCCCGGCGCTCGCCGGCAAGGGTCGATGAGCGGCTCGTACGACTACATCGTCTGCGGCGCCGGCACGGCCGGCTGCCTGCTTGCCAACCGGCTGAGTGCCGACCGCGCCAAGCGCGTGCTTCTGCTCGAAGCCGGCGGCCCCGACGACTACCACTGGATCCACATCCCCGTCGGCTACCTCTACTGCATCGGCAACCCGCGCACCGACTGGCGGTACTCGACCGAGCCCGAGCCTGGGCTGAACGGGCGCAAGCTGATCTATCCGCGCGGCAAGGTGCTGGGCGGGTCGAGCAGCATCAACGGCATGATCTATATGCGCGGTCAGGCGCGCGACTACGACGCCTGGGGCTCCGCTGGCAATCCGGGCTGGAGCTGGGCCGAATGCCTGCCCTATTTTCTCGCTCACGAAGACCATTACCGCGGCGCCAACGCGTGGCACGCCGCCCCCGGCTTCGACGCCAAAGGCTCGCGTGCCGGCGGCGAATGGCGGGTTGACAAGCAACGCCTGCACTGGGACATCCTCGAGGCGTTTGCGCTGGCCGCGCAGCAGGCGGGAATTCCTGCCACGGAGGATTTCAACCGCGGCGACAACGAAGGCGTGGGCTATTTCGAAGTCAACCAGAAAGGCGGGCTGCGCTGGAACGCCGCCAAGGGCTTTCTGCGCCCGGTCCTGCAGCGGGCCAACCTCGACGTCTGGACCGGCGCGCATATCAGCCGTGTTTCGATCGGCGCGGCCACCGATGGCGGAGTGCGCCGCGCAACGGGGGTGGAGTTGCAACGCATCGAGGGCGGCGCTCCGATTTCGGTCACGCTCTCGCCCGCTGGCGAGGTGATCCTGTGCACCGGGGCGATCGGCACCCCGCAACTGCTGCAGCTTTCGGGGATCGGTCCGCCCGACCTGCTCGCCGCGCACGGCATCGAGGTCCGGCGTGCGCTCGAAGGCGTCGGCGCCAACCTGCAGGACCACCTTCAGATCCGCGCGGTGTATCGCGTCGAAGGCGCGAGCACGCTGAACACCTCGGCGGCTTCGTTGTGGGGCAAGGCGAAGATCGGGCTCGAATATCTCGCGCGCCGCAGCGGCCCGATGAGCATGGCGCCGTCGCAGCTCGGCGCGTTCACGCGCAGCGATCCGCAGCAGCCGCATCCGAACCTCGAGTACCACGTCCAGCCACTGTCCCTCGATGCCTTCGGCCAACCGTTGCACGCGTTCAACGCCTTCACCGCGAGCGTGTGCAACCTCAACCCGACGAGCCGCGGCAGCGTGCGCATCCGTTCGGCGCGCTTCGACGAGGCGCCCTCGATCGCGCCGGGCTACCTGGCGACCGACGGGGACCGGCGCATCGCCGCGCAAAGCCTGCGCCTAACGCGGCGCATCGTCGCGCAGCCCGCGCTCGCGATATACCGACCGCACGAGGTCAAACCCGGCGTGCAGTTCCAGACCGATGCCGAACTGGCGCAACTCGCCGGCGATATCGGCACCACCATCTTCCATCCGGTCGGCACCGCGCGCATGGGCCCGGCGAGCGACCCCGGTGCGGTGGTCGATGCAAGGCTGCGGGTGCACGGCGTCGACGCCTTGCGGGTGGTCGACGCGAGCGTCATGCCGAGCATCACGAGCGGCAATACCAACTCGCCCACGCTGATGATCGCCGAGCGCGCCGCCGCCTGGATCGTCGAGGACGCCCGGAGCGGCTGATCAGCACAGCAGCTGAGCGCGCGCGCGGTGCATCCGCACGAAGAGGTTGTCGGCGCTGATGCCCAGCGAGCGGCAGACCGACTCGGTCGAGCGGTCCTCGATCACGCGCAGCCGCATCGCATCGCGCAAGCCGCTCGGCAAGGCTTCGATGCGCGCCAGGACGCGGGCCAGCAGCTCGCGCTGTTCGGCCACTTCGTCCGGCCCCGGTTGCGGGCAGGCGAGGTGGTCGGCCGGGCCCGGCGCATCGTCGTCGTCGCTGCCAGCCTCCAGGCTTTGCAGCGGCGCATCGCGGCGCACCCGGTCGACGATCTTGTGCTTGAGCACCGCCGTCAGCCACGAGCGCAGCGCGGCCCGGCCGCCGAAGGCTGCGCGGCCGCTGAGCACCGCCTCGAACACATCGTGCACCGCATCCTCGGCCGATGCGCTGTCGCGCAGCCGGCGCTGCGCAAAGCGCAGCAAGTATCCGCGGTGCGCGGCGAGTTCGGTCCAGCAGACGGCGTTGGCGGCGGCAGCAGCGTTCATGAGATCTTCCCGGTGGCTTTCGACGGGCAGACTCTGGGCTGCGCATCTCGCAGCGCCGTCACCAAAGCTCACGGGGAGATCACATCGGTGTCAGAACTGCGGTGCACTGCGCGACACTGATCACCCATGCCGTCCATCCTCGTCGCCGAAGACCAGACCGATATCCGCGAGCTGCTCGCGCTGAACCTGCGCGCCGCCGGCTACGAGGTCGTGACCGTGGCTGATGGCGTGGCCGCGCTGGCAAGCCAGAACGAGCAGGCGAGCGACCTGCTGATCCTCGATCTGATGATGCCGGGCCTGGACGGGCTGGAGGTTTGCAAGGCGTTGCGCGCGCGCGGCCGGGCATCTCCCATCCTGATGCTCACCGCGAAGTCGACCGAGCTCGACCGGGTGCTCGGCCTGGAGCTCGGCGCCGACGACTATCTCACCAAGCCGTTCTCGCTCGCCGAGCTGCTCGCGCGCGTCAAGGCGCTGCTGCGCCGCGCCGAGCTGCTGCGCGCCGCGCAGGCCAGCCCCGGCGAGCGCGGCGCGCCGGTGCGCAACGGCGACCTCGAAATCCACCCGGCGCGCCGCCTGGTGCGGCTGCGCGGCCAGCCGCTCGAATGCACCGCGCTCGAATTCGACTTGCTGCTGCATTTCGCGTCGCACCCCGGCCTCGTCTTCTCGCGCAGCCAGTTGCTGAACGCGGTGTGGGGGTACACCCACGACGGCTACGAGCACACGGTGACGACGCATATCAACCGGCTGCGCGCCAAACTCGAAGCCGACCCGATGCGCCCGCAGCTCATCCTCACGGTGCGTGGGGCGGGCTACAAGATGCGCGACGCGCCGTAGCCGCTGGCTTTCGATGAGCGTTCGTCTCAAGATCGCGCTGACGATGCTGGCCACCGGCATGGTGACCGCGCTGCTGGTCATCGTGACGGTGATGCTCGCATTCGAGCGCCTCGAACACGAGACCACCTTCCAGCGCGCGAGCGCGTTTCTCGCGCGCATCGGCGCCGAATATTCCGACCTGTTCGAGCGCCACCGGCGCGATCCGCCGGCGTTCAACATGTGGCTGCGCTACCTCGTGCTGTACGAGCCCGATGCCCAGCTCTATCTTCTCGACCCGCAGGGCACGGTCCTGTCGAGCACCGGCCAGACCAAGCTGCCGCCGGGTTTCAAGGTCGCGCTCGCGCCGGTGCAGATGGCCGCAAGCGCGGCCGCATCGCGCATTCGCAACAGCATGCCCTACGTAATGGGCGACGACCCCGAGCGCATGGACGCCAACGCCGTGATCGCGGCGCGCGAGGTCGGCGCCGCGTCCGGCGGTGACGGCGCGGGTTATCTCTATTTCGTCGGCCACAAGACCGACCTGCCCGAGTCGAGCTGGCAGGCGCTGCGGCGCTCGATCGCCTGGCCGGCGCTGCTCGCCATCGCGGCCATCGTCGCGGTCACGACGCTTCTGGCGGCGCTCGTCATCGGTTCGGTCACGCGGCCCCTGCGCGCGCTCACGCAGGCGGTCGCGACGCTGTCGCAGCGCAGCCTCGACGCGGACCAGGCCGGCGCCTCGCAGCGCCTGCTGCCGGCGCCATCGAAGGACGAATTCGGCCAGCTCACCGCCGCTTTCGCGATGCTGCTCGACGCGCTGCACCGGCAGTGGGCCGCCTTGCGCCGGCTCGACCAGTTCCGCCGCGAGGGGGTAAGCAATCTCTCCCACGATCTGCGCTCGCCGCTGACCGCGACCGCGGCCTGCCTTGAGACGCTCGAGCGGCGCTGGGCCGCGGACGGCGCGGTCCAGGCCCCCCCCGAACGTGACGAAGACCGGCGCATGGTCGCCATCGCGCTGCGCAATACCCGCAACGCGGCCGGCCTGGTGCGCTCGCTCGGCGACCTCGCGCGCCTGGACGAACCCGAATTCAGACTGCGCATCGAGACCGTCGACACCGCCGAGCTGCTCGATGCGATCGCGCTGCGCTTTGCCGAGCGCGCGGTGCGGGCCGGCATCACGCTGAGCACGGTCGAAGCCGACGCGGCGCACCCGCCGGTCGCGCGAATCGATGTCGAACTGTTCGAGCGCGCGATGGCGAACCTGGTCGACAACGCGCTCAAATTCTGTCCGCCGGGGGCGCGCATCACCCTCGCAGCAAATGCGAGCTCCGATGGCGGGATCGAGGTCTGCGTCGCCGATAACGGCCCCGGCATCGCCGCCGCCGACCTGCCGCACCTGTTCGACCGCTTCTTTCGCAGCCGCGCCAGCGTCGCTCCCGCGACCGGCGAGGGCGGCAAGGGACTCGGCCTTGCCATCGTCAAGCGCATCGTCGAACTGCATGGCGGCGAGGTCGAGGTCGAAAGCCGTCCGGGCGAAGGCACGCGGGTCGTTTTGCGGCTGCCGAAGGACGGCGCCGAACGCGCGGAGCGTCGGCCGGGTAAGTCCTAGGCCGTGCCCCGGAGCGGGCAACCTAAAGTCGCGTCCGACGCGGCGCACCCCAATGGGGCGCGCTGCGGGAGGCAGCGGAGGAGACAGGCGCAGCGGCACGATCTGCACAGCGCGCCACGACAAGATCGCCAGCCCGCGGACCCGCGGAGCCGAGCACAGGTCCCGAAGGGCGCCCGCTGATGCGGCGCCCTTTGTTTTGTGCGTCGCCCGACACTGCCTCAGACCCGCGGATCGCCGAGCGCTTCCTGCTCGAAGACGCGCTGCAGCGCCGGTCGTGCGAGCACGCGCTGCAGATACGGACCGAGGTTCGGCAGGCTTCGTGCCGGTCGTGCGAAGCCGCGGGTCCAGCGGCCGAGCATCAACGCATACGGATCGACGGCGCTGTACGACGCGCCCAGCAGCCAGGGCTGGCCGTGGCGCGCGAGTTCGGCGTCGAGCTGGTCGAGCATCGTGCCGATGTCGGCCTCGGCGCGAGCCTTGACCTGCGCGGCGGCGCCGGCATCGTTCGCATCGACCATCCGCCCGCTGTAGAAATAGTGGATCAGCCGGGCCTGCAGGGTATTCGTCAGCCAGACCAGCCACTTGTAGAAAAGCGCCCGTTCCGGCGTGCCGAGCGCCGGGGCCAATCCGGCCTGCGGATGGCCGTCGACCAGGTGCAGGCAGATCGCCGCGGTCTCGTAGAGGACGAGCAGGCCGTCCTCGAGCACCGGGATCAGCCCGTTCGGATTGAGCTTCAGATAGTCGGCCGACTTGTGCGCCTGGCGTGCCCGGTCGACCAGCAGCAGTTCGTAGGGAGCGCCGATCTCTTCGAGCAGTGCATGCGGCGTGAGGCTCGCATTGCCGGGGAAATAGTGGAGTCGCAGCATGCCCGCGATTGTGCCGCGAGCGATTGGCGCAGCGGGCTCGAGAGCGCGCCCTGCCATGATCGCGCACTCACTCGACTTCCCGCCATGCGCATCGATCTGGTCAGCTTCGACCTCGACGGCACGCTCGTCGATACGGCGGCCGAGATTGCCGAGGTGGTCAACCGCACGCTCGAAACGCAGGCCATCGCGCGCCGTCCGGCGCCCGAGATCGGCCTGCTCATCGGCCACGGGGCGCAGACCTTGATGCGCCGGCTGTACGAGCGGCTGGTGGCCGAGGATGCCGGGCTGGCGAAACGTGTCGCACTGCCGGTGCTGCTCGATGGCATGCAGGCGCAGTTCGACGCCGTGACCGGCAGCCTCGCGCAGCCCTATCCCGGCTGCCGCGACGCATTGGCGCGGCTGCGCGCGGGCGGCGTGCGCCTGGCGTGCGTCACCAACAAGGAGGAGCGTCTCGCGCTCGCGGTGCTGCGCGCGACCGGGCTCGACGCCGATTTCGATCTCATCGTCGGCGGCGATACGCTGGCCAAGTGCAAGCCGCATGCGAGCGTGCTGCGCCATGTCGCGCGCCATTTCGGCGTGCGCCTCGAGGACTGTGCGCACGTCGGCGATTCGGCCATCGACGTGCAGGCGGCGCGCAGTTCGGGTGTGCGCGCATGGGCGGTGCCCTATGGCTACAACGCCGGCGTGCCGATTGCACGGGCCGGCCCGGACCGCATCTTCGAGAGTCTGGGCGCCGTCGCCGATCACCTGCTGATTGGCTGAATCCTGAGGTGCGGCGCGCTCGATCACAAGAACGGATCGAGCGCGCCGCGTTCGCGGGCTGGCCCGATTTATTTGCCGATTTCCTTGGCTGCGGCCTTGGCGTTGGCACGGTGCCGCTTGGCCTTGGCCTTGTGAACCTTGGCCTTGGACTTGTGAACCGTCTTGGCCGGCTCGCCAGACATGGCGCCGGCGACGTTTTGTCCGGCTTGCTTGGACGTCTCGGCGGTGGCCTTGGCGGTCTCCTTCACAGCCGTTCCGGTTTGCGCGAAGGCGCTGCTGGCGATGAACAGGAAAGCGAGCGCGCTGATCAATTTCTTCATGGTTTTAATCTCCTGAGTGCTAAAGCGTGACTGCGTCGTCGCACGGGCAGATCACCCGCGCGATGAGCCGGGCGATTTTAGGGATAACCCTTCACCCCATTGCCGCCGCTGACGCATCCGCACGACAGCCTGCGCACGGGGCAAGGCCGCCATCTAATTGCTTCGGTGCAGGCCGAAGCATCCCGGCGGTCGGCCGATGCACAGTCGGGGTTCCGCTGCCGGCGCTTCGCACCCCTGACCATGACCGTAACCTGTTTCATCCGCTACCAGATCGACCCGTTCCAGCGTGCTGCCTTCGCCGAATATGCGCAGGCCTGGGGCCGCATCCCTCCGCGCTGCGGCGGCAATCCGATCGGCCATTTCCTGCCGCACGAGGGCAGCAACGATATAGCCTGGGGCCTGATCGGCTTCGACAGCCTCGCCGCGTACGAACGCTATCGGGCCGCGCAGAAAGGCGACGCCGAAGGGCGCGCCAATTCCGAGCGCGCGCGCTCGCGCCGCTTGATCCTGCGCGAGGAGCGCAGCTGGCTCGAAGGCGTGGACGGCACGCTGAATCGCACGCCCGAGGTGGCACCGTGATTGCCGTCATCTTCGAACTCGAACCGCATGCGCAGACCGCGGCGCGCTATTTCAAACTCGCGGCGGGTCTGCGCGCCGCGCTCGAAGGTATCGACGGCTTCATCTCGGTCGAGCGCTTCGAAAGCCTGAGCCGTCCCGGGCGCTATCTGTCGCTCAGCTTCTGGCGCGACGAGGAAGCGGTGCGCCGCTGGCGCTGCCACGACCCGCACCGCAGCGCGCAGCAGGAAGGCCGCAGCACCGTTCTCGCCGGCTACCGGTTGCGCGTCGCGAGCGTCGTTCGCGACTACGGCCTGCTCGATCGCGACGAGGCGCCGGCCGACTCGCGCGAAACCCTGCGCTGAAACGTATGTCGAGCCCGCACGAATCGCGCCTGGCGCGCGTCGCCGCGATGGTCGCCGACCCGGCGCGCTCGCGCATGCTGGCCTATCTGCTGTCGGGCGAATTCGCGAGCGCGGGCGAGCTGGCCAAAGCCGCGTCGGTGACGCCGGCCACCGCGAGCGGGCACCTGGCCAAGCTCGTCGACGCGCGCTTTCTCGTCTGCGATCCGCGCGGGCGGCACTGCTATTTCCGCCTTGCCGATGCGCAGGTCGCGCATGCCCTGGAGGCGCTGGCGCTGATGGCAGAACGCGATGTGCACGACGAGGCCTGGTCGCGTCCCGAACGCCAGGGCCTGCGCGATGCCCGCTGTTGCTACGGGCACCTGGCCGGTCCCCTGGGCGTGCAGTTGTTCGATGCGCTGCAGTCGAACGATCGCTTGCGCGTCGGGCCCGGCGGATTCGAGCTGACCGCTGCCGGACGCGCTCGCCGGCCTCGGCCTGCATCCTGCAGCGCCGGCGGCGCGGCGCCGCTGCGCTTATGCCTGCCTCCACGGGTCCGAGCGCCGCGACCATCTCGCAGGGTGGCTCGTCGACGAGATCCTTGGCCACTTCTTCGAACGCGGCTGGATGCGGCGCGACAGCGGCCGCGCGGTCGAGGTCACGCTCGAAGGTCGGCGCGAATTGATTCCCGCGCTCGAAGCCGCGACGCGGTCCGCCCAGCCGAACCGCTGAGCGCGGCGGGTGGCCTCGCGTGCCTGTGTCGGCTATCCCACCACCCCCTTTCCGCGCAACGCCGCGATCTCGGCCGCCGACAGCCCCAGCTCGCCGAGCACCGCGTCGCTGTCGTCGCCAAGGTGCGGCGCCGACGTGCGGACCGTGCCCGGGGTGGCCGACAGCTTGGGGACGATGCCGGGCACCTCGATCTCGTCGCCGTCGCGCGTGCGCTGGCGCAGGATCATGTTGCGCGCGCGGTAATGCGGGTCTTCGCAGATGTCCTTGGCGGTATAGACCTTGCCGGCCGGCACCCGCGCGGCCCCGAGCGTGACCAGCACGTGGGCGAGCGGGCGGGTCCGGGTCCAGGCCTCGATCGCGGTATCGATCTCCGTCACGCGCGCCACGCGGCCGGCGTTGCTGCCCAGGTCCGGCGCGCCGCCGAGGTCGGCGCGGCCGATCGCCTGCATCAGCCGCTTGAAGATGCTGTCGCCGTTGCCCGCGATCAGCACGTAGCCGTCGGCGCAGCGATACGCATTCGACGGCGCGATTCCGGGCAGCGCGCTGCCGGCGGCGTCGCGCACCGCGCCGAATGCGCTGTATTCGGGGACCAGGCTTTCCATCACGTTGAACACCGCCTCGTGCAGCGCCACGTCGATCACCTGCCCGGCGCCGCCGTTGACCTTGCGGTGGTGCAGCGCGGTCAGCACGCCGATCGTGCCGTGCAGTGCGGCCAGCGTATCGCCGATCGATACGCCCACGCGGACCGGAACGCGGCCCGGCTCGCCCGTGAGATGGCGCAGCCCGCCCATCGCCTCGCCGATCGCGCCGAACCCCGGCAGGTCGCGGTACGGGCCGGTCTGGCCGTAGCCCGAGATGCGCAGCATCACGAGGCCGGGGTTGAGCGCGTGCAGCGCGTCCCAGGAGAGGCCCCAGCCTTCGAGCGTGCCGGGGCGAAAATTCTCGATCAGTACATCGGCCTGCGCGATGAGGCGGCGCGCGATGTCCTGGCCTTCGCTGCTACGCAGGTCGAGTGCGATCGAACGCTTGTTGCGCGACGATACCTGCCACCACACCGACGTGCCGTCTTTAAGCAGTCGCCACGTGCGCAGCGGGTCGCCGCCGCCCGGCGCCTCGATCTTGATCACGTCGGCGCCGAACTCGCCCAGCGTCTTGCCGGCGAACGGGCCGGCGATCAGCTGGCCCATCTCGATCACCCGAATGCCGGCGAGCGCGCCGGGCGTGGAAGGTGGGTCGCCGCGCTGCGCCATGTTCAGGTCCCGCAGAAGGTCTGATAGGCCGCGGTCACCGCGGCCGGTGCCGGCTCGGCGTAGCGTGCGTTCCGGGCGCTCTCATCGAAGGGGTGGCGCAGCGCGGCGAGCAGGCGATCGAAGGGGCCGATATCGTCGTCGGCCGAGGCCGCGGCAAGCGCTTCCTCGACCCGGTGGTTGCGCGCGATCAGCCACGGGTTGACGCGGCGCATGCGTTCGGCGCGGGCTGCATCGGTGCTGCCCGCAGCCTCGCGTGCGCAGCGCTCGCGCCAGCGCTCCAGCCATGCATCGGGCGCGCCGGCATCGGCGAAGAGCGCGCGCAAGGGCGCGTCGTCGCCGGCCGCCGCATCGGCGAGGCGCCGCCACGCGAGCGTGAAGTCGACCTGCGCGGCGTGCAGCACCGCGAGCCAGTCCTCGGCGAGCCGGGCATCGTCGGCGTCGTCGTGTTCGTCGCAGGGTTGCAGCCCCAGCTTCGCGCGCTGACCGCCGAGCAGGTGGCGGCGATAGATCGCTGGAAAGGCTTCGATGACGCGGGTGGCCTGCGCCACGGCCTGCTCGGCATCGTCGTCGAGCAGCGGCAGCAGCGTCTCGGCGAAGCGGGCGAGGTTCCACTGCGCGATCGTCGGCTGGTTGCCGAAGGCGTAGCGGCCTTGCGAGTCGATCGAACTGAAGACCGCATTCGGGTCGTAGGCTTCGAGAAAGGCGCACGGGCCGTAGTCGATCGTCTCGCCCGAGATCGTCATGTTGTCCGTATTCATCACGCCGTGGATGAATCCCACGTTCATCCATTGCGCAATGAGCCTGGCCTGGCGCTCGACCACGCGCTCGAGCAGGCCGAGAAAGCGCTGCGGCGCGCCGACCAGATCGGCATCGTGGCGCGCGATCGTGTACTCGGCGAGCAGCCGCACCCGATCCACATCGCCGCGCGCCGCGAAGAACTGGAACGTGCCGACCCGGATGTGGCTCGCCGCCACACGCGTCAGCACCGCGCCCGGCAGCATCGTCTCGCGCCGCACGGGTTCACCCGTGGCCACGACCGCGAGCGCGCGTGTGGTCGGGATGCCGAGCGCATGCATCGCCTCGCCGATCAGTGCCTCGCGCAGCATCGGGCCCACCGCCGCCTTGCCGTCGCCGCCGCGCGAGAACGGCGTGCGGCCCGAGCCTTTCAGCGCGATGTCGCGGCGTTGGCCGGCGCGGTCGATCACCTCGCCGAGCAGCAGCGCGCGGCCGTCGCCGAGCTGCGGCGAGAAATTGCCGAACTGGTGGCCAGCGTAGGCTTGGGCGACGGGCTGCGCGTCTTCCGGCAGCGTGTGGCCGACGACGATGGCGGCGCCTGCGTCACCGGACAGCGCCGCGGCTTCAAGGCCGAGTTCTTCTGCGAGCGGCGGGTTGAAGAAGAGCGATCTGGGCGACGGCGCGCGTTCGGGGCGCCACGGCACCGAGAAGCCTTGGAGCTCACGCGCGTAGGAATGGTCGAGATTCAGTGGGGCGGCGGGCATGGTGTCGACGAAGCGTGATATCTCCCGAGTTTGATCTGCCCTGCGAGTCGACTGTCGAAGCCGGGCAAAGACCGAGTCGGTTGGGCCCGCAGCCCTGCACGCGGCTAGTCGCGTGGCGGGTAGCCCGGGCGAAGGCGCACCTTGCTCGCCACCCCCGAGGCGTCGAACAGCACCACCAGTTCGGTGGCGCCGCGGATCGTCTTGTCGGCGCCGACCCATCGATAGGCCCAGACTTCGTTGCCGCTGTCGAAGGCGACGACGATCGCCTTGCCGAGCGTGGCCGCGATATCGGCCTTGGTGCTCTTGCCGATGGCGATCGTCTCCATGGCGGACTGTGGCGCGAGGGCTTCGCCGGTCGGCGTGCGCGCCGATCCCGGGCCTTGCGGCGACGGGTCGTATGTGCCGCTGCCGGTGCCAGCGCAGCCCGACAACCAAAGGAACACCATGAAGGCGATGCAACGGGCGGTGATCGCCGGCGCGACGCTCATGGGCGGTCGTCCATATATTCAAACTCGACCCGCGCGTCGTTCGACCAACTGCGGTCGCCGAGCGGCAGAAAGTAGGTGCGATCGACCAGCATTTCGCAATCGCAATAGGGCAGGTCGCCGTTGAGATCCGGGTCGTCGCTGGCCATGGCATACAGTTGGTCCAGGGGCAGAGATTCGCGCCGCGCGCCGTCCACCAGCGTCACGCTGAACAGGGGACGTTCGGCGAAATACAGATACCGGGCATTCTTGCGGTCGCAGTAGCCTTGGGTGTCGGTGAACAGGTTTGCGATGCGGCCGATGAGCGGCTTGGTGTTCGACACCAGTTCGGCTTCCATGCCAACCTGGCATTCGAGGCGCAGGTCGCCGAGCCGCCGACTGTTCGCAGGCAGGCCGGGTGTGCGGATCTCGGTTCGCCACGTCATGCTAAGCCGCTTGCGATTGGGCGAGACGACGGCATCTTCCTGCAGTGCTGTCGCGTCTCGCTCCAGCACGAAGGTGTGATCCGGGGCGATCGGCACTTCATGCGAGAACGTGGAACCGATGACCTCGAGCGAAATGCGATCCATGTCCGTGCCGGGCTTGCGCGGCAGCAGCCTGAAGCGCAGTGACGCATCTGGCGCCGCCGTTGCCCGCAAGCGTTCGAACAGGTCCATTCCCTGGACCATTTTTCTAAGCGACTTTTCGACCGGGTCGCGTGCCACAGCCGTGACGGTTACCGGCGGCAGCACGGTCCGAGGCTTTTCCTGAGCGGACACGGCAGTGCACGCGGCAAGAGCCGAGATCTGCATCGCCCAGCGCAGTCTGCGCGAAGGGAAACAGAGGCCGGTGAACCTGCCCATTCGTGGACTGGCCGCGAGCCTGGCTGCGCAGGCGAGAGGGGTCAGCGCTTGTTCTTGTCGACCTCGTTGCCGATCAAGCCACCGACGGCGGCGCCGCCGACCGTGCCGATGGGGCTGCCGCCGGTCAGCACCGCGCCGGCCACGGCGCCGACGCCAGCGCCGGTGGCAATGCTGGCGTCACGGCTGGACATGCCGGCGCAGCCGCTCAGGCCCACGAACGCGACAACCGCCAGGGTGCTTGCAGCAAAAGATTTGATCGTATTCATGGGGTACCTTTACAGACGGTGTTGAGGAGCGGCCGGCGCTGCCGAGCAGCAGACGACTGTCCAGTAAGCTTACGAGCGCCAGCACGCAGCGCTGTGGGTGCGCAGCGCCAGACGGTGTAGGAGGAGGCGAGAACCCGACGGCCAGTCGGAGAATGCCATCGGCAGGAACGACCCTCTTGAACACTCGAGCGTGGGTACGATGGCTGCGATGTCCGGCGCCTTCATGTGCGCGTCGAGCGCCGCGTGCAGTCTGTCCAGCGCTCGTCAGTCAGGAGGGGCCCGGTTGCTTGTCCCCCATCAGCGTGTACTCGTGGCGGCCGGACAGCGGAAGCAACACGAGTCGCCAACAACGACTTCTTGCTCAAATTACGCGGCAGCCACGTATTCGATCGCCCCGGTATCCCCATCAAGGATCATGTCGTACGGAAACCAGTACACGTACTCGTCACCGTAGTCGTCGTAGTAGCTGTAACCGATGTAGGTCGTGCCCAGGTAGGTACCCTGAACCTTGATATACGAGGCGTATTGGAACCCGCTCTCGGCCTGCGCCATCTTCTTGCTTGTCTTGTACTTCGTGATCGGCAAGTCGCCTTTCTTCTCATGCTTGACGTGCATGCCGGCGATCTTTCCGCCGTCCGTTACGTCGAGGGAGACGGTGTTCGGTCCCTTCTTGTCAATGACGTGCTTGCCCTTGATCTTGCGGTTACCGCCGAGCAGCTTCGAACCATCGTGATGGTGGTGCGCCTTGCCCTTGCCCTTGGCGACGGCTGACCCGGAAATTCCAAACGCACCCGACAAGGCGAGTCCGATGGCGAAGTGGCGACGTGCTTGATTCATGGTGGTGTCTCCTGTGCGATGGGTGAATAAATGAACTCAGCTTTGGCGCTGGAACAGCACCAGCTTCGCGTCGTTTTTGACATTGGCTTTGCTCGCCGACATGTCAATCTCGTACCGAGTGCCGGGAATCGGGAACCGCGGACTGAACGTGAATGAAAAGCGTCCGGTCGAATCGGCTTGGACCGTCTCCGACAGCACCTGTTGCTTGCCGATCACTGCTCCGCCAAGCGGCGCCGAGGCCTCAACGGAAACTGCCACGGTGGCGAATGGGGCGGTTCGTCCTTGGATCACGGTCGACGCTCCTTGCACCGTTCCGTTGTTGCTGTGGTTAATGACCTGTAGAGGCAGATTGACGGGCACCACGCCTGCAACATCGAAGCTCCAGTCCTTGCGCATCGTGTTCCCAGCGCGATCCCTGGCCGTCACATCCACCGTATAGCGCCCCGGTGGCAAATTGCCTTGAAAGCGAAACGAATTCGCGTTGATCTGGGCTTCTGGGGTGATGTTGCGACCTGAGAGACCGATGCGCACGCTGGAGGGATCGACACCGCTGCCACCGCGGTCGTCGAAGTTTCCAGCGATCTGCACGTTGGCACCTCCGGACACCACTTCGTCGGGACGAGGAAGCAGGTTGGTCAGAGTCGGCGTCCGGTTGTCTGCAACCGGCGCGGTGCCTGTCAACGTGATGTTGGCAGTGATGGCACGCTCGCCCATACGTAGTGTGGCAACGA
>JBDSEG010000044.1:0-23950 GCA_039920165.1 Burkholderiaceae bacterium
ACGCCCTCTCCGCCAGGGATCAAGATCTGGCCGGTTTAAGACGGGTCACGCAACGACGAAAAGCCTCGGTAGCCCGGGGCTTTCTTGTATCAGGACGGCCTTCCAGGTGTATGTCGTCGCGCTTCCGATTCAACCCAAGTATCGGCATAACGCACGACGGCATCAACGGTTGTCATGATTTACGGAAATCTCAATAGCGCGGTGCTCGTAGAGGAAGGCGCTTACCTTTTGAGCTGGCGGTCAAACTCCGCCTGGGCGATCAAAACCCGGGGCGGTTCACCTGGAGCATGGCATGACCCTGATGAAAGCGGCTGTCTTTGTCGAGCCCGGTCGCATCGTCCTGGAAGACAAGCTCATTCCCGACGTCGGCCCGCAGGACGCGCTGATGCGGGTGACCACGACGACGATCTGCGGCACGGACATCCACATCCGCAAGGGCGAGTACCCGGTCGAGCGTGGCCTGACGATCGGCCACGAGCCGGTCGGCGTGATCGAGAAGCTCGGCTCTGGCGTGCGGGGCTTTCGCGAAGGCCAGCGAGTGCTCGCCGGAGCCATCACGCCGAGTGGCTGGAGCAACGCTTGCCTCTGCGGCGTCGGCTCGCAGGACGGCGCCGGCACCGCTCACGGCTGGAAGGCGATGGGCGGCTGGAGGTTCGGCAACACGATCGACGGCTGCCAGGCCGAGTACGTGTTGGTGCCCGACGCGATGGCCAACCTTGCCGCGGTTCCCGACAGCCTGAGCGACGAGCAGGTGCTGATGTGCCCTGACATCATGTCAACCGGCTTCAGCGGCGCCGAAAGCGCCGGCGTTCGCATCGGCGACACGGTGGCGGTGTTTGCGCAGGGACCGATCGGCTTGTGCGCGAGCGCCGGCGCCAAGCTCAGCGGCGCGGCGATGGTGATCGGCGTCGACCGGATCGCCGGTCGCCTTGCGATCGCCAAGAAGATGGGCGCCGACCATGTGATCGACGCGAGCCAGCTCGATCCGATCGAAGAAATCATGCGGCTCACCAACGGGCGCGGCGTTGACGTCGCGATCGAAGCGCTTGGCACGCAGCAGACCTTCGAGGCGTGCCTGCGCGTGCTGCGCCCGGGCGGCACGCTGTCGAGTCTGGGCGTCTACTCGACCGACCTGACGATTCCGCTCGGGCCGTTCGCCGCCGGCCTCGGTGACCACAAGATCGTCACCACCCTCTGCCCCGGCGGCAAGGAACGCATGCGCCGGCTGATGGCGGTGATCGAATCGCGGCGGGTCGACCTGGGCGCGATGGTCACGCATCGCTTCAAGCTCGACGATATCGAGGCCGCCTACGAACTCTTCGGCCACCAGCGCGACGGCGTGCTGAAGGTCGCGATCACGCCATGAAGCCGGGCAACGGGGCATGAGCATCCGCCACCTCGACCAGCTGCTCGAGCCGCGATCGGTCGTGGTCATCGGCGCCTCCAACCGCGTCGGCAGCGTCGGCGCGACGGTCTGGCGTAACCTGCGCGCCGGGACCTTCGCGGGGACGGTATCCGGCGTCAATCCGAAGCATGCGGCGCTCGACGGCGTGACGCTCGCGCGCCGCGTCGCCGACCTGGCCGAGCCGCCCGACCTGGCGGTGCTGTGCACGCCACCGCAGACCGTGCCGGGTCTGATCGCCGAGCTCGGCCAGCTCGGCACGCGCGCCGCCATCGTCATGACCGCGGGAATGAGCGCCGCGCAGAAGCAGGCGGCGCTCGACGCGGCGCGGCCGCACTTGCTGCGCCTGCTCGGACCGAACTGCCTCGGCTTGCTCTCGCCGCGCATCGGCCTGAACGCAAGCTTCGCCCACACCGATGCACTGCCCGGCGAAATTGCCTTCGTCTCGCAATCGGGCGCGCTGCTGACGGCGGTGCTCGACTGGGCGCGGACACGCCGGATCGGCTTCTCGCACATGGTCTCGCTCGGCGAACGCGCCGACGTTGATTTCGGCGACCTGCTCGATCACCTTGCCAGCGACGCTCACACCCGTTCGATCCTGCTTTATATCGAGTCGATCGAATCGCCGCGCAAATTCATGTCGGCGGCGCGCGCGGCTGCGCGCAACAAGCCGGTCATCGTCGTCAAGGCCGGCCGGGCCGGCAACGGCCTGCAGGCGGCGGCTTCGCACACCGGCGCGCTCGCCGGCTCCGACGTCGTCATCGACGCCGCGATACGCCGCGCCGGCATGCTGCGCGTCGACACCTTGCAGGATCTGTTCATGGCGGCCGAGACGCTGGCCCATTTCCGCGGCCATCCCCGAGGCGGTCTGACACTCATGACCAACGGCGGCGGCGCTGGCGTGATGGCCGCGGATGCCGCGGCGCTGGCGGGCGTCGAGTTGCCGGCGCTGGGCGAGGGCCTGCGCCAGCGGCTCGACGCCGTGCTGCCGCCGACCTGGTCGCACGGCAACCCGATCGACATCATCGGCGACGCGCCGGTCGAGCGCTACACCGCGACCTTGCGGGCCCTGCTCGACGCCCGCGACGCCGGCACGGTGCTGTTCATGCACGCGCCGACCGCGATCGTTCGCAGCGAGGACATCGCGCGCGCCTGCGCGCCGCTGGCTCGCGAGGCGGCAGACCGCTTGATGGCCTGCTGGCTCGGCGGCGCCGGCGTCGCCGAGGCGCGGCGCATCTTCGAGGAGGCGGGCATACCCGGCTACGAGACGCCCGAGGAGGCGGTGCGCGCCTTCGCGATGCTGGCCAGCTACCAGCGCAACCAGGCGCTGCTGACCGAGGCACCGGGCGCGAGCGATGCCGCGGCCCCCGATCGCGCGAAGGCGCGCGCGGTCATCGACGCGGCGCTCGAAGGTGGCCGCGAGATGCTCGACGAGCTCGAAGCCAAGGCGCTGCTCAAGGCCTACGGCATACCTGTCGTGCCCACGGTCGCCGTGGCTCCCGGCGCCGACGCGGCGATCGACGCGGCGCGCGACATCGGCTATCCGGTGGCGCTGAAGATCCTGTCGCCCGATATCAGCCACAAATCCGATGTGGGCGGCGTTGCGCTCGGCCTCGCCGACGCGGCGGCGCTGCGCCTCGCGGCCGACGCGATGCTCGAGCGGGTTCGCGCGCTCAAGTCCACGGCCCGCATCGTCGGCTTCACCGTGCAAGCGATGGTGCACCGGCCCTATGCGCAGGAGCTGATCGTCGGCGCCAGCGTCGATCCGGTTTTCGGCCCGGTGGTCCTGTTCGGTCAGGGAGGCACCGCGGTCGAGGTTCTGGCCGACCGCGCCATCGGCTTGCCGCCCCTGAACCGCGTGCTGGCGCGCGACCTGGTATCGGCGACCCGGGTCGCCCGCCTGCTCGCCGGCTACCGCGACCATCCGCCGGCGCGCATCGAAGCGATCTGCGACGTCCTTGTCGCCGTCTCGCAAATGCTCGCCGACCTGCCCGAACTCGCCGAGCTCGACATCAACCCGCTCTGGGCCGACGCCGACGGCGTGATCGCCCTCGACGCCCGCCTGCGCTGTTCCCGCGCCGCCGGCGCGGGAACAGCGCGCTTCGCGATCCTGCCCTATCCGAGCGAGCTCGCCGAGACGCTGACATGGCAAGGACGACAGATCGTGGTGCGGCCGATCCGGCCCGAGGACGAGGCCCAGCATCGCGCCTTCGCGAGCAAGCTCGCACCCGAGGATCTGCGCCTGCGCTTCTTCAGCATCCGCCGCGAGTTGCCGCGCAGCGAACTCGCCCGACTGGTGCAGATCGACTACGAGCGCGAAATGGCGTTCGTCGCCCTCGAGCCGCAACCCGACGGAACGACCCGCACCCTGGGCGTGGTGCGCGCGGTCGCCGATCCGGACAACGTCGAGGCCGAGTTCGCGATCATCCTGGTCGCCGACGCGCAGGGTCGGAGCCTCGGCCACCTGCTGCTCGACAAGATGGTCCGCTATCTGAAGGACCACGGCACGCAGCGCCTGGTGGCGTTGGTGCTGCGCGAGAACCGGGCGATGCGTCAACTGGCGACGCGCAACGGCTTCCGGGCCGACGCCGCGCAATCGGACAACACGACGCAGCGCTATGTGCTCGAGCTGAGGCCCGCGGCCACACCGTGACCTGACGCCGAGTCTCCGGTCGGGCCATGCGACGCAACTACCGCGGCGCCGCGTTGCCCGCCACCAGACGCCGAAGCTCGGCCAGCCGTGCCTTCATGCGCCGCTCGTTGACCGGCCCCATGCGCAAAAGAATCTTCTGTCCCGCACTCAGCGACTCGAGCGCGGGATCCTCGAACTCGTAAAGAATCCACGGACGCGGCGGCTGCACCGGACTTTTGATCGTTGGCAGCCGCACCTTGAGCGGCGATGTCGCGTCCGGCGTCGCCAGCAGGTGGTCGATCACCTCGACCACGCGATCGTTGAAATAGCCCTTGGGATAGCCGAGTTCCTCGTAGGCCTGTTGAAACTGCGGATACAGGCGCGTGTAGACCGCGACCGCCTGTCGCAGGTCGACGTTTTCGAACATCAAAACGTACGGTGCATAGCGCAGTCCGTTGTCGGCACCGATGACTTCCGCGTCGCCTTTCCCTGCAACCGTGAAGCGCCCCTGCGCCGGACTGAGCGGCCACAGCCGCGCCGGGGCGTGCATGCGCCCGAGGTTGTCGACCGTGGCCGCGACCCGGTTGGCGAAGCCGTCGAGCTGGAATAAGCCGAGCACGGCCTTACGGCCGAAGAGGTCCATCAGCGCCGCTTCGATGCTGACCGGCTTGATGGCGGACGCATCAGCGTCGGGGCTTGCGATCGGGTACTGGATGACGCGCTCGGGCACCGTCGGGAGCGCAGGCGCCGACGGCGCGACGTCGGCGGTGACTGCGGCGACGACCGCAGTCGGCTGGGGGGGAACCGCAGGGGTTCTGAACAGCCACAGCCAGATCCCGAGGCCGATGAGCACCACCACCGAGATGGCGGCGGCGAATGGGTTCAATCGCTTCACTTCACACCTCCTTGCCGTTTCAATAGGCCATGCGATCAGGTCCACACATAACGCGCCGCCGCGGTCTTGCGACGCAGCTTCGCCTGGCACATCGCCGCATCGGCACGACGCAGCAATGTCGGGAGATCGGACTTCGCGGGCGACTCGCTCACGACGCCGCCACTGACCGTGACGCCCGAGTGTCGGAAGTCGGGGTCTTCATCGATCAAGTCGCGAAGACGTGACGTCAAGGACCGCGCAACGTCCTGCTCGGTCTCGGGCAGGAAGATGACGAACTCGTCACCGCCCACCCGGGCCGCCGTGTCACTGGCACGAATGTTCTTCGTCATCAATCTGCCGAAGCTCCTCAACAGCGAGTCGCCCCAATCGTGGCCGAGTCGATCGTTGGCGGACTTGAATGCATCCAGGTCGAAGTACGCCAGCGAAACCGGCCGTGCCTGCCGCGCGCACAGGGCGAGTTGCTGCGCAGCGATCTCGCTCAACGCCCGTCGATTGGCCAAGCCGGTCAAGGGGTCCGATCGGCCGAGCGCGCGCTCGCGCTCGCGTGCCTGAACCGGCTTGACCATGATCAAGGCGAGGGTCAGGAAACCCACCGCTGCGAGGCCGGCATTGAAGGCCACGATCTGTGGGTTCGCGAAAGTGGCTCGTTGGCGCGCATCACGCTGAGCCAGACCCAGGTCGTCAGCGCGGCGGCGACCCAGGCACCTTTCATTCCCAGGTGCCATCCGGCCAGGATGAGCGGGAAAAAGTACAGCGAAGGCATCCGAACGGCCGCGCCGGTCAGGAAGTCGAGGGCTCCGACGAGCGCGATAAGCGCGACGGCGCAGGCGTAGATGACGCCGCTTCGCCACGCCGGGCGCTGCCAGAGCGCACTCATGGTCGACGTGAAGGCAGCACGCCCGGCTGGCCTCGGGCCGGCAGTGCCGCTGGCCCGTTGGGGCGGTGGCTCGGGCAGGGTCATCGGGCGCCACTTGATGCCGACCCCAATTCCGTCGACTTCCCATGCGCCACCGGCGATCCGGCCGCGCGGCGGAGCGTCAACTGCGGGAAAGGAGTTTGGATGCCTGCGTCGTCAAAGGCGAACTTGAGTCGGCGCAGGAACTCGCGCCGCACGGTCCATTGCTCGAGCGGTGCGACGTTGAATCGCGCACGGACGAGCACCGACAAATCGGCCCAAAGCTCACCACGCTGGTGAGGGCGCCAGTCGGTACGAAGTGCACGCATGGGCGGAGCGCGGGCACTACGCCTCGAACGGCGAGAATCTGACTTCGCCCATCAGTGGCACGCTCGCACCGAGGTGCAAAGCGGCGTGTGCGTGCAGGGCAAACTTCTAGAATGGTACATTTGTTTAAATGTACAGTTGTTTCGCAATGATTCCAACCGTCGCGTGGCAAGTGCCTTGCATCGTCTTCGCGCCATGCTGCTGAGGACCGTTCGCCTGCAACTGCGTTTCCTGCTGCCTCTGGTGGTGACGTTGGTCGTGGCCGCCTACCTGGCGGTGCCGGTGATGGATCAGGTCACGCTGCGTTGGTTCAGTCGCGATCTCAACAGCCGGGGTCTGCTCGTCGCCAACGCCCTGTCGGATTCGGTGAGCGAAGCGCTGTCGACCAACCGGACGGTGCGCCTGCGGCCGTTGTTCGTCCGAGCCGTGCAGGACGAGCGACTTTTCGCGATCGGCTTGTGCAGTGCTGAAGGCGCGCTGCTCCAGGCCACGGGCAGTTTCCCCGAAAGTCTGAGCTGTGCATCGGCGGCGGATCTGGCACGCAATGCCGAGCCGCGGTTGGCGTTGGCCGGCGGCACGGTCCACGTCGGCGTTCACGACGTGATCGGACAGCGGCCGATGCCGACGCCGGTGCTCGCGAACCCGGCACCGGAGGCGGTTCCGGAGGATGCACCGTCCACGCTCAGCGAACCCGCGCCAGTGATCGAAGCCAGGACCGAGCCGGTGCTGATGGGACGTCTGGTGCTGCTGCACGACATGAGCTTCATCGAACGACGCAGCCAGGACACTCGGCGCTACCTCATCGGCCTGATCGCCGGGCTGGGCCTGGTGATCGCGCTCATCACGGTGGTGGTCGCGCAGCTCAGTTGGCGCGGCTGGGTCAATGGGGTGCGCGCCCTCATGCGCGGGGAAGGCTTGCTGTCGCCGCTCATGCCGGCACCGGAGCTCGCGCCCTTCGCGGCCGACCTGCGGGCCAGGCTGCGCGACATGGAGGACGAGTTCCGGCGCTCGCAGGGCCCGCAAGCGGAGTGGACCGCCGAGCGGCTGAAAGCACTGCTGCAGACCCAGCTCAGTGGCGACCAGGTCATCGTCGTCTCCAACCGCGAGCCCTACATCCACGAGCACGGCCCCGAGGGCGTCGTGGTGAAGCGTCCCGCCAGCGGGCTCGTCACAGCCGTCGAGCCGGTGATGCGCGCGTGTTCCGGCACCTGGGTGGCGCATGGCAGCGGCAACGCCGACCGCGACGTCGTCGATGCCCGCGACCGCGTGCTGGTGCCGCCCGGCCAGCAGACGTACTGGCTGCGCCGTGTCTGGCTGACGGCCGAGGAGGAGCAGGGCTATTACTACGGCTTTGCCAACGAAGGGATGTGGCCGCTGTGCCACGTGGCCCACGTGCGGCCCGTCTTCCGTGAATCCGACTGGGAGGCCTATCGCACCGTCAACCAACGCTTTGCAGATGCGGTGATCGCCGAGGCACGCGGCGAGGACCCGGTCGTGCTGGTGCAGGACTACCACTTTGCGCTGCTGCCGGCCATGATCCGCAAGAAGCTGCCGCAGGCCACGATCCTGACTTTCTGGCACATCCCCTGGCCCAACCCCGAATCGTTCGGCATCTGCCCCTGGCGCCGTGAAATCCTGGAGGGGATGCTCGGCAGCACGATCCTGGGCTTCCACACCCGATTCCACTGCAAGAATTTCATCGAGACGGTGGACCGCTACCTGGAGGCGCGCATCGAGCATGAGCACTCGACCATCGCGTTCAACGAGAAGGAGACTCTTGTAGAGAGCTATCCGATCTCGATCGAATGGCCCGGCGAGGCCGAAGTCGCGGCATGGGCGCCGGTGGCCGTTTGCCGTCAAAACGTCATCGAACGCCTGGCGCTTCCGCAAGATGCCTGCATCGCCGTGGGGGTCGACCGCTTCGACTACACCAAGGGCATCCTCGAACGACTGAACGCGGTCGAGCGCATGCTCGAGAAGTGGCCTTCGTGGGTCGGCCGCTTCGTCTTCGTCCAGGTCGCCGCGCCGACCCGCTCGGCGCTGGACGAGTACCGCAGTTTCCAGGAACGCATGCAGCGCGTCACCGAACGCATCAACCTGCGCTTCGGCCGCCCCGGCTACCAGCCCGTTCACCTGTTGGCGCAGCACCATGAGCACGACGCCGTGACGGAGCTGTTCCGTGCGGCCGATATCTGCGTCGTCACCAGCCTGCACGACGGCATGAACCTGGTTTGCAAGGAATTCGTGGCCGCCCGTGACGACCTGCAGGGCGTTCTGATCCTGAGCCGCTTCGCCGGCGCCGCGCGCGAACTGGCAGAGGCACTCATCGTCAACCCGTACCACGTCGAAGAGACCGCCGATGCCCTGAACCGCGCCGCAACGATGCTGGCGACCGAGCAACGCGAGCGCATGGCCAGCCTGCGCAGCACGGTGCGCGAATTCAACGTTTTCCGCTGGGCCGGCCGCATGCTGGGGGACGCCGGCCGCTGGCGACTGCGCGCCCGCATCGAGGCCCGCGTGCGGCGTCATCAGCCAGATTGAAGACCGCAATACGGCGCAAACCATGACGATGCAGCATCTTCTCACCCCCGAAGGCGATCTCGCACTGGTCGCCCTGCTCCGACAGCATCCGCTGATGGCCTTCGACTTCGACGGCACCCTGGCCCCCATCGTCGCGCGGCCCGACGACGCGCGGATTTCGCAGGCCGTCGCCAGCCGAATGCGCGCCCTGGCGCAGAGGCTGCCGGTGGCGATCGTGACCGGGCGCTCGATTGCCGACGTGCGCGAGCGCCTGGGGTTCGAGCCCCGTTTCATCGTCGGCAACCACGGTGCGGAAGATGACGCCGGTCCGGACGATGCTGCCGCGCTGGTCGGTGCGCTGGACGACCTTCGCCGCAGCTTGAACCGGCGCACCGATGACCTAAAAAAGACCGGCGTCACGGTCGAGGACAAAGGCTTGTCGATCGCGCTGCACTACCGGCTTGCGCGCGATCGCGTGCAGGCCAGCGCGATGATCGCCGAACTGCTGGCAGACGTCGCATCGTCGCTGCACGTCTTCGCCGGAAAGATGGTCGTGAATGTGACGGCCGCACAGGCACCGGACAAGGCGTGCGCGGTCCGATCGCTGGTCGATCGCTGTGGCGCGGCATCGGCCTTCTTTGCCGGCGACGACGTGAACGATGAGGTGGTGTTCGTGTCCGCGCCCGCGCACTGGCTTACGCTGCGTGTCGGCCGGGAGGATCCCGCCTGCCAGGCCCGCTTCTGCATCGACGGCCAGCAGGAGATGGCAATGATGCTGGAACGCATCCTGAGTCTGCATGCTCCCGCGCAGGCCGGCTGATTCGAAGCGCTCCGATTGCGCCGCGCCAGCGCAGGCGCGCCGACTTGCACAGAGCAACAACATTTGTCACGATATATATGCTTCGTGCGGGTCGGCCGTCGAAAACTACGATCCAGATGCCTACCCACCAACGCACCCCCATCAAGAACTTGGCCCGCAACGCTAAGAACCTCGGCGCCAACGAACCCGAGGTCCACGTGCTCAGGCGCTTCCGTCTCGTGTTCAACGCGGTGAAGACGCATTTCCAGCAGGTCGAAAAGAAGGCCGGCGTGGGTGGCGCCCAGTTGTGGGCGCTGAGCGTAATCCGAGCCACCCCCGGCATCGGCGTGAACAGCCTCGCTGCGGCCATGGACGTGCACCAGACGACCGCCAGCAATCTGGTCAAGACCCTGGTGACGGCGGAGATGATCACGGCCGAGAAGAATGGTCCGGATCGGCGCGCGGTCCAGCTTCGGGTCCTGCCGAGCGGCAACCGGGTACTTCGCAAGGCACCCGGACCCTTCGCCGGAGTCCTGCCCGGGGCTTTGGCCACGCTCGATGCCGAGACGCTGAAACGTCTGGATCACGACCTCGGTCTGCTGATCGACGCGCTGCATGCAGATCAGCGTGCGGCCGGTATCCCGCTGGCGCAGATGTAGCTCCGGGCCCGCGATGAAGCCCCGATGCGTCACCGCCCGCCCACTGATTGCCGGCCTGACGCTGGCCGATGTTGCAGGGTCGGCGTATCTGTGGGTGCTTCGGCCCGACCGACACCGAAAGTTCGCGAACGAGCGGGGCGAACACCCGCGCCAGGCCGCAACGCCGTCCTCGCCCCACGATCGAGATTTCACCCTGGCGCAGTCGCAATGACCGCGCCCGAGGCAGGCCCTGGCGGCGAGGAGCACGCGGGGGGCGAACGCCGGCAGCCGGCAACCAACCTCGAGTCCCGGCGCCCGCCGTTCTGGGCAGCACTCCTGCGCGTGGCGCGGGCGGCCATCACCGGCGGCCTGGCGGCGGTGCGGGGTATCGATCCCGACTTCTGGCGCAACCTGCGCGGTGAACTGGTCGCCGGTCGGCAGTGGATCGATCGGGCTGTCGTGTTGACCTACGCTGCCTTGACAGGCCTGGTCGTGGTCGGCTTCACGCTGCTGTCCGAAGCGGCCAGCCACGGCTTCGGCCAACTTCGTGCGAGCGGTACTTTCGGCCCCTATCTGGCGTTGCTCTGGACCCCCTTGCTCACCGTGGCCTTGGTCTGGTGGACCCGGCGCTTTGCTCCCGGCACGATCGGATCGGGGATTCCGCAGGTCGTGCGCGCGCTGGACGATGACCTCAGCCCATCGCAGAAATCGTGGTTTGTCTCGCTTAAGGTGTCGTTGCACAAGGTGGGCCTGGTGTCCGGCGGACTGCTGGCCGGCCTGTCGATCGGTCGTGAAGGCCCGACGGTCCAAGTCGGTGCGGGCGTGATGGCGCACGCGCAGCGCTGGCTGTCGCCACAGTCCGATATCGATGCCCACGACTTGATGGTCGCCGGCGCGGCGGCGGGCATCGCGGCCGCCTTCAACACCCCGCTGGGCGGCATCGTCTTCGCGCTGGAGCAGTTGTCGCGGCGCCGCGGCATGACGCACAGCGCCCTGGTGATCTCGAGCATCGTCGTGGCAGGCCTGGTTTCGGTCTCCGTCTTCGGCAACGTCACCTATTTCGGCCGTTTGCGCGCCACCGAACTGTCGTGGTCGCTGGTCGGGCCGGGCTTGCTGGTGGCCCTGGGCACAGGCCTGGGTGGCGGCCTGTTCTCGCGGCTGATCGTGTTGTCCGCGCGCTGCGCGTCCGGGCGCCTGGGTCGGTGGCGGTCGAATCACCCGCTGCGCTTCGCTGCCGGCTGCGCCTTCGCCGTCGCGTTGATCGGCCTCGTGACTGGCGGAACGACCGCCGGTGCGGGATATGCGCCGACGCGGGCGATGCTCGAAGGACAGGCCGAATTGCCGGGCGTCTATACGCTGCTGAAGTTTTGCGCCACCTGGCTATCGGCATGGAGCGGCGTGCCGGCCGGTGTGTTCGCGCCGTCGCTAACCATCGGCGCGGGCATCGGGCGCGACATGGCGCTGCTCGCGGGGGTGGGGCCTGAAGCGGCCATCCCGCTTATCGCGCTCGGCATGGTCGGCTTCCTGGCTGCCACGACACAGGGCCCGATCACCGCATTCATCATCGTGATGGAGATGGTGTCGGGGCACACGATGGTGTTGAGCCTGATGGCATGCGCGCTTCTGGCCAGTGCTGTCTCGCGCCTGGTGGCGGCGCCGATGTACCAGGAGCTCGCCGCACTGCTGCCGATCCCTCCGCCAGCACCGGCTGCACCGGCGCCGGCAGCGTGAGCCTACAGGCGTGCCCGGCTCAGATCCGGGCTTCGATCAGAAACGGCCCCTTGCGCCGCAACGCTGCGCGCAGCAGGTCGCTGAACGCTCCGGCGTCGCAGGCCATCGCCGCCTCCACGCCCATGCCCTTCGCGATCGACACCCAATCCAGCTCGGGGTCCACCAGATCCAGCATACGCCGCGCGTTGTGTCCGGCCACACCCGCGCCGACGGCCTTCAGCTCGTGGTGCAGGATGGCGTAGCGCCGGTTGGCGAAGACGATGACCACGACGTCGAGCCGTTCGCGCGCCATCGTCCACAGGGACTGCACGGTGTACATGCCGCTGCCGTCGGCTTGCAGGCACACCACCTTGCGGTCGGGACAGGCAATCGCCGCGCCCACCGCCATCGGCATACCGTCGCCGATGGCGCCGCCGGTGAGTTGCAGGTGGTCGTGCGGTGCAGCGCCGCAGGTAGCGGGGAACATCTCGCGGCCGGAGCTGACACTTTCGTCGCAGACGATGGTGCCTTCGGGCATCAGCGCGGCGAGCGATCGCATGATCGACCCCGCCGTGAGGCCGCCGGTGGGCAGCGGCTCGGCCCCGGCTCGCGGCGCGAGCAGCGGCGCCGGCCATGCGCCGCCACCCCCGACCGGCAACCGATCGAGCAGTTGCGCCAGCGCATCGTCCAGATCCTCCTCGGGCCGCGCCGCCTCGATCACCTGGCACTCGGGCGGCAGCATGCTGCTCGGCAGACCCGGGTAGGCGAAGAATGCGACCGGCGCCTTGGCGCCGACCAACACGACTTGCGCGACCCCGTCGAAGCAGGCCAGCGCCTTGTCCACCGGGTAGGGCACGCGGTCGATCGCGACCCGCCCGGCCCCGCGCTCGACGCGCGCGTTCGACTGCTGCGCAAGCAGCCGCGCACCGCTGGCCTGGGCGATCCGGCTCGCCTGCTCGAGCCCGGGCGCGCGCAAGGCCCGGCCGGAGATCAGCAGCACGGTGGGCCGGCCGTTGCGCAGCGCCGCCGCGGCGGCGTCGATGCGGGCCGGGTCGGGGGCGGCCGGCCGTGGCCGGGCTGCGAGTTCGACCGGGATGGCCGAGGGCAGCGGCGACCAGGCCGCGTCGGCATGCAGGATCAGCGTGGCGATGCGGCCGGGCGCGCTGCGCGCCTCGCCGATCGCCTGCGCGGCGGCGCGACTCACCTCGTTCGCTTCGCGCGCCCGGCCGACCCAGTGCGACATCGGCCGCGCCAGGCTGCCGATATCGCTCGTCAGCGGTGCGTCGAAGGCCAAGTGGTAGGTCGCATGGTCGCCGACGATATTGACCATCGGCGTATGGGCGCGGCGCGCGTTGTGCAGGTTGGCCAGGCCGTTGGCGAGGCCCGGGCCGAGGTGCAGCAGCGTCGCGGCGGGCTGGTCGGCCATGCGCGCGTAGCCGTCGGCCGCACCGGTGACGACCCCCTCGAACAGGCCGAGCACGCAGCGCATGCGCGGCTGGCGGTCGAGCGCGGCGACGAAGTGCATCTCCGAGGTGCCGGGGTTGGCGAAGCAGACATCGACATCGTTGGCGAGCAGCGTCTCGCACAGCAGGTCGGCGCCGTTCATCGCGGCGGCTTCATTGGCGGTGGCACGGTCTTTCATCGCTGCGTCTTGTCCTTCTGGTTCTGCGCCTCGATGCGTTCGCGCGCTGTCTGCCAGTCGGCGTCGCTCCATTCGCGCAAGGCGTAGAAGCTGCCGCCGTTGGCCAGCGCATTGGCACCGTCCATCATGATGCTCTGGCCGGTGAGCCAGTCGCATTCGCCGCGCGCGAGCAGGAAGGTCGCGAGGTTCTGCAGTTCACTCATGCGGCCTTCGCGGCCCATCGGGTTGTTGCGCCGGCTGCGCTCGCCGGGCTCCTCATTCGGGTTCAGGCGCTTGCTCATGCCCTCGGTCGGAATCTCGCCCGGTCCGATCGCATTCAGGCGGATGCCGTGGCGCGCCCATTCGACCGCGAGCGATTTCGTCATCACCTCGATGCCGGCCTTGCTCATCGCCGACGGCACCACGTAGGGGCTGCCGTTGTCGACCCAGGTGACGATGATGCTCATCACGCTGCGCATCGGGTCGCCCGCCTTCCACGCACCGCTCTTCGCCTCGTCGATCCAGCGTTTGCCGACCCCCTGGGTGACGTAGAAGGTGCCGTGGAAGACGATGTTGGCGATGGCATCGAACGCGCGCGGCGACAGGCTTTCGGTGGGCGCCACGAAATTGCCCGCCGCGTTGTTGACCAGGCCGGTCAGCCCGCCGCCAGCCCACAGCGCATCGATCATTTCCTGCACGCTCGCGGCGATGCGGATATCGACGCCGAAGGTATCGATGCGGCGCTTCGGATAGAGCGCGCGCCAGGCATCGGCGGTCGCGTCGCACACCGCCTTGCGTCGGCCGCAGATCGCGATATCGGCGCCGAGGCTCAGAAAGCGCTCGGCCATCGCCTGCCCCAGCCCGGTGCCGCCACCGGTGACGAGGATTCGCTGCCCGTTCATCAGGTCGGGTCGGAACATGGAGGTCTCCTGGTTGTCGAAACGTGATCTTGCACCGGGACGCAGGACGCTGTGAAGGGCTCACGCACCGATTGGATGGTGACATGCCCGATGCCGAAGCGCTCGCGCAGGCGCTGCGTCGTATCGGCCAGAAAGACATCGTCGGCGGGCGCGTCGGGCATCACGAGATGCGCGGTCAATGCGACCTCGTTGGCGCCGATGGCCCAGACGTGCAGGTCGTGAACCCGCTCGACGCCGGGCCGTGCTGCGAGAAGCGCCTGGACGGCATCGATATCCACGCCCGCCGGCACGCCGTCGAAGAGCAGGTGCAGCGACTGGCGGAACAGATCCCACGTGCCGGCGACGATGACGACGGCGATCAGCAGACTCACCACGGGGTCGAGCCAGAGCCAGCCGAACCACAGCGCCAGGGCGCCCGCCAGCACCACGCCGGCAGACACCAGCGCATCCGCCGCCATGTGCAGGAATGCGGCACGCACGTTCAGGTCGGACGAACGGCCGCGCATGAACAGCAGTGCCGTGGCGGTATTCACGACGATGCCGATGCCGGCCACCACCATGACGGTCGTGCCGGCCAGCGGTCCGGGCGCTTGCAGGCGGTGCAGCGCTTCCCAGGCGAGCGATCCCATGGCCACCAGCAGCAGCAGCGCGTTCATGAAGGCGGCCAGGATGCCGGCGCGCTTCCAGCCGTAGGTGTGGCGGGCATCCGGCTGGCGCCGACCGGCCAGCGCGCCGCCCCAGGCGAGCACGAGCCCGAAAACATCCGACAGGTTGTGCCCGGCGTCGGCCAGCAGGGCGAGCGAATCGACCCGCCAACCGTAGTAGGCCTCGAAGGCGACGAACAAGGTGTTGAGCGCGATGCCGATGCCGAATGCCCGTCCGAACCCGCTGTCGGGCGAAGGACCGTGGGCATGCGCGTGGGCGTTGCCATGGCCGTGGCCGTGGCCGTGTGCGTGCCGCTGGCCCCCGTCTGCGACTGCGTGATCGTGGCTCGCGCCCATTCGTCCGTCCCGTGCATGGCAGCCGCGTTCCGGAATCGGTGCCGCGCTGCGCGAGGCCCTACGTTAGCGCCTCGTGCCGTGCTGCACACCTGCGGCCTCAGGTTCGAGCCCAGGCAGTCGAAGTAGCGACGATGAATCCTCCGCCTCCTTCCTGGCTGCGCTTGTGGGTCTTCGCGGCGCTGCTGGCGTGCACCGGAACGGCCTTGGCCGCGCCGTCGCTGCGCGTGGACGAGCGCAGCGAGATAGAACTGTGGCCTGCGGTGGAAATCTGGGCCGGGGCCGACCCGACGCTCGACCTGGCACAGGCGATGGCGCAGCCGCATCGCTTCGAGGAACCGACCGGGACCGCGGGCAACCTCGGCCGCAAGGCGCAGATCGTCTGGCTGCGGGTGTCGCTCGAGGTGCCCGGAACCAGCGCGCTGCGGCGCGTGCTCGAGTTCGACTACCCGCCGCTCAACCGCATCGATGCCTACGTCGTCGACGACGGGCGCGTGGTCGGCCACCATGTCATGGGCAATTCGCTGCCGGTGTCGCAACGCGAGTTCGCCTCGCGCGCCCACGCCACCGAACTGACGCTCGAACCGGGCAGGCACGAACTGTTCGTCCGCGTCGAGACGGGCAGTTCGATGGTATTGCCGATGACCCTGCGTACGCCGCAGGCCTTCGGCACCCACGAGTCGCGGATGCAGATCACGCAGGGCATCCTGCTCGGCCTGACGCTGTGCATGTTGATGTACAGCCTTGCCCACGGCGCGAGCCTGCGCGACCGGGTGTTCGTCGACTACGCGTTGATGCTCGCCGGCAATACGATGTTCGCGCTGGCCTACTTCGGCATCGGCGCGCAGTACCTGTGGCCGGAGTCGCCCACGCTGTCGATGCGGATCGCCCCGATGGGCATCCTGATCGCGGTGGCTTTCGGCTCGCACTTCAGCCGCATGACGCTGGACATCCGCAGCGTGAGCCCGGCGGCCGACCACATCATTCGCCTGACCGGCGGGGTCGCCCTGCTCGGCCTGGCCGGCGCGCTGCTCTCGATCTTCGACTACCGCTTTACGCAGGGCCTGGTCACGGTGCTCGGCTTGCTGGCAACCATCACCATCGTTCCGATGGCGTTCGTCATTGCTCGCAGGGGCGACCGCATGGCGCGCTACACCCTTGTTGGATGGCTCGCCTACCTGTTCGGCGCGCTGGTGATGTCCGGCATCCTGCGCGGCCTGGTCGCGCCCGGCTTCTGGACCCAGCACGCCTACCCGTTAGCGCTGATGCTGGAGATGTTCGCGTGGATGGGTGTGCTCGGCCTGCGCGTGCAAAGCATCCACCGCAGCGCCGACCGGGCACGGATCGAGAGCCAGGCGATGCGCGCACTCGCCCACACCGATGCCCTGACCGGATTGCCGAACCGGCGCGGCCTGCAGACACGCATGGAGATGGCACTGGCGCAGTCGACCCCGAAACATCTGACGGCGGTTTATCTGCTCGACCTCGATGGCTTCAAGCCGGTCAACGATCGATGGGGTCACGATGTCGGCGATGCAGTGCTGGTCGCAGTCGGGCAACGCCTGCAGGGGCAATTGAGAACGTCGGATGTGGTCGCCCGCCTGGGCGGCGACGAATTCGTGGTGCTCGCCAGCGGCCTGGCCGGCGAGGCCGCTGCCCAGCAGCTGGCGCACAAGCTGCTATCGGCCTTTCGCACGCCATTCGACGTGGGGGAGCAGCGCTGCCAGGTCGGCCTGACCGTGGGCTACGCGCTCGCGCCGCAGGACGGCACGACCTCCGAAGAACTGCTCAAGCGCGCCGATACCGCCATGTACGCCGGCAAGCAGGCCGGGCGCGGCCAGGCCAAGCGTGGCGGGCGCTCCATGGCCTCGGTCTCGGCCTAGCCCACCGCCTAGTCCCGACGCGGGCGCTTGGGTTAGGCTCGCCGCTGCCGCATCAAACCAGCGGCGCCGCCTGAGGTTTTGCCCGTGATCGAACACCATCTCGACATCGCCACCGCCGACGGCGCGATGAATACCTTCGTCGTCCACCCCGAGGAGGGCGGACCGCACCCGGTCGTCCTCTTCTACATGGATGCACCTGGCAAGCGCGGGGAGCTGCACGATATGGCGCGGCGCATCGCCGCGGTCGGCTATGTCGTCGTCCTGCCTAACCTGTACTACCGGCGCTCGCGCGATTTCAAGCTCGTGGAGCGCACCGAACCGGCAATGGCCGAGATGTTCGAGCTGATGGGCAGCCTCGGCGCCGCAACAACCGCATGCGATACAGCGGCACTGCTGCGTTTCGTCGATGCGCACGCCGGTGCCGATACCAGCCGCATCGGCGCCGTGGGCTACTGCATGAGCGGGCCGTTCGTGATGTGGGCCGCCGCGGCGTTTGCCGACCGCCTGAACTGCATCGCGTCGATCCACGGCGCCAACATGGCGACCGACAAGCCCGATTCACCGCACCGGGTGGCGCCGAAGATCCGCTGCGAGAGCTATTTCGCTTGCGCCGAGATCGACAAGTGGGCACCGCCGGCGGATATCGAACAACTGCAAGCCGCGCTACAGGCCGCCGGAACGCCGCACCGCATCGAGTGGTATCCCGGCGTCGAACACGGCTTCGTCTTCCCGCAGCGCGCCGGCATCTACGACCGTGCAGCGGCGGAGCGCCACTGGGAGCGTCTGTTCAGCCTGTTCGAGCGCACCCTGCGCCGGGCCTGAGCCGACCCGCGCGCTCAGCGCAGCCCGGGCCGCAGGTTCTTGCGGACCACGAGCTTGAGCCCCGACCACACGTCGTTCACCGCGCACACCTTGATATCGACCCAGCCCAGCGGCAGGGCCAACTCGCGCACGGTGTCCTCCGTGACCGTGGTCGGCACTTTGGCCGCCTTCTTCGGCCACGAGACCCAGAGCGCGGCGACCGGCTTCAACTGCCGGCGCAGTGCAGCGAGTTGTTCCCCCAATACCAGCGCATCCGTCACGAAGAGATGCGCGATGTCGGTCGACGCACCCGGCTGCGACTCGACGACGACATCGGGCGGCAGCGGGGCAAGCCACAACGCATAGTCGACCGGTGCCTCGCCGAGCACGCACAGCCGGCACGCCGGCCTGATGCCGAGCTTGCCAGCGAGCGGAGTTCCCGAATAGCCCGCGGTAATCGGCGGCATAGGGGACGCCACGACCGCCCGGTCCTCATGCCCTTTCGGGTTGCATCGCATCGCGGCGCAGCAACTGCATCGCGAGCGCCGCGATGACCAGCCCGAACCCGACCGCATCGGCCCACGCGCCAGGGTAGACAAGCGCGAAGCCAGCGATCAGCAGCATCCAGCGTTCGATGAAGGTCGTGCGCTTGAGCGCCCAGCCCTGGAAACCCCCGGCCAGCGCCGCGATTCCGACCGCCGCGGTGAGCGTGACCTGGGCGATCGACCACCAGTTGGCCGTCGCAAGCGCCTTGGTCGAGCCCATCAGCAGCAGACCTTGGCCTTCGGGTGCCAGCACGAACATGAAGGGCAGCAGAAATGCCGGCACGGTGTATTTCCAGCACTGCAGCGTCGTCTTGTACGGGTCGCCGCCGGTGATGGCGGCGGCCGCGAACGGCGACAGCGCGGTGGGCGGCGAGACCTCGGACAGCACGGCGTAATAGAAGATGAACATGTGGGCCGCGAAGTCGGGCACGCCGAGCTTGGTGAGCGCCGGCGCGGCGATCACCGCGCAGATGATGTACGAGGCCGTCACCGGCACCGCCAGGCCGACGATCCACACCACGAGCGAGGTGAAGACCGCGGTCATCAGCAGTGAGCCGCCGGCATAGTCGATGACGATGGTGCTGAACTTGAGGCCGAGACCGGTCAGCGTGACGACGCCGACGATGATGCCGGCGCCGGCGCAGGTGGCGGCCACGTTCAGCACGCCCATCGAACCGCCTTCCATCGCCTTCACAAACCCCGAGTCGACGATGTGGCGCTTGATCGACCCGAACGAATCGGCGCCTCCTGTCGCTTCGCTCTTGCCCTTCAGGGGCTCGTTCCGCCTTGGGGCGGCCCGGCGACGGAACCGGAAAAGATCGTACGAAAAGAGCGCCGTATCGCGGCGCAGAAAGCTCGTGAAGAAAGCCACCACGGTCGCATAGAAGACCGAGAGAACGGGCGAGTAGCCCCACATCATGAAGGCGACGATCGAGATGAGCGAGAGGAAGTGGAACCAGTATTTGCGCGTGAGGTTCCAGACCGAATCCACCTTCTCGAACGCGATGTTGCCCATTCCGTATTTGCGCGCATCGATCTCGACCATCAGGAACAGCGCGAGGTAGAAGAGCAGCGTCGGGATGCACGCCATCAGCAGCACGTCGAGGTACGAGATCTTGAGGAACTCGGCGATCAGGAAGGCCGCCGCACCCAGCACCGGCGGCGAGATGATCGCGCCCAGTCCACCGGCGGCGAGCAGCCCGCCGGCGGCGTTCTTCTCGTAGCCGACCTTCTCCAGCATCGGGTAGGCGACCGCGCCCAGCGTGACCGTCGTCGCGACGCCCGAGCCGGACGGCCCGCCCAGCAGGAACGACGCCAGTACCACCGTGCGCCCGGCGCCGGTCGGCTTGCCGCCCATCGCCGAGAAAGAGAAGTCGATATAGAACTTGCCGGCGCCCGAGTACTGCAGGAAGGCGCCGAAGATCGTGAACAGGATGATGAGCGAAGACGAGACGTCGACCGCCACGCCGTAGATACCCTCGAGGGTCATGTACATCACGCCGATGAGCCGGCCGACCTCGTAGCCCTTGTGCGTCCACGGCGCCGGCAGCCAGGGACCGAGCAGCGCGTAGAGGATGAAGCACGATGTGATGACCGGCATGATCCAGCCGTTGGTGCGGCGCATCGCCTCCAGCACCATCGCGATCAGCGCCACGCCGAAGAAGATGTCCCACGGCAGCGGCGAGGTGTTGCGGTCGGTGAAGTCGTCACCGCCCAGCCACAGATACACCACGATCGCGATCGCCAAGGCCGCGGCGAGCCAGTCCCACCACATGATCCGGTGCCGAAAGCGCGGCGAGATCGGGAACAACAGGAAGACGAGGAAGAGCACGAAGCCGACGTGGATCGGGCGCAAGATCTGCGTCGGCACGATGTCGTAGGCCGCGTAGAGGTGGAATACCGACATCCCGAACAGCACCCAGCGCACGAAGGAGCCGCGCCAGCCGTGCAGCGTATTGGCCGCGCCCTCCTCTTCCTCGACATATTTCCCGGCGCGCGCGAGCGCTTCGTCGCTCACGCCGGTGACGGCGTCGTGGGGCAAGACTATGGCGGGCTGGGTGGTCATCGCGTCTCGAATGCAAGAAGGCCCCGGTCGGGACCGACACGGGGCCTGGAAAGGTCAGACGGCGCCGGTCACTCGACCTTGACGCCCTTCTCGGCGAAATATTTCAACGCGCCGGGGTGGAACGGCGCCGGGCTGGCAGAAGCCTTCTGGTTCTCGAGCTTGATGTTGGCCGCTTCCTTGTGCACCGCGATCACATCGTCGCGCTTCTCGAAGATCGTCTTGACGATGTTGTAGGCGGTCTTGTCGTCCATGCTCTCGTGCGCGACTAGGATGTTCATGACGGTCGCCTGCTTGTTGTCGGCGTCCATGCCGCGGTATACGTCCTTGCCGATGCTGTCCTGCACGTACAGGTTGCCATACTTCTTGTTCATTGCGGCCACGGCGTCTGCGTGATCGATCAATTTGATCTTGGTGCCCGGTGTATTGGCCAGGTCCGTGACCGCCGCGGTGGGCAGGCCACCGACCCAGAAGAAGGCGTCGATCTTGCCGTCCTTGATCGCATTGACCGACTCGGCCGCGCCCAGGCGCTCACGCTTCATGTCCTTGTCCTTGTCGAGGCCGGCGGCCTCGATGATGCGAAACGCCATCACCTCAGTCGCGCTGCCGGGCGAACCGGTCGAGATGCGCTTGCCCTTCAGGTCGGCCATCTTGGCGATGCCGCGGCCCTCGACCGTGACGACGTGCATGCGGTTCGGGTACAGGATCATCAGCGTCTTCAGCGGCACCTTGTTGCCCTTGAACTTGTCCTCGCCATGCAGCGCATCCTGGCTCGCATCGGTCATCGCGAAAGCGATATACGGCTTGCCGCTGCCGACGAGCTTGAGGTTGTCGACCGAGCCGCCGGTCACTTCAGCGGTGGCCTGCATGCCGGGCACATGCTTGGACAATACGGCGGCGATGCCCCCGCCCATCGGGTAGTACACGCCGCCGGTGCCGCCGGTGGCGATCGAGATGTTCTGCGCCGAAGCGCACAGCGAAGCAGCGAGGCCGGCCACGATGGCGGCACAGCGGACAAACGAGAACTTCATGCGGACTCCTGGTAAACGCAATATCGCCGCGCTGGACCTGCGATGAAGGCCGGCGGCGTCGGGCGGTGCAGTCTAGGTGCGCGAAGCGCAGCGGCAGCCTCGGAATAACCCGGCGCATCGCGCGCCGGTCGTCAGCCCGCCTGGCGGAGCGCCATCACGGCCCGGTTGCGCAGCGGTGCGCAGCAAGGCGATCTCGCGATCGGCGAGCACGATGCCGCCAGCGTTCCCCGAGTCGGCATCAACGAGTGCGAAGGGCGTTCCCTTGCGCGCAAGCGTCAGCAGCAGAAAACACGGCGCGCCCACTTCGCGCAGATATCAGGGCGGCGGCGCGCCGCGATATTCGCCACCCCGGCATCGCTGATGCGCGTATCGATCCCCTCAGGCCGCCCGCCGCGTCGAGCGGAACCTGGGACGAGCGCACCAGCGTAGCGGCGAGCGTGCCGGTCACGACGCCATACCGGCGGCGTACGGCTGCCCCGTCATGTCAATGCGCATCCGCCAGGTCCATCGGCCGCGACCAATCGAACGCTGCGGACGGCAGCGCGCCGGCCCGCAGCGCGGCGCGTGCCGCCTCGAGCGCATCGCGCAGGTCGGACGGCTTGATCTGCAGCACCCGCGCGTAGCGCTGCCCAATCTGCGCCAGCGCCGCGGCGGCGCGCGGCCCACTCGCGAGCGCAGTCGCATCGACCGTCTCGTTGGCCGCGCTCGCCACGCTGCGCAGCAGGTCGGCATCGCTGTCGGGCTTGCGAACGGGCGTGGCCAGCGGCAGGCGGCGGACCATGTGCAGCAGCTCGTCGCCCAGGCCCCAGTGACGCGCCACCGCGACACCGATGGATTCGGTATCGACACCGATCACCGCGCTCGACGCGGCCTCCTCGGTCATGCCGGGCAGCTCGGCGCCGTCGGACTGCGCGCCCGGCTGCATCAGACGGCGGATCTGTTCGCTTTCGTCGGCATAGTGGTACTGCAGCAGGAGCCGTCCGAGGTTTTGCAGCAGGGTCACGATGCCCACCAGTTCGGCGTCGTAGCCGCGCGGTCGCAGCGCCTGCGCGAGCCGGCTCGCGAGGGCGACCCGTTCGAGCATCTGCTTGAGCAAGGTGGCGCCTTCCGGACCGACCGGACCGGGCCAGATGCGCAAGGTATTGGCGGCGGTGCGCACGCCGTCGACGCCGAGCAGCGCGATGGCTCGTCGCACCGTCATCACGTTGGCACCGCCGCCAAGTTGCAGGCTGCGGACCTGTGCCGAATTCGCGCTGCGCAGCAGTTCGAAGCTCAGCGCGATATCACGCAGCACGTGCTCGGCCATCTCGTCGGTGCGCCGTCCGCGGCTGGCGACCAGCCCGGCAACGCGCGCGCCGAGGTCGGGCAGAGCCGGCAAATGACCGGCCACGCGCAGGCGGTCGAGCACCAGCGCCAGCGGGCCGGCACCGTCCAGCGACTGCGCCTCGCACCACCCTTCGAGCGCGCGCATCAGCGTGCGTACGTTCAGGTAGCGCTGGCGTTCCTGGTCGGAGGTCGCGCGGTTGGCGATCGCACGCAGCGCCTCGGGCACCGGATGCGGCGTGGTCCACGGCAGGCGCACCGGCTCGCGGCCGAGCGGCGGCATTCGGGCGATGACACGCGCGGTATCGGGCTCATCGAGCACATCGGTCGCACCGAGCAGGCGGTGCAGCAGAACGCCGCAGGCGAGCAGGTCACGTTGCGCCGTCTGACGCTGCTCGTGCAGGCGCGGCGATTCGAAAGCGCCGGCAAGCTGGTTCGCTGGGATCCGGATCCCGGCGCCGTTCGCCCCGACCTCGAAGCCGGCGCCGAGCGCCATCACGCGCAGCGTGCCGCTCTCATTCATCACGAGGCTGTGCAGTTGCAGGTCGAGGTGGGCGACGCCGGCCTCATGCGCGAAGGCGAGGCCGCGCAGCGCCTGCAGCAGCCAGCCGACCGCGTCGTGCGGGGCCGGAGCCGGATGGGCGCCGATCCATTCGCCCAGGGTGACGTTGCCGCCGCGCTCAACCGAGATATACGGCCAGTCGTCCTGGAGCCCGATCTCCAGCGGACGCGCGAGGTTCGGATGGTCCGGTCGGGCCGCCAACCGCACTTCGGCAAGCCAGCGCTCGAGCGCCGCCGGCGACACTGGCGCCGTGCGCGGCAGCGTCAGCATCACCTCGAACCCGGCGCGCGGATCGTGCGCCAGCCACACCATCACCGCCATGCTCTTGCCGAGCAGCCGGGTCAGCTGGAAGCGACCGAACATGCGCAAGGGACGCGGTGGCGCAG
>JBDSEG010000045.1:0-5277 GCA_039920165.1 Burkholderiaceae bacterium
CGGTCTTCGAACTCCTGCAACTCGGCCTGGGCCGGCTCGATTCCGGGCAGATGGCCCTCGAGCCCATGCCGCGCTGCACCTTGATGATCTCCTTGCGGCTCATGTAGTTGAAGTCGACCGCCCAGTAGTCGACCCAGTCGGTCCAGGCCTTGGTGAGCCGCTCGCGCATGACGACGCCGTCCTTGCCCTTGCTCAGTTTGTAGAGCTGGCCCTGCTCGCACACGACCGCGCTATTGCCTTCCTTCAGCGCGCCGGCGGCGGCGTCGGCCGCGCCCTGCGTGTAGTGGACCGAGAAGTCGGTCAGTTCGATGGCGAGCGTGAGCTTGTCCTTTGCCGTGCGGCCCTTGGCGTGGCGCGGCTGCGCTTCCACATACGCGATGTCGAAGAACTGCACTTGCCCCTTGTCGACCGCGCGCTTGTCGAGCATCTCGGGCGGGATCGTCTTCGTCGCAAGGTCGATGCCCTTGCCGCGCGCCTCTTCGAGCGCGGCCGGGAACAGGCCCATCTCGAACTCGAAGGCCAGCACGTCGATCCGCGAGGCGCCGCGCTTGCGGCATTCGGTGATCACCTCTTCGACGAACAGGCGCCCGACCGGCAGGTTGATCGGGCCGATGACGACGAGGCGGCCGTTGGTCTTGCCGTGGAAGAAGGCTTCGCCGTCGAGTGGTTGCGCCTTGTAGGCACGCAGGATCAGCTCGCGGAACTCGCTCTCCTTCGCGGCCAGCGCCTGTGCTTTCTTGCTCGGACTGAGCCGCCCGCCGACGTTCAGGTAGGCTTGGCGCTCGTAGCGGCCGAGGTTCAGCACCTCGAAGGCGCGGAAGTTTTTTTCCTCGGCCCTCATCTGGCGCTGCACGCCGATCAGCCGCTTGCGCGTGGTGTGGATGGCGAACTTGCCCAGGTCGGTGGCGATCCATTTGCGGCCCAGCTTCTCGGCGACGGCGGCGGTGGTGCCGCTGCCGCAGAAGAAGTCGGCGACGAGGTCGCCTTCGTTGCTGCTGGCTTTGATGATGCGTTCGAGGAGGGCTTCGGGTTTCTGGGTTGGGTAATCGAGGCGCTCCTTGGCTTGCGGATTGATCGGGGGAATCGAATCCCAAAGCGATTGAATAGGTCGACCTTCCCATTCGTCGAGGTACTGCTTGCGCTGAATGCGCTGCGTCATCAGCTTCGGGAATACCAACTTGCCTTCTTGCTCCCATCTTTCCATCGTTGCCCTAGAACATGACCAGCCAGTGCGCGGAGGTGAGTAGCCCTTGTACTCATAGATGAGATTCGGACTGAACGAGGGGCTGACTATTGGGCTTAGTCTGTAACGTCGGCCGGCTTCGTCGAAGTACTTGAACCGCTCTTCGACGTAGTCCTCGGCGCCTTCCTTGACCATTGGCGGTTCGAAAACATAGTTCTCCGACTTCGAGAAAAACAGCAACGTGTCGGTGGAAACGCCGTACTGCTTTGACTGCGCCAGTACTCCCGAGCGACGCTTCCAAGTAACTTCATTCACGTAGTTGCTGTTGCCGAAAACTTCCGCCAGTGCCAAGCGCAGGTAGCTGTTAACACGCCAGTCGCAGTGCACGTAGATGCTGCCATCCTCCGCCAGCAAATCCCGCATCAGGATCAGCCGCTCGTAGATCATCGCGATGAACGAATCCGCCCCGCGCCCCCAGGTGTCGCGGTAGGCGATCTGCTCCAGCAGGTTCGGCTCCTTGTGGAAGGTCTCGCCGCCGATCTCGATGTCCATCGAAAAATCGGCGCCCACGTCGAACGGCGGGTCGATGTAGATCAGCTTCAGGCCGCCGGCCTCTTCGATCTGCGCGCGCAGCGCACCGCTTTTCAGCGACGACAGGATCAGCTTGTTGTCGCCCCAGATCAGCTTGTTGGTCCAGCCGCGCAACTGCCGGCCGCGCGGGTCGAACAGATCCTCTTGACTCTTCGTCTCGGTGCGCGGCTCGTCGATGTGCTCGAGCGTCTGGAACGGCAGGATGGTGGTGCACACGTCGCGCGTCTTGCCGTTCCACACCAGCTCGACCTCGCGCTTGTCCTCGAACAGCACAAAGCGGTATTTCTCGGGCAGCGGCTTGCCTTGCTGGATGAGCGCGATCAGATCGCGCTTCTCGGCGTCGCTGAGGTCGTAGGTTTCTTTGGAGGGGCGGGGCATGGGGCGGGCGCTGGGAAACCACTCAAGCGGGGAACCAGTTCTCGACCGCGAGGCCGGGTATGCGCTCGAAGTGGCGCACGTTGCGGGTCGAGACGATTAGGCCGTGTGCCAACGCCGTGGCGGCGATGAACAGGTCGGTCGCTTCCACCGTCTCGCCGCGCCGCTTGAGTGCAGCCCCGATATCGGCCGCAGCCAGCGCCGCTGCTTCATCGAACGGCAGCCAGCGCACCAGCGGCAAGACCTCTTGCTGGATGCGTCGCCACAGCCTGCCGTCGTCGTCCAGCCTCGCAGCGCCGGCGCGCAGTTCGTAGCGTGTGACTTCGGAGGCAAAGCGTTCCTCGGGCCGCAGGGCGCGCAGGGCTCTCATGACCGCCAGCGTCGGCTGCTTGCGCAGCGCCTCGCTGAGGACGTTGGTGTCCAGCAGCACCACGGCGCTCAAGCCTTGGAGCGCGATTTGCGAGGCATCGAGGCGCGAGTCGTCGGCTTGGGTGTGGGCTCGAATTGCGCTGTCTGTCCGCGTAGCCGCTCGGAGCGGATGTCTTCGAGTGCCTGGAAGAAGGCTTCGTCGTCGATGCCGTTGGGGTTGATGTAGCTGCCGTCAGGTTGCAACTCGAGCGTGGCCAGGAAGGCCTGCCACTCGTCGTGAGGCGGTTCGCTGCGGCGCTGCAATGGAGGCGGAGGCGCTGCCAGCCGGGCTTCGATAGCCTCTGCCACGAGGTCGCGCAATGGCCTGCCCTGGGCGGCGGCAGCGGCCTTGGCACGGCGCAGCAGGGGGTCGGGCAGATCGAAGGTGGTTTTCATGCCGGCAGTATTTACGGCTTCTGGCTGATGGTCAAGGTGTTTCTCGGTACTCGCGGAAGCTGGACACGAGCCCCGCGAAGGTTTGCGGCTTGTGCTGCTCGAAGCCCTCTTGATCGACGTAGACAAAGCCGTACCGCTGGCTGCCCTCGGCTGCGCTGGCGGCAGTGGCGTCGGCACACCACTGCGCGAGCCGCGCCATCTTCTGCGGCAGGTCGAGTTCCTCGCGGCCTTTGGTTTCGACGATCCACACGGCGCCGGCCGCATCGCGCACGATGAAGTCGGGCGTGTAGGTCGAGAGCTCGCCGTTCGCGCGCACGTAGTCGATCCTGAAGCCGACCGCCATGTAGTTCTTGGCGTGGGCCTGCACATCGGGTGCGGCTTCCAGGAAGGCGGCGAATTGGAGTTCCAACCCACCCGCGCCAGCCTCGCCGACCGTGCGGTTGAAGACCGACTTCTTCGTGACGACGAAGCCGCGCGGCTGGGTGCGAAAGGGCCGGGTGTCGCGCAGGCGAATGCGGTCTTCGATGTGGGTGCCGCCGCTGTCCTGCACCGTCAGCGCGTTGATGCCGGCCTTGAAGTGGTCGAACACCAGCTTGCCGGCTTCGGGCTCGGAGAGGTTGCGCAACACGACGGGGTCTTCCAGGTCGACCGGCGAGCCCTCGAACAAGTGCTCGCGCAGGAACGTTTTGACCTTGGGGTAGAGCAGGTCGTAGCCGCCGACGAGACGCAGGTCCTTCAGCAACTGACGCGCGAAGAACGCGACGACCGAGCGGTAGTCGGCCGGGCCGGAGCCCTCGAGTGCGATGGTGTGATGCTGCTCGCCGGCCAGCATGGTCTTAAAAACGATCTCGCGCGTTTGCTCGGGGGTAAACGGCTCGAGCGGAAGGCGAGGATTCTTGAATGCGGAAGGGTCGAGCGCGGCCATGTCCTTGAACTCGCGGTGGAAGCGGCGTGCGAGTTTGGGCAGGGTGATGTCGAGCGCGGCGATGTCCTTGTCCTTGTTCTGCGTGTCGACTTCGACGACCAGCGAGTCTTCGCGACCCGCTGCACCGCCGCCCATCGGCACCCGATCGAAGGTCACGCCTTCGCTCTGGATCGACTCGACGAAGTCGATGAACGCGGGCGTGCACATCACTGACACGGTCTCGGGCCGGTCGGTGCCGAAATACATTCGGCGCAGGCCACGGCCGAGCGTCTGCTCGGGCAGGATATTGCTCTGCGCCGCATAGGCACGCAGGCCGACGATGGTGGTGACGTTGCGCACGTCCCAGCCTTCCTTGAGCATCAGCACCGAGACGATGGCCTTGTACGGCGACTTCCAGGTGTCGATCTGGTTGGACTGTTTGCGCAAAAGCTCCAGCTCGTCCTTGTTCTTGCCCGAAGCCGCCTCGGATATCTCGCCGTTGTTCTTGGTGTGGATCACGAGGACGGCGCCGGCCAACTCGGGGGCGATGCGCTGCAGATGCGCGCCCACTTCATCGCAGTTGCGGGTGTCGTCGACCATCACGAACAGCACTGCCTTCTTGCCCAGCGCCTGGTGTTCGACGTAGCTCTTGCGCCACTCCTCGACGCCGAGCAGAAGATAGTCGGCGTACTTCTCGGTGAAGAGGGCACTCTTGGCCTCATTCAGGCGTGAGCGGCTGGCGGCATCGGGCAGCACCGGATGCTTGACGACGTTTTGATGGATCGCTTCGACCAGTGGATAGTCGCTGACGGTCTGCACGAAGATCGCACCGTTGTTGTGGCGCGGCGTGGCGGTCACGTCGAGCTGCAAGGCAAGCCGTGCATCCTTTTGCAGCATGCGGTGGTGGATGTCCTGGATGCTCTTGAACCAGGCGAGCCGGTTGTCGTGGATGTGGTGCGCTTCGTCGTTGAAGACGGCCAGCTCTTCGACCTCGCGGATGATCTCGCCCAGGTCCGTGTTGCTGTCGGTGGTCTTGCCCACGGGCCTGGCGCCGAACGGCGCGAGAAAGTAATCGCGCAGGTCGTCGTCGTCGAGCGAAGGCTCGGGCACGTCGCCGAGGTAGACGCGGTGGATGTTGGTGAGGAACAGGTTGCCGGTGGAGCGCACGATTCGCACGTCGTCCTGGATGTGCAGCGTCAGTTGGAGTCGTCGCGCCAGTCGCGCCCCGCATGGCCGTTGTCGGGTAAGACCGGATCGTTGAAGAAGATGCGCAAGCCGTCGAAGTCGGCACGTAGCCGGTCGAGCACGATGATGTTGGGTGCGATCAGCAGGAAGTTGCGGGCGAGTGACGAGTCGGCCTCGTAGAGCTTGTGGAAGTAGCTCCATGCCATCAGCAGCGACAGCACCTTGGTCTTGCCCG
>JBDSEG010000046.1:0-2535 GCA_039920165.1 Burkholderiaceae bacterium
GCCGGCTTGAACGGTTCCTGACGCAGCCCTTCTTCACCACCGAGCAGTTCACCGGCCTGCAGGGCAAGCTGGTCAGCCTGGCCGACGCGCTCGACGGGTGCGAGCGCATCCTGCGTGACGAGTTCAAGGACCGACCCGAAAGCGCGCTGTACATGATTGGCGCGATTTCGGAGGCGAAGGCCGACGCATCCGCCGAGGTGAAGGGCGATCCAAGGTCCGGTGCCGACGAGTCGGCCGCGAAGGCGCAGCCGGAGCTGGCCCATGCGCCTTGAAGTGTTGCTGCCGTTCCAGGTCTTCGTCGACGTCAGCGAGGTGTCGCGCATCGTCGCCGAGACGCACGAGGGCTCGTTCGGCCTGTTGCCGCACCGGCGCGACTGCATCGCCGCCCTGGTGCCCGGCATCCTGACCTACGAAAGCGAGGCGGAGGGCGAGGTCTTCGTCGCGGTCGACGAGGGTGTGCTGACGAAGATCGGCGACGAGGTGCGGGTCGCCGTGCGCCGCGCCTCGCGCGGCACCGACCTGGCTCAGCTGCGCGACGCGGTGCAACGCGACTACCTGACGCTGGATGCGCTGCAACTGGGGGCCCGCGCGGCGACGCGCAAGCTGGAGAGCGGCTTCGTCGGCCACTTCGCGAGGTTCCACGGTGAATGAGCCGGCGCCGGACCGGAGGCTCGCCGAACAGGTCGGCGCCAAGGCCGCGCGCAAGCTTCGTGCTCGCCGCGATGGCGCGCCGGGGGTCTGGTCGGGCCTCGGCATGATGGGGCTGATCGGCTGGTCGGTGGTGGTGCCGACGGTGGCGGGTGCGGCGCTGGGCATCTGGCTCGATGCGAGACACCCCGGCACGCATCCGTGGTCGCTGGCGCTCTTGATGGCCGGTCTGGTGCTGGGCTGCCTGAACGCCTGGCGCTGGGTGGCTCAACAGGATCGCGCGATGCACGCGGCCGATCGTGCCTCCGAGCACGAGACCGAAGACCGAGCGGCATGAACGACTCGCTTGCGCTGCCGGTCGCCACCCTCGCCGGTGTTCTGCTCGGACTGTTCTTCTTCGGCGGGCTGTGGTGGACCGTGCGTCGGGCCATGGATTCGCCTCGGCCGGCCCTGTGGATCGGCGGCAGCCTGTTGCTGCGGATGGCATGCACCGCGGGCGGATTCGTCGTCGTGTCCGCAGGCAACTGGCAGCGGATGCTGGCATGCCTGCTCGGATTCTGGGCCGCCCGCTGGCTGGTGGTTCGCATCAGTGGCGACCGGGGCCCGACCTGATTCGCCATGCGCCTCGGACCCGATCAACTGGTTTTCTGGCAGCACGGGCTGTTCAAGCTCAACGGCACCATCGTGTTCACATGGGCCCTGATGGCCGTGCTGGTGCTCGGCGCGATGCTGATCACGCGCAGGCTATCCACCGACCACCGTCGCTCGCGTTGGCAGAACCTGCTGGAGATCGTCGTCACCGGCATCACGCAGCAGATCGGCGAAGTGGGTCTGGAGCGTCCCGAGCGCTACCTCGCCTTCCTGGGCACGCTGTTCCTGTTCGTCGCCGCGGCGGCGCTGGCGACCGTCGTGCCCGGCTACGAGCCGCCGACCGGGTCGCTGTCGACCACCGTCGCGCTGGCTCTGTGCGTCTTCGTCGCCGTGCCGCTTTTCGGCCTCCGCGAACAGGGTCTGGGCGGCTACCTGAAGTCCTATCTCGAACCGACGTGGATCATGCTGCCCTTCAACCTCATCAGCGAACTCTCGCGCACCCTGGCGCTGGCGGTGCGCCTGTTCGGCAACATGATGAGCGGCGCGATGATCGTCGGCATCCTGCTGACGATCACGCCCTTCCTGTTCCCGGTGGTGATGACGCTGCTCGGCCTGCTGACCGGCATGGTGCAGGCATACATCTTCAGCATCCTGGCGGCGGTCTACCTCGCCGCCGCCACGCGGCCGAATCCGCCGACCGGCAAGCCGGCCCCGGCCACACGCTGAACCCGACAAGGAAAGCCCATGGACAGCCTGACCCTCATCGCGGCGATCTCGATCGTCATCGCCGGCATCACCACCGGCTTCGGCACCATGGGCCCGGCGCTGGCCGAGGGTCGCGCCGTTGCGACCGCGCTGACGGCGCTGGCACAACAGCCCGACGCATCGGCAACGATCACGCGCACGCTTTTCGTCGGGCTGGCGATGATCGAATCGACGGCGATCTACTGCTTCGTGGTGTCGATGATCCTGATCTTCGCCAACCCCTTCTGGAATGCGGCGGTCGCCCAGGCTGCAGCAGCCGCAGGCAAGTAGGCCGTGCTGATCGACTGGTTCACGGTCGGCGCGCAGGCGCTGAACTTCGTCGTCCTCGTGTGGCTGATGAAGCGGTTTCTGTACCAGCCGGTCCTCGAGGCGATCGCGGCGCGCGAGAAGCGCATCGTCGACCAGATTGCCGCAGCCGACGCGAAGGAGGCGCAGGCGGCGGCCGAACGCAAGACCTTCGAGGACAAGAACACCGCTTTCGATCAGCAACGCGCCGGCCTGATGGACCAGGCCACGGCAGAGGCCAAGGCC
>JBDSEG010000047.1:0-6882 GCA_039920165.1 Burkholderiaceae bacterium
GTCTGGAACTGTCCCGCCGCAACTCGCGACAGGTCCGAACGGCGCGCATAGCGCTCGCGCAGTTCGGCACTTTGCTGGTTGACCCACGGCCAGACGAAGATCGCCATCAGCGCCACCGTCAGCAACACCGGCCAGGCGGTGCGCAGCACCGGCCGCACGAAACGCGACAGGCTCGCCCCGCTCGCATTCCAGATCACCATCTCGCTGTCGCGGTACATCCGTCCGAGCGTCGCGACCACGGCAATGAACATTGACAGCGCGAGCATGGTGGGAAAGTGGCCGAGCGCGACGTAGCCGAGCAGCAGCACCACGTCCTGCGGCGCGACGCTGCCGAGCGCGGCCTGGCCGAGCGTGCGGATCAGCAGCATGGTCAGCACGATGGTCAGGATCACGACCAGCGTCGCACCAAAACTGCGGGCCAGATCCTTGCGCAAAGTGGAATCGAATAACATCTTCCCCATGACCAAAATGCAGACCCGACAGCGACCTAAGCAGCCAACGATTATGGACTTCCGACATCAGATCGCCGCCCCGTCCGCCCTTGCCAACCTCGGCTTCGACGCCGTGGTCCTCATCGTCGTCGGCGAAGCGCTTGACCCCGGCCTGGACCCGGCCGTATCGGCGCTGATCGAAGATGCGATCGCGCTCGGCGACTTCCAGTTGAAGGCCGGCAAGATGCTGTATCTGCACCGCGTCGCTGGAATGCAGTCGCCGCGGCTGGTGGTCGCTGCGTCGGGCGCGGTGACGCCGAAGGCGATCAAGGCAGCGGCCGTGGCGGCGCTCGGGCAGGTCAAGACGCTCGGCGCGAAGCACGTGGCAGTCGCGCTCGCTAGCGTGCCGTGGACCGATACGCTGGCCGAGGCACTGGTGTGCGCGGCCGCCGACGCAACTTATGTCTATCGCCACAGCAAGCCGAGCGCGCCACCGCCGGCTGCGCTGGACAAGGTTACCCTGCTGTGCGGCAAGACCGATGCGACCGCGGTCGCGCAAGGCCTCGCTCGCGGCCGCGCGATCGCCGCGGGCGTGCTGCTTGCGCGCGAATGCGCTAACCGACCCGCCAACCAGGCGACGCCGACCTTTCTCGGCGAGCAGGCGCAAAAGCTAGGCAAGGAGTTCGACCTCAAGGTCGAACTGCTGGATCGCAAGGCGGTCGAGAAGCTCGGCATGGGTTCTTTCCTCGCCGTGGCGCGCGGCTCGGACGAGCCACTGCGCTTCATCGTCGCGCGCTACAACGGCGCGAAGAAAGGTGTTGCGCCGGTGGTGCTGGTCGGCAAAGGCATCACCTTCGATTCGGGCGGCATCTCAATCAAACCCGCCGCCGAGATGGACGAGATGAAGTTCGACATGGGCGGCGCCGCGAGCGTGCTCGGCACGCTGCGCGCCGTGGCCGAACTCGCGCCGCCGATCAACCTCGTCGTCATCATTCCGTCGTGCGAGAACATGCCGGGCGGCGATGCGATGAAGCCGGGCGACGTGGTGACTAGCCTGTCAGGCCAGACCATCGAGATCCTCAATACCGACGCCGAAGGCCGACTCATCCTGTGCGACGCGCTGACCTATGCTGAGCGCTTCAAGCCGTCAGTGGTGGTCGACGTGGCGACGCTGACGGGTGCGTGCGTGGTCGCGCTCGGCCACCATCATTCGGGCCTTTTCACGGCCGACGATGCGGTCGCGCAGCAGATGCTCGCGGCCAGCGCGGCGGCGCTCGATCCGTGCTGGCGCATGCCGCTCGACGAGGAATACGACGAGGCGCTGAAGAGCAACTTCGCCGATATGGGCAACGTCGGCGGTCGCGCCGGCGGCGCCATCACGGCGGCGATGTTCCTGCGCCGCTTCACCGCCAACTATCCGTGGGCCCACCTCGATATCGCCGGCACGGCCTGGAAGGGCGGCACCGCCAAGGGCGCGACCGGTCGACCGGTCGGCTTGCTGACCCACTTCGTGCTTGCGCAGGAGCAGTGAAGGTCTCGGCAGATCGCCCACTGCGCGCCGAGCGCAGGGCCGCCATCGGCCACAGGCCGATGTCCTGCGGCAGGCGCAGACAGTCCGCCGGGACTGTCTGTGTCCGGCCTCAGTTCGCCAAGCCGACCCGACCTTGCAGGCCGCGGCATTGCGAGACGCAATGCCTCCTCGTGCCGTCCACGCCGGCGCAGGCAGGTGTGGAGCCGCGGTACTCGACCCCCGCGGGGGGTCGATTGCTGTACGCAGCGAGCGGGGGGCTCCATTGACCGAGATCGCCTTTCATTTCAACGTGCCGGACCGGCTCGCCTACGCCTGCCGGTTGCTGCGCAAGGCGACGCGCCAGGGCGCGCGCGTGGCGGTGACGGCGCCGCTGGCCACCTTGCGCGGGCTCGACCGCGCGCTGTGGATATTCGAGCCCGAAGAATTCGTCGCCCATGCGTTGCTGCCGGCCGGGGCGGCTGCGCCCGAACGGCTCGCGCCGACGCCGGTCTGGCTGGCCGAGCGTGCCGACGACGTGGCGGCGGTGCACGAGGTGCTCGTCAACCTCGGCAGCGAGACGCCGCCGGGTTTCGAGCGCTATGCGCGGCTGATCGAGATCGTCGGCACCGACGAGGCCGAACGCGCCGCCGCGAGATCACGCTGGAAACACTACGCCGCCCGCGGCTATGCACTGCAGGGACACGAGGCGTCCGGGTGAGCGCGTCCGGCCGTTTCCAAGCGCTCATCACGCAGTCGGCGATGCGAAGAGCGGTGCCATGACCGCGCTGCGACCCCCGCCGCCGCTGCGCGTTCCCACGCTCACCGAGGTGGTGGAATTCGACCCTTTGCCGAACGCACCGGCAGCGCCGGAATCGGTGCCGGCGAAGCCCGACTCGTCGGATGCGGGCGATCTGAACGCGCGCATCCTCGCCCTGGTGCAGCGTCAGCTCGATGCGAGTTGCGAGAGCCGCTTGCGCGAGGCGATCGCACCGGCGCTGGCGCGTTGCGCCGATGCGCTGATCCGCGATCTGCAAAGCGAGCTCGCCTCGACGCTGCAGGGTCTGGTCGCGCGTGCGGTCGAACAGGAACGCCTGCGTACGGGCGAGCAGGCTACGCTGGCGCCACGCCGTGACGGCGGGACAACACCCGATTGATTTTTGCTCTGCGCGCCGGGAATATCCTGGGCTCGATTCACAATCGACACTACGAGCGCGCTCAAGGGTGAGCAGCGCCCCCACTGAAAGGAAACCATTCGATGCGGCAATCCCTCTATTCACTCTCGGCCGTTGCCATGGCAATGGCGCTGGGTGGCTGCGGCAAGCAGGAAACTGCAGTCGTCGCGGTGCCGGCCGCCCCTGCAGCCCCGGCGGCGGTGGTTGTCGCACCGCCGCCTGCGGGCGATACCTCGGTCATCAAGATCGGCCACGTCGCGCCGACCAGCGGCGGCATCGCCCACCTTGGCAAGGACAACGAGATGGGCGCGCGCATGGCCATCGACGAACTCAACGCCAAGGGCGTGATGATCGGCGGCAAGAAGGTGACGTTCGAGTTGCTCGCCGAAGACGACGCGGGCGATCCGAAGCAGGGCACCGCCGTCGCCCAGAAGCTGGTCGACTCGAAAGTCAATGGCGTGATCGGCCACCTGAATTCGGGCACCTCGATCCCGGCCTCCAAGGAATACAGCAACGCCGGCATCCCGCAGATCTCGCCCTCGGCCACCAATCCGCAGTACACGCGCAACGGCTACAAGACGGTGTTCCGCGTCGTTGCCGACGACGCTCATCTGGGCGGCACGCTGGGCCGCTATGCGACCAAGGAACTGAAGGGCAAGTCGATCGCCGTCATCGACGACCGCACCGCCTACGGGCAAGGCGTGGCCGAGGAGTTCTCGAAGGCCGTCAAGGCCTCGGGCGGTGCCATTGCCGACACCCAGTTCACCACCGACAAGGCCACCGACTTCACCGCCATCCTGACGGCGATCAAGTCGAAGAAGCCCGACATCGTCTTCTACGGCGGCATGGACGCCGTCGCGGGCCCGATGATCCGCCAGATGAAGCAGCTCGGCATCAATGCCAAGCTGATGGGCGGCGACGGCATCTGCACCGGCGAGCTACCCAAGCTGGCGGCGGGCGCAATGGCCGACGGCCAGGTCATCTGCGCCGAGGCGGGCGGCGTCGAAGGCGAGCAGAAGGCCGGCATGGACGAGTTCAGGACGAAGTTCAAGGCCAAGTTCAATACCGACGTGCAGATCTATGCGCCGTACGTGTACGACGCCGTCAACGTGATGGTGGCCGCGATGGTTAAGGCCGACTCGGCCGATCCCAAGGTCTACCTGCCGGTGCTTGCCAAGACCGAAGGCTACAAGGGCGTGACCGGAACGATCAGCTTCGACGAGAAGGGCGACATCAAGAACGGCGCGCTCACCCTGTACACCTACAAGGGCGACAAGCGCGAGCAGATCGCCGTCGTGCGCTGAACCTCGGTTCATTTCACCGTCGTTTCTTCATGAGCAAGGGCACTCGATGCGTCGGGTGCCCTTTTTTCATGTCGATTCGGATGACGGTGCTCGAGCATGACATCTGAACCCGGTCTGCGCCGGGCCTGGCTCGGCCTGCCGGCGGGCATCTGGGCGCTCGGCCTGGTCAGCCTGCTGGCCGATATCGCGTCAGAGATGGTGCACAGCCTGCTGCCGGTCTTTCTGCTCGGCCTCGGAACCAGCGTGGCGATGATCGGGCTGATCGAAGGCGTGGCCGAGTCGACCGCTTTAATCGTCAAGATCTTCTCGGGCGTGCTGAGCGATCGCTTCGGCCGGCGCAAGCCTTTCGCTGTCCTCGGCTATGCGATGGGCGCATTGTCGAAGCCGCTGTTCGCGCTCGCGAGCAGCACCGGCATGGTGTTCGGCGCCCGCATGATCGATCGCGTGGGCAAGGGCATCCGGGGTGCCCCGCGCGATGCGCTGGTCGCCGACCTCGCACCGCCCGGCCTGCGCGGCGCCGCCTTCGGCCTGCGCCAGGCGCTCGACTCGGTGGGCGCGTTCGTCGGCCCGTTGATCGCGATCGGCCTGATGCTGGCGTGGGCCGGCGATATGCGCGCCGTCTTCTGGGCTGCCGCGGTGCCGGGACTGCTGGCCGTGGCGCTGCTCGTCGTCGGGGTGCGCGAGCCGGCCGTGCCGAAGGTGCTCGCACCGCGCGTCAATCCGATCAGCCGAGCGAACCTGCGCCGCCTCGGGCCGGCCTACTGGTGGGTGGTGACGATCGGCGCCGCCTTCACCCTGGCACGCTTCAGCGAAGCCTTTCTGGTGCTGCGCGTGCAGCAGGGGGGGTTGCCGATCGCCTGGGTGCCGCTGGTGCTGGTGGCGATGAACGTCGTGTATTCGGCGCTTGCCTATCCGCTGGGCAAGCTCGCGGATGCGGTCCGTCACTCGACCCTGCTGATGCTCGGCCTCGTGTGCCTGATCGCGGGCGATCTCTTGCTCGCCTGGAGCAACCACTGGGTGTTCGCCTGGTCCGGGATCGTCCTGTGGGGCGTGCACTTTGCGCTGACGCAGGGGCTGCTCGCGACCATGGTCGCCGATACCGCGCCGAGCGATCTGCGCGGCACCGCGTTCGGCTTCTTCAACCTCGTGAGCGGCGTGGCCATGCTGCTCGCCAGCGTATTTGCCGGGCTGCTGTGGGACGGCGTCGGCGCCGGCGCCACGTTCGTCGCCGGTGCGGTGCTGGCCGGCCTGGCGCTAGCCCTGGTCGCGCTGCGCGAGTGGCGTCGCCCGAGGTTCGTCGCCGACTGATCCGAGGACGAGCACGCTGCGCGCGGGCAGTTCGATCGGCTCTCGATTGGTCCCGCGAACACTGCAATGTCCGCCCGGATCGCTGCTGTCGAGCAGTCCTTGCCAGGTGCCCGGCGGCAGTCGGAAACCGTGCCCGACCGCTTCGGGATTGAACAGCAACAACAGCGGCGAGCGCGCTGTCGCGGGGTGCCCGATCAAGCAACCGAGCACGCGGTCGTCCCGGTCGTGCCAGGCGGGGCCGTGCAAGTCTTCGCCGTCGCTGTGCAGCCAGGCGAGATCGTGCAGCCCGTCGCGATCGGCGACGCCGTGGTACCAGGCGTTGCGAAACGGCTGCGACTCGCGCCGCAGCGCAAGCACCTTGCGCGTGAAGCCGAGCAGCTCGGCGTCGGCGCTGGCCCAGTCGATCCAGGTCGTCTCGTTGTCCTGGCAGTAGGGGTTGTTGTTGCCGCCCTGCGTATGACCGATCTCGTCGCCCGCGCAAAGCATCGGCGTGCCTTGCGCCAGAAGCAGCGTGGCGAGCAGCGCGCGCTTCAGGCTGCCGCGCAGTTCGCGTACTGCCGGATCATCGCTCGGCCCTTCGACGCCGCAGTTCCAGCTGCGGTTGTCGCCGTGCCCGTCGCGGTTGTCCTCCCCGTTGGCCTCGTTGTGGCGCTCGTCATAACTGACCAGATCGTGCAGCGTGAAGCCATCGTGCGCGGTGATGAAATTGACCGAATCGGCAGGCAACCGCTGACCCGTGTGAAAGATGTCCGAGGACGCGCACAGGCGGCGCGCGAATTCGCCGCGATCGACCGTTTCGATCTCCGGCCGGCCGAGCCAGAAGCTGCGCACGCCGTCGCGGCAGCGATCGTTCCACTCGGCAAAGCGCTGCGGAAAATCGCCGAGCCGGTAGCCGTCGGGACCGATATCCCAGGGCTCGGCGATGAGCTTGGCGCGCGCGAGCAGCGGGTCTTGCGCGAGCGCTGTGAAGAAGGGCGCCTCGGCACTGAAGCCATGCGCGCCGCGGCCAAGCACCGGCGCGAGGTCGAAGCGAAAGCCGTCGACATGCATCTCGCCGACCCAGTAGCGCAGGCTGTCGAGCACGAGCTGGATAACGCGCGGATGACGCAGGTCGAGCGTGTTGCCGCAGCCGGTGTGGTTCTCGTACAGCTCGGGGC
>JBDSEG010000048.1:0-5476 GCA_039920165.1 Burkholderiaceae bacterium
TGCCCTGCTCGCTCGGGCACGCGCCGGAGGTCGGGCATGCACCGGTGAGGTTGGTGGTGACGCTGGAGTACGTGGTGGCGCCGAGCCTGATCTTCTCCTGCGCCAGACTCGCCGCCTGCAGCAGCGCCCGCCCATCCGCCCGCCGCCCCTTGCGCACATAGTCCTGATAAGAAGGCAGCGCGATCGCGCCAAGCACGGCAATGATCGCGACGACGATCATCAGTTCGATCAGCGTAAAACCGCGGCTGCGGGTAGATCCTGGGTGCATGGTCTCTCCTGGTCCGGGCCGAGAATGGCATGGCGATGATGGCGCGGGCAATCCGGCGCCGACGAACGATCGCTTCGACCGGACGAGCGGCGGGATGCCTCGGCGCTTCGTGACGGTTTGCGCGGGTTTTCGCGAGCGGTTGATGCCAGAGGCTCAAACCATCTCCGCCAAAGCAGGGCTGCCTGTCTACTTCCTGGTACCGCCGTAGCCCGGACGCTTCCTGTCGTGCTTGACAACCAGACCCAAGATCTCGTCCGCGCTCGCGCGGTAGATCACCGTATAAGGAAACAGGCTCATACAGAAGCCACGCCGGCCGGCTGGTCGAAGCGCTCCGATGCTCGGGTGCTCGATGAGGAGTTGCGAGAGCCTCTTGAACTCGGTGATGAACCGTGCCGCCAACACGGCTGAGCCCTCGCGCTGGTAGAACGATGCAGCTTCTTCGATGTCTGTCGCAGCTCCAGGATGAAGCGTGACCTTCATCCGGGGAAGCGCGATTCCAGTTTCGCAATAGCAACGTCAAGGGGCACAGGCTCAACGGTACCGGTCTCGATCTCTCCTTCTCGTTGGTCGGCAAGGGCATCCCACCCTGCTTCCGCCTCAGTGTCGACGTCGAGGCTGGCGATCAGCCGATCAAGGAGCCGTGCCCTGTCTTTTGGCAACAGGCGCAGGACTTCGGCCTGTAGCGTTTCGAGCGTGGTTGGCATCAGTGTCTCCGCAGTGCGCAGGGTCTTCGTAAAGCATAGCTTGCCACAGGGTCGCAAACTGACCCTCATCGCCGCGAGAGGGCTTCACTCAGGACTTGAAACCACCACCAAACATCCGGTTTCGCCACTTCCGCACGCCGAAGTGTTGCTCACCCCCAATACAGGGTGTCGCTGCACCCCGACGCGGCTGCGAAGCTTGTGGCATCGAACCGATTCACAGCCGATGGAGAAACCTATGTCGCTGCTTGAAACCCTTTCGCAACGTTCACTGTTCAGCGAAGCGAGCCTGCTGCAGGACCGCGAAGGCTATGCGCCGATGCCGTGGGAGCTTTCGCCCGAGCACGCCTATGCCTACTGGACCCGGCGTGCCACTGCGCAGAGCGAACTCGGCCTGGCACGCGAGTTGGCCGGCCTTCCCAACGCGACCCTGGCCGAACTGGCGCAGGTATTCGAGACCACGCCGCGCCGGCGCCGCTTCGACAGTGCGCGCTTCTCCATCCCCGTCGGGGTCGTGATGCTCTTCGTCGGCGCGCTCGCGTGGCTGCTGTTCGCCGCGCTGCCGCTGTCGGGCACCCCGGCCGGCGGGGTGGTGCAGTCGATCGGCGTCGGCGCGCTGGCGGCGGGCCTGCTGGCGGTGGCGATCGGCGCGCTGGCGGCCTTCAACATGATGCCGCTCGACGTGGCCCACGGCAGGCTCGGCCTGGTGGTGGGCATGCTCAACGAGCAGCATCCCTGGCTCTACAAGGCGGCGCACGTCGCGCAGAACCCGGCCGCCGAGGCGTACCGCCAACGCGTGCTGAACGAGCGCGGTGCGCTGCGCGGGGTCGACTATCTGATGATGCGCGAGATCGTGCGCGGCCACGAAGCGCTCGAACTGACCCAGTTGTCGCGCAACGTCGTCGACGATTTGCAGCGCGTGGCGGCACAGCCCGAGCCGACCGCGCCGCGGCTGGTATCGGTGCCTGCGCAGGTGTCGTCAACACACGGCGAATCGGGGCCGTTCAGCGCGGCACGCTAAGCTTGCCGGGCGGCAACGCCCTCTTGTACCGGACGGCGCCCGAGAGGCGCCGTTTTTGCGTGGGCGCGCACCGATTGACCCCAGCTTCGAAAGCCCGCATGACCGCCACCATCCACACCCTTGCCCTGGCGCCCCTGAGGGCCGCGATGACCGAACTCGTGAAGGGCTTCAGCAGCGATGCCGAAGAGATCGGGCTGGTGGTCGACAACCTGCTCGAGGCCAACCTGCGCGGCCACGATTCGCACGGCATCGGCATGCTGCCGCGCTATGCCGATGCGTATCTCGAAGGCGGGCTCACGCCGGGCGCGCGACCGCTCATACGGCTCGACCACGGTGCGCTGATCGCGCTCGACGGCCAGGCCGGCTTCGGCCAGGTGGTCGGGCGCGACGCGATGCGCATCGCGATCGAGCGGACGCAGCAGCACGGCAGCTGCATCATGGCGCTGGCTAATTCACACCACCTCGGACGCATCGGGGCGTGGGCCGAGATGGCGGTGGAGCAGGGGCTGGTGTCGGTGCACTTCGTCAACGTCATCTCGCGACCGATCGTGGCGCCATGGGGCGGCGGCGACGGGCGCTTCGGCACCAATCCGTTCGCGGTCGGCATTCCGGTTCCGGGCGGCGATCCGGTCGTGCTCGACATGGCGACCAGCGTGGTCGCGCAAGGCAAGGTGCGGGTCGCCTTCAACAAGGGCGAGCCGCTTCCCCACGGCCAGTTGCTCGATGACTGCGGCCGTCCGACGGTCGAGCCGAAATACGGCGTGGTCGAACCGCTCGGTGCGCTACGCACCTTCGGCGAACACAAGGGCTTCGGGCTCGCGCTGGTGTGCGAATTGCTGGGGGGCGCACTCGCCGGCGCGCTCGCTGTGCACGGCCCCGCCGATGCGAAGCGACGCGTGCTCAACGGCATGCTGACGATCGTCTTCGACCCCTCGAAGCTCTCGCAAGGCGATATCTTCGTGACCGAGATGCGCGCCTTTCTCGAGTGGGTGAAGGCGTCGCCGGCTCAGCCGGGCTTCGATGGTGTACGCGTGGCCGGCGATCCTGAGCGCGAAAGCCGCGCCCGTCGGCTGACTCAAGGCCTGCCGATCGATTCGACGACCTGGGACGAGTTGCTGGCCGCGGCCGCCAAGCTGGGCCGCGACCCGGCTGCGGTGCAGCGACTCGCTTTCGTAGTCTGAACCGATGGTCAGTTCGTGGCAGTGAGAGTGAACCCGGGAAGCACGAGCTTGATGCGCGCCTTGGCACCGAGGTTGCCGGCGGCGTCTGTTTCGACACAGGTTTCGGACAGGCGATCGGTCGCTTCGCCGAAGAACCGGTTGCCCGAAGCAACGCACAGATAGACCACGCCGGCATCGCTTATCAACGACCAGGTGTGGTACGAGGTCCCGAGTTGCGTCGCATTGGCGACGCAGTCGCTGAGCGTCGTCGCTGCATACAGCGGGCCGGTGGTGCCAACAGAGGCCGAGGCAAACGGAACTGCGGCGACGATGTCGGTCTTGGAACAACTCGGCGGACCGCCGTCGGTGCTGACGCGACTGCCGAGCATGCGGTACTCGGCATCGAGGTACTGCTCGTTCAGCACCGTTTGCGTCGTCGTACCGTCGTTGACGATGTTCTGGAAGACCGACTTGGTAGCGCTTACGCCAGTGACGGGAAAGGCTTCGCTTCCGCCCACTTGCGTGGCAAGCGTAAGTACGTACGGCTTCGAATCCGACCCGACGCCGGTGACGGTCCAGGTGCGGGTGGACGAAAACAGGTTGATCCAGGCCTTTTGCGCGCTATAGGTCGACGCGGTCGGGGTCGGGGTCGGGGATGGGCCCGGTGCGGCCGACGGTGTGGCCTCGACGCCGCCGGATGAGCCACCTCCTCCACAAGCAGCCAACAATGCCGCACTCAACAGCCCTACGGCAAGAATGATGGGTTTCACGATGACTCCTGGGCAGAATTTCAGTTGGGTCAGCTTGGTTCGATGCTCCGATGCCGAACGTTTCTTCCACGTATCGACAGGTGACCCTACTGTTATCGCCAGCGCGTCCGAATGCTGTAGGACAGAATGCAAACAGCTCGTCGGCTCCACGCGCCTTCTGTTGCACATGCAACCATCTGATTGAGGGGGGTGCCTAGCTACAATCGCCGTCGGCAGCGAGCACCGATGCATCGGTAACAAACTGATTCGGCAAGGGGGTTCATCTCGGAACCAAGGGTGCTGCGCTTTGCCCGCTTCACTGTCGCACTCCATCGCAAGAGCCCCATGCACGACGCCATGAAACGCACTTTGATCCATGCACTGGGCGCCCTCGCGAGCCTCGCCGTCGCCTGTGCATCGGCGAATGCGCAAGTGCAGCGCAATTTTCCGGCGACTGCGCTGCGCGGCGCGCTGACCATCCGCATTCCGCCCGAGATCGTCCTCAACGGCGCTCCCGCCCGCCTGGCACCGGGAGCGCGCATCCGCGGTCAGGACAACATGATGGTGATGTCCGGAGCCCTGGCCGGAGCCCCGCTGCTCGTCCACTACACGCTCGACACGTCGGGGCAGGTGCGAGATGTGTGGATCCTGCGCTCCGAAGAAGCGGCGAAGCGGCCATGGCCGACGACGCCCGAGCAGGCCAGCGAATGGATCTTCGACCCGGCGGCACAGACCTGGACCCGGCCGTGAAGGCGTTGCCGACGAGCGCCAAGAAGGTCTTCGTCAAGACCTTCGGCTGCCAGATGAACGAGTACGACTCGGACAAGATGGTCGACGTGCTCCATGCCGCCGAAGGGTACGAGCGAACGCTCGACGTGAACGATGCCGACCTGGTGCTCTTCAACACCTGCTCGGTGCGCGAGAAGGCGCAGGAAAAGGTCTTCAGCGATCTCGGTCGCGTCAAGCACCTGAAGGCCCGTGGCGTGCTGATCGGCGTGGGCGGCTGCGTGGCGAGCCAGGAAGGCGCCGCGCTGATCGATCGCGCACCGTATGTCGACCTGGTATTCGGCCCGCAGACGCTGCACCGCCTACCGCAGATGCTCGCGCGCCGCCACGAAGAGCAGCGCCCGCAGGTCGATATCAGCTTTCCCGAGATCGAGAAGTTCGACCACCTGCCGCCGGCGCGAGTGCAGGGCGTGAGCGCCTTCGTCTCGATCATGGAAGGCTGCTCCAAATACTGCAGCTACTGCGTCGTGCCCTATACCCGCGGCGAAGAGGTCTCGCGTCCCTTCGACTCGGTGCTCGAGGAGATCGGCGGTCTCGCGCGCCAGGGCGTGAAGGAAGTGACGCTGCTCGGACAGAACGTCAACGCCTACCGCGACGACCGCGACGGCACGGACGGTGCTGATTTCGCCCTGCTGCTCGAACACGTGGCACGCATCCCCGGCATCGCGCGCATCCGCTATACGACGAGCCACCCGAACGAATTCACGCAGCGCCTGATCGACGTCTATGCACGCGTGCCGCAGCTCGCGAACCACCTGCACCTGCCGGTGCAGCACGGCAGCGACCGCATC
>JBDSEG010000049.1:0-13768 GCA_039920165.1 Burkholderiaceae bacterium
ACTCGATGTTCTGGACCTGCTCGCGCATCTGCTCGATGGCCACCTTCATATCGACTGCCACCGTCGTCAGTTCGATCGACGCGGCCTTGGAGCCCAGCGTGTTGGCTTCGCGAAGAAGTTCCTGGACCAGGAAATCGAGCCGCTTGCCGAGCTCGCCGCCGGCGCGCAGCAAGCGCTCGATCTCGTCGACGTGCGAACGCAACCGGGCCAGTTCCTCGGCCACGTCGATGCGGATCGAGAACGCCGCGGCTTCGTTGAGCGCGCGCTCCTGGATCTGCTCGCGCGAGACCGTTTGCGCAGCACCGGACGCCTCGAGCGCTTCCTGCCAGCGTTCAAGAAAGCGCTGCTGCTGGCGCTTGACCACCGCCGGCACCAGCGGCTCGGCCTGCGCCGCGAGTTCGCGCAGCCGCGCGACGCGCTCCAGCAGCACCGTCGCCAGCCGCGCGCCTTCGCGCTCGCGCGCCTGGCTCAGTCCGGCGATGCAGCGGCGCGCGGCTTCGAGCGCCGCTTCGTCAAGACGCTGCGGCGCTGCCGCGCCCTTGCACCATTGCAGCGCCTCGTGAACCGTCAGTCCCTGCGCTTGCGGCAGCGCGGATCGAACGCTCGCTTCGAGCCGCTTCAAGCGGTCGAGCTGTTCGGCTTGCGGTGCCGGCCAGATCGGGTCGACCTCGCTACGCGGATTCAGCCGCAGCTCGATCTTGCCGCGCCGAAAGGCCGCGCCGACGAGGTCGCGCAGCGCCGGTTCGAGGGAACGCAATTCGTCCGGCAGTCGCATCGAGAGGTCGAGAAAGCGGCCGTTGACCGAACGCAATTCGATCGTCACGCCGGCCGTCGCAGAGGTCGCGGCGGGGGTCTTTTCCGAGCCTTCCGGCACGCCTGCAACGGCGTTTGCGTAACCGGTCATGCTGTAGACTGGCATGCCGCTTTTCCCCGAGAAAACCCGATTATGTCAAAGCAGAAACCCGCCCCTTTGCCCTCGGGCACGGTGGTGGGTGGCTACCAGATCATCAAGAAGCTGGCGGCCGGCGGGTTCGGGGTCGTGTACCTGGCGGAAGATGCCGACCGTCACCTGGTTGCGCTCAAGGAATATATGCCGTCGTCGTTGGCCGAAAGGGCGCCCGGCGAACTCACGCCGCGCATCAAGCCCGAGAAGCAGCCGCTGTATCGCCTGGGCCTGAAAAGCTTTTTCGAAGAAGGTCGTTCGCTCGCGCAGATCTCGCATACCAGCGTCGTCTCGGTGCTCAATTTCTTCCGCGAGAACGAAACCGTCTACATGGTGATGAATTACCTGCAGGGCGACACGCTGCAGGATTTCATCGTCACCGCGCGCGACCTGAAGCGCGACAAGGTGTTCCGCGAGTCGAGCATCCGCTCGCTCTTCGACGAGATCCTGCGCGGCCTGCGCATCGTGCACCAGCACAAGATGCTGCACCTGGATATCAAGCCGGCCAATATCTTCATCACCAACGACAACAAGGCGGTGCTGCTCGACTTCGGCGCCGCTCGCGAGGTGCTCTCCAAGGAAGGCAATTTCATCCGCCCTATGTACACGCCCGGCTTTGCCGCGCCCGAGATGTACCGGCGCGACGGCACGCTCGGTCCGTGGACCGACATCTATGCGATCGGCGCCTGCATCTATGCCTGCATGCAGGGCTATCCGCCCAACGATTCGCCGCAGCGCAACGACAAGGACCGGCTCGCGCTGAGCCTTTCGCGGCTGCGCAACGTGTACTCCGACAACCTGATCGAAGTGACCGAGTGGTGCATGTCGCTCGATCCGCTGTCGCGTCCGCAAAGCGTCTTCGCGCTGCAAAAGGAACTGTCGCGCGAGACCGAGCGGCGCTACACCAAACTCAGCTTCAGCGAGCGGCTCAAGCTGCAGCTCGAAAACCTCACGGCCGGCGCCAAGGCCTGAGCCGAACCGAACCGAACCGACGAGCATCACCCGGACTTCGAATGCGTTTTACCGTCTACCAGGTCAGTCGAAAAGGCGGCCGCGAGAAGAACGAAGACCGGATGGGCTATTGCTATACGCGCGATGCGGGCCTGTTCGCATTGGCCGACGGCATGGGCGGGCATCCGGAAGGCGAGGTCGCCTCGCAGCTCGCGCTGCAGACGCTCGCGGCGCTGTTCCAGCGCGATGCCAAGCCGACGCTGGCGGACCCGATCCGCTTCCTGAACGAAGCCATCCTCGCTGGGCACCAGCAGTTGCTGCGCTATGCGACCCAGAAGGCGCTCGTCGATACGCCTCGCACCACCATCGTCGCCTGCGTGATCCAGGGCAACGCCGCCTACTGGGCCCACTGCGGCGATTCGCGCCTGTATATGCTGCGCGGCGAAAAACTCGTCGCACGCACCCGCGACCACTCGTATTCCGAACTGCAGCAGACCATGAGCCAGGTCGTGCCGATGGGCGAGAAGTTCAACCGCAACGTTCTGTTCACCTGCCTGGGCAGCCCCGGCAAGCCGGTCATCGATACGGTCGGCCCGCTGCTCGTGCAAAGCGGCGACCGCCTGCTGCTGTGCTCGGACGGCCTGTGGGGCACCGTCACCGACGCCGTCATCACCGCGCAGATGGGGCACCAGCCGATCTCGAGCGCGGTCCCCGAACTGGTCGAGCAGGCGCTGCGCAACGGCGGCGCCAAGTGCGACAACGTCTCGGTGCTTGCGCTGCAATGGGAGTCGGCCGACAACCGCGATGCGGCGTCGATCTCGACCCAGCAGCTCGGCGAGGAGGTGTTCGCCTCGACGATCCAGGCGAGCGTTCTCGGCAGCGATGCGCCCGACGAGCTCGACGATGCCGAGATCGAACGCTCGATCCGCGAGATCAACGAGGCCATCCGGCGCTCGTCGCAGAAAAAAACCTGAAAGGCGAGTCCATGAGTTTTCAGCGCACGCAGGGTCGTGCCACGGATGCGTTGCGTCCGGTCACGATCACCCGCGCCTATACGCGCCACGCCGAGGGCTCGGTGCTGGTCGAGTTCGGCCATACCAAGGTGCTGTGCACCGCGTCGGTCGAGGAGAAGGTGCCGCCGCACAAGCGCGGCAGCGGCGAAGGCTGGCTCACGGCCGAATACGGCATGTTGCCGCGCGCCACCCACACCCGCAGCGATCGCGAAGCCGCGCGCGGCAAGCAGAGCGGGCGAACGCAGGAGATTCAGCGCCTCATCGGCCGCTCGCTGCGCTGCGTATTCGATTTGCGCAAGCTCGGCGAGCGCACCATCTCGCTCGATTGCGATGTGCTTCAGGCCGACGGTGGAACGCGCACGGCCGCCATCACCGGCGCCTTCGTCGCGGCGCACGATGCCGTGAGCTGGCTGATCTCGCAGGGAAAGTTGTCGGTCTCACCGATCCGCGATTTCGTCGCCGCTGTATCGGTCGGCATCGTCGAAGGCACGCCGCTGCTCGATCTGGAATATGTCGAGGACGCCGCCTGCGATACCGACATGAATGTCGTCATGACTGCCGCCGGCGGCTTCGTCGAATTGCAGGGCACGGCCGAAGGTGCGACCTTTTCGCGCGCCGAGATGGATGCGCTGCTCGGTCTGGCCGGTAAGGGCATCGCCGAACTGGTGGCGGCGCAGCACGCAGCGCTCTCTCGGTAGGTCGCCGATGCGGTTGGTGCTGGCGTCAAACAATGCCAAGAAGCTCGCCGAACTGAGCGGCCTCTTCGCGGCCCTGCCGATCGAGCTTGCCGCGCAGTCCACGCTCGGCATCGCCGAAGCCGAGGAGCCGCACGCGACCTTCGTCGAGAACGCGCTGGCCAAGGCGCGGCATGCGGCGCGCACCGCCGGCGCTGCCGCCATTGCCGACGACTCGGGCCTGTGCGTGGACGCGCTCGGCGGCGCTCCGGGGGTCGGTTCGGCCGGCTTCGCAGCCATCGCACTGCCGCCCGGCGACCGCGAAGCGCAGCGCCGCGCCCAGGATGCCGCCAACAACCGGCTGCTGCTCGAACGCCTGCACGGCAGCAACGAGCTTCGAAGCGCGCGCTATGTCGCGACGCTGGTCGCGCTGCGCAGCGCCGACGATCCCGAGCCGCTGATCGCCTTGGGGCGCTGGCACGGCTCGATCCTCACCGCACCGCGCGGCAGCGCAGGTTTTGGCTACGACCCGTTGATGTTTATCCCGGAGTTCGGCTGCAGCGTCGCCGAGATGCCTGCCGAGTTGAAGGCGTTGCGCAGCCACCGCGCGAGCGCGGCGCGCCGCATGGCGCAGCTCATGCGGGAGGCGTGGGGCCTTGGCTGATCGCATCGCGATCCTGCCCGCCGCGTCGCCACTCGCGTCGGTCGACGAGCGTCTCGCGCGCTGGCTCAAGTCCGGTACGCTGCGACTGTCGACGCTGCCACCCCTATCGCTGTATGTGCACCTGCCGTGGTGCCTGAAGAAGTGCCCGTACTGCGATTTCAACTCGCACCAGCGCAGCGCCGACGCGGCACTGCCGTTCGACCGCTATCTCGATGCGCTGTGCGCCGACCTCGAGGCGGCGCTGCCGTTCGTGTGGGGCCGGCGTGTGCACACGGTCTTCATCGGCGGCGGCACGCCGAGCCTGTTTCCACCAGACGCCATCGCGCGCCTCGTCGGCGACCTGCGCTCGCGCCTGCCGCTCGCGCCGGGCTGCGAGATCACGCTCGAAGCGAATCCCGGCAGCTTCGAGACCGAGCGCTTCCACGGCTATCGAGCGGCCGGCGTGACGCGGCTGTCGGTCGGCGTGCAGAGCTTCGACGATGCCAAGCTCGCCGCGCTCGGCCGGGTCCACGACGCCGCGCAGGCGCGCGCCGCGGTCGCCGAGGCGCGGGCTGCCTTCGACACCTTCAACCTCGACCTGATGTATGCGTTGCCAGACCAGAGCCTCGCTCAGTTCGAGTCCGACCTGATGCAGGCACTCGCCTTCGAGCCGCCGCACCTGTCGATCTACCACCTGACGATCGAGCCCAATACCATCTTCGCCAAGCATCCGCCGGCCCGTCTGCCCGACGACGACAGCGCGTTCGACATGCTCGACCTGATTGCGCAGCGCGCCGGCGACGCGGGCCTGGAACGCTACGAGGTATCGGCCTTCGCGCGGCCCGGCCACCGCTGCGCGCACAACCTCAACTACTGGAATTTCGGCGACTACCTCGGCATCGGCGCCGGCGCGCACGGCAAGCTCTCGTTTCCCCACCACGTCGTGCGCCAGGTCCGCTTTCGCGATCCGGAGCGCTATATGGACCAGGCCCTGGCTGGGCAGCCGATCGCGCAGGAAGAAGAGATCGCGCGCACTGCGCTCGGCTTCGAGTTCATGCTCAATGCGCTGCGCCTGCCCGAAGGTTTCGAGCTCGCGCGATTCAGCGAGCGGACAGGCTTGCCGCTCGGCGCGATCGCGGCACAACTCGACGAAGCCGAGCGGCGCGGCCTGCTCGAACGTGACCTGGTTCGCGCCCGCGCCACGCCGCGCGGCTTCGATCTGCTGAGCGACCTGCAAGCGCTCTTTCTGTGAAGCCCGGGACGGTAGACTCGATCTTGATGTCCTCGCGCCCCGCCGAAGCCGTACCCGTCCTCAACCTGGACCTCGCCTTGCGGCTGCTCGCGCAGTCGGGCCGCGCGCTTCCGGATGATGCGCAGGTTGGCCAGGCGGCCTGGCTGCAGTCGCTCGTCGACGGCCTGTGCGAGCTGTCGAGCCGCGATGCGCTCACGGGTCTGGCCAACCGGCGCCAGTTCGAGCTTGCCCTGGCGCGCGAGATCGACCGCGTCGCGCGTGCCGGCGAGCCGGCGCTGATGATGATGGTCGATATCGACCATTTCAAGCGCGTCAACGACAGCCACGGCCACCCGGCCGGCGACGTGATGCTCAAGGCCGTGGCCGATGCCTTGCAGGACTGCATCCGGCCGATGGATACGCTGGCGCGCTTCGGCGGCGAGGAGTTCGCGATGATCCTGCCCAACTGCCCGCCGGCGTTCGGCCAGGCGGTCGCCGAGCGGGTGCGCAGCCACGTGCAGTCGCGCGCGGTGCTGCTCGCCAGCGGCGAAAGCGTATCGGTCACGGTGAGCATCGGTGGCGCCTATGCGCCGCAATGGGTGCGCTCGTCGGCGCCTCTGTGGATCGCACGCGCCGACGAGCAGCTCTACCTCGCCAAGCATTCCGGACGCAACCGCGCCTGCCTCGAGCAGCCCACGGTGATGATGGTCAGTGCCGAGGAAAAGGGCCTGCTCTTCGGCACCTCCCAGTTCCAGGACTTTCTCGAATGACGCAAGCACCGCAGACCCCCTCCACGGGGCCAACCGAGCGCGCGCCCGCCCGGGCCCGCGTGATGGCGATCACCAGCGGCAAGGGTGGCGTCGGCAAGACCTTCCTCGCGGCCAATCTCGCGATGGCGCTGGCCCCGCGCGGCGAACGCGTGCTGGTGCTCGATGCCGATCTCGGCCTGGCCAACCTCGATGTGGTGCTCAACCTCGCGCCCAAGGTCACGCTGCACGATGTCTTCACGGGCAAGTCCACACTCGACGATGCGGTGCTGCAAGCTCCGGGCGGCTTCTCGGTGCTGCTGGCGGGCTCGGGGCTGGTCGAATATTCGCGCCTCACGGCCGACGTGCGCCAGCAACTCATCGATGTGATCGCGACGCTTGCGCCGCGCTTCGACCGCATCCTGCTCGATACCGGCGCCGGCATTTCCGACGTCGTGCTGTACGCCTTGTCGCTGGCCGACGAGGTGCTCGTCGTCGTCACTCCCGAGCCGACCTCGATGACCGACGCCTACGCGACCATCAAGGTGCTCGCGCTGCAGGGGCCGGGCCGGCGCGATGTGCGGCTGGTCGTGAACCAGACCAGCCGCGTCGGCGAGGGCAGGGCGGTCCGCGGTCAGCTCGCGCTCGTCGTCGATCGATTCGTCACGCCGCTGCTCGCGCCTGGCGGCGCCCCGCTCAAGCTCGACCTGCTTGGCGAGATTCCCACCGATCCGACGGTGCGCGAATCGGTGCAGAAGCGTCGCCTGCTGCTCGACCTCGCACCCGGCTCTCCGGCCGCCCGCGCGGTGCACCTCATCGCCCAGCGGCTGCAGGGCTGATCCGCCGATCAGTCGGGCGGACCTTCGCAGTCAATCGCGAGATGGCGCTTCGCGCCGGGGCGCCGGCCGCAGCAGCACGATCAGCGCACCGTGCCCACCGTCGCAGGCGCGCGCTTGCGCATACGCCATCACCTCGCTCTTCTGCTGCAGCCAGTGACGTACCTTGGCCTTGAGCACCGGTTCGCGTCCGGGCGAGCCGTTGCCCTTGCCGTGCACGATGCGAACGCAGCGCAGGCCTTGCGCTCCCGCATCGCGCAGAAAGTCGAGCAGCTGCTCGCGCGCGCCGTCGCGGCGCAGACCGTGCAGGTCGAGCTGGGCCTGGATTGCCCACTGACCGCGGCGCAGCCTGCGCACCACGTCGGCGTCGATACCGGCGCGCCGGAACGACAGCGTGGCGTCGGTCTCGAGCAGCGAGATCGCATCAATGCCGTCCGAGATCGATTCGACAAGCACCGCCGCCTCGTCGCGCTGGCGCTGGCGCGGGATCGGCGCAGGCTGCGTTCGCGCGAGCAGGGGCGGCGCCGATTTGCGCAGGTCCGCGACGCGGCCGACGCTGCGGGCAAAAAGCTCGCGCTCGTGCTGTTCGCGCGCCAGCCGTTCGGCCTCGCGCGCTGCGCGCTGCGCCGCTTCGCGCTGCGCCGTCTGCAACTTGAGCTTGAGTTCGGCAAGCGCGCCGAAGTCGCGCGCTTTCGGTGCGGTGCGGCTCACAGCAGACCGCGCTCGGCAAACGACACGACGCTGCTGCGCCCGACCACCAGATGATCGAGCACGCGTACATCGATCAGGCGCAGCGCCGCGACCAGCGTCTGGGTCAGGAACTCGTCGGCGCGCGAAGGCTCGGCCGCGCCGGAGGGATGGTTGTGCGCCAGGATGACCGAAGCCGCGTGCAGCTCCAGCGCGCGCTGCACCACCTCGCGCGGGTACACGCTCGTCTGCGCGAGGCTGCCGCGAAACATCTCCTCGAGCCGGATCAGGCGCGACTGCGAATCGAGAAAGACGACCGCGAAGACCTCGTGCTCGCGCGCGCCGATCTGCAGCCGCAGATAGTCCTTCACCTTGCCGGGCGTATCGAAGAGCGGCGCCCGCTCGAACTCGCGGGCCAGCGAGCGACGCGCGAGTTCGAGCACGGCAGCCATCTCGGCGCGCTTGGCCGGCCCGAGGCCCTTGACGCGCTTCATGTCCTCGGCCGACGCATTGAGCAGACCGGTCAGGCCGCCGAACATATCGAGCATGCCCTGCGCGAGCTGCAGCACCGACAGCCCGGGCAGGCCGGTGCGCAGCAAAAGCGCGATCAGCTCGACATCGGCCAGGGCCGCCGGCCCGTGGGCCAGCAGCTTCTCGCGCGGTCGCGCATCGGCGGGGAGATCCTTGAGCAGCATGGTCGGGCCATAAAATGGAAGGCCAGTCTATCCAAGCAGGTTCGCGTGAACTTCGTGCCCGATTTGAACCCGTTGGCGAGCGCCGTCCCGAACCACGTCCGGGACGGTTCGTTGCTGACCTTGCACTACCGCCTCGCAGCTTCGGGCGGGCCAGCGCTCATCGATACCTTCGACGCCCAGCCCGCCACGCTGTCCATCGGCAGCGGCGCGCTTGCCCCGGCGATGGAAGTGCGGCTGCTCGGCCTGCCCGAAGGCGCGCGCGCGTCGTTCGATCTGGCCGCGGGCGAGGCTTTCGGCGAACGCAACCCCGACCTGCTGCAGCGGGTCAAGCGCTCGCTGCTGGCCGAACTCGGCCATCCGGACGACGAATTCGCGCCCGGCGACGTGGTGCAGTTCCCCACGCCCGACGGGCGCGGCGCCTACGCGGGCGTGGTGGTCGAGACCGGCGACGACTGGCTGCTGTTCGATTTCAACCATCCGCTCGCCGGCCGGCCGGTGCGCTTCGAAGTGCATTTGATCGGGGTGCTCTGATGGCGACCTCTCCCTCGCTCGAAGAGGTGGTGCTCGCCGAGCCGCGCGGCTTTTGCGCCGGTGTCGACCGCGCGATCGAGATCGTCGAGCGTGCGCTCGTCAAATTCGGCGCGCCGATCTACGTTCGCCACGAGATCGTGCACAACACCTATGTGGTGAACGACCTCGCTTCCAAGGGCGCGATCTTCATCGAAGATCTGGACGAGGTGCCGCCCGGTGCGACGCTGGTGTTCAGCGCGCACGGCGTCTCGCAGGCGGTGCGGGTGCAGGCGCAGCAGCGCGGCTTCAGCATCTTCGACGCGACCTGCCCGCTCGTCACCAAGGTGCATGTCGAAGTGGCCAAGCTGCACCGCGAGGGCTACGACTTCATCATGATCGGCCACAAGGGCCACCCCGAAGTCGAGGGAACGATGGGCCAGCTGAACGAGGGCATCTACCTCGTCGAGGACGTGGCCGATGTCGCGCGCGTTCAGGTGCGCCAGGCCGACCAGCTCGCGGTGGTGACGCAAACCACGCTGTCGGTCGACGACGCGGCCGAGATCCTGCGGGCGGTAAAGAGCCGCTTTCCAGCCATTCGCGAGCCGAAGCAGCAGGACATCTGCTATGCGACACAGAACCGCCAGGATGCCGTCAAGCTGATGGCGCCGGGGGTCGATATCGTCATCGTCGTCGGCAGCCCGACCAGTTCGAACAGCAACCGCCTGCGCGAACTCGCCCAGCGCCTGGGAACCGACGCCTACATGGTCGATGCGCCCGAGGATCTGCGGCCGCAGTGGTTCGAGGGCAAGCGCAGCGTCGGCCTCACGGCGGGCGCATCGGCGCCCGACATCCTGGTACAGCGCGTGATCGAGCGGCTGCGCGCGCTCGGCGCAGTCTCGCTGCGGCGCCTGCCGGGGGTCGAGGAGACGACGCACTTTCCGCTGCCGATGGGCCTGGGCGACAAGTCGATGGGGCGCTGATCGCCCCCGGCTCCGGAGGTCGGAGCGGCCCGGTCCGCGCAAGGCCCGCTGCCTACAATCCAGGCCCTTCGAAGCCACCGCCCCGCGCCTTCCCATGCTCGACATCAACCTGGTGCGCAAGGACCTCGCGCACGTCGTCGAACGCCTCGAGCGTCGCAAGTCGCCACAGCCGTTTCTCGATCTCGAGCGCTATACCGGGCTCGAGCACGAGCGCAAGGCGATCCAGGCCAGGACGGAGGAACTGCAGGCGCGGCGCAACAGCCTGTCCAAACAGATCGGGAACCTGAAAGCGAAGGGCCAGGCGACCGACGCGACCATGGCCGAGGTGGCCGGCATCGGAGATGAGCTGGCAGTGTCGGCCGCGCGGTTGGAAGTCGTTCAGGCGCATCTCTCCGACCTGCTGATGGCGATGCCCAATCTGCCGCAGGACGATGTGCCGCTCGGCGACGAATCGGCCAATCTCGAAGTGCGGCGCTGGGGTACGCCGCGCGAATTCGACTTCGCGCTGCGCGACCATGTCGACCTCGGCGCGCCGCTCGGACTGGAATTCGATACCGCGATCAAGCTGTCGGGTGCGCGCTTCAGCTTTCTGCGCGGGCCGGTCGCCCGTCTGCACCGCGCGCTCGCGCAGTTCATGCTCGACCTGCACACGCAGCAGCATGGCTATGTCGAGTGCTACACGCCGTATATCGTCAACCGCGAGGTGCTCGAAGGCACGAACCAGTTGCCCAAGTTCGAGGCCGACATGTTCTGGGTCACGCGCGGCGGCGACGACTCGGCGCCCCGGCAGTACCTCATCTCCACCGCCGAGATCACGCTCACCAACAGCGTTCGCGAGCAGTTGCTTCCGCAGGGCGCGCTGCCGATCAAGCTGACCGCACACAGCCCGTGCTTTCGCAGCGAAGCCGGCAGTGCCGGGCGCGATACGCGCGGCATGATCCGCCAGCACCAGTTCGACAAGATCGAGATGGTTCAGATTGTCGATCCGCAGACGAGCAACGCCGCGCTCGACGAGATGGTCGGGCATGCCGAGGCGGTGCTGCAGGCGCTCGAATTGCCTTATCGCGTGGTGCTGCTCGCCAGCGGCGACATGGGCTTCGGTGCGGCCAAGACCTACGACCTCGAGGTCTGGGTTCCGGCGCAGGCAACCTATCGCGAGATCAGTTCGTGCTCCAACTGCGAAGCGTTCCAGGCGCGGCGCATGCAGGCGCGCTTCAAGAATGCGCAGGGCAAGAACGAATGGGTCCACACGCTGAACGGCTCGGGCCTCGCGGTCGGCCGCACGCTCGTCGCGATCCTCGAGAACGGCCAGAACGCCGACGGCACGATCACGCTGCCGGCCGCGCTGCGGCCTTATATGGGCGGCATCGAACGCCTCGCGCCGGCATGAAAGCGATCGCCGACGGACTGCTCGCGGCCCACGATGCGGCGTCGCTCTTCGTCTTGCCGAGTGTTGCCAGGCCGGGCTTTTCGAACAGCGACGGTTATGCGGTTGCCGAACGCATCAGAGCGCGCCGCATCGCGCGCGGCGAGCAGCCGCGCGGGTTCAAGATCGGTTTTACCAACCGCGGCATCTGGGAGCGCTACGGCGTGCACGCGCCGATCTGGGGGCCGGTGTGGAGCAGCAGCCTCACGCTGCTCGACGGCCCCGATGCGACTCTCTCGCTCGCCGGCCTGGTGCAGCCGCGCATCGAACCCGAGATCGTCGTCGGCTTCGCTCGCGTGCCCGACGCTGCGATGAACGAGGCCGAACTCGTCGCATGCATCGAGTGGGTCGCGCACGGGGTCGAGATCGTCCACACGCACTTCGAAGGCTGGCGTTTTACAGCCGCCGATACGGTGGCCGATTTCGCGCTGCATGGACGTCTGCTGGTTGGTCCGCGCATTCCCGCGAACCGCTTCGCCGACCTGGGCGGCGAGCTCGCCGCGCTGCGTGTGACGTTGTTGCGCGACGGGACTGATGTCGAAACCGGCGTTGCCAGCATCGTGCTCGACGGACCGCTGAGTGCCTTGCGAACCTGGCTCGATTCGATGCGCGTCGACAGCCCGTCGTGGCAGGTTCGAGCCGGCGACGTGGTGACGACCGGAACCATCACCGATGCCTGGCCGATCAAAGCCGGCGAGCACTGGCAGACCCGCGTGAGCGACACGCGGCTGGTGGGCCTGAGTCTGAAGATCGAGGCATGAAGCGTACGACGTGAGCAGCGATGCGGTGACGCTAGAATCCCGCTCTCGTCGCCGACCCGACGATGCCGTAAGCACCTGGAGAGGTGGCAGAGTGGTCGAATGTACCTGACTCGAAATCAGGCGTACCGCAAGGTACCGTGGGTTCGAATCCCACCCTCTCCACCAGGAAGCTAGCAACGACGGGCCTTAGCGGCTCGTTTGCCTTTTTTCCCCACATTCAAGCCGACGGGCGAGTCAGGGACCTCGAAGGGCTCCGTGCCCCTTGCGCGACGGCCACTCATTGAGCGCGATGTCAACCCGACACGCAGCCCCAACTCGGGGCGTACCGCGTGCAGACCGGTTGCGAACTCCAATGCCCAGGCGCCGCGGCCTGGCGGCTTAGCCGGCTCGGGCGGCGGTGCCGTCAACGGCTTTGATCGAGCAGGCCGACATGCCGAAGTATTGGAACCAGACGAACCTGGATCGGCGTCGGGCCGAGCGCTTCCGGAACAAGTAGGCATTCCCGCTGGTGCAGGCGTTGGCGCAGCGCTTGAACGAAGGTCGCGGCGATCCGAAAACGGGTGATCGCGACGCCACGCGCTACTTGCCTGGGATGACCTCACGATGTTTGACGCCCTAAAACGCTTACTTGTGCGTGCGCCGCGAGAAGTACAACCGCCGCGGACGCCGGATCCGCAGGTGAGCCAACTCCTTCAAAAGACCGGAGACAGCAACTCGCTTTCCCAAGATGCCAAAAGCTGGCTCGTGTCCATCCCTGAGCGCGTGTGGCCAAAGCTCATCTGCGTAAGAAAAGCCGCCGTTGTGAATGAGCTCGCTGACCTTTGGAAGGAATCGGTGCGCTTTAACGAGTACATCGACGACCTGAGCGTACAGCCCAACCCGGCAGATATGCCACCCACGTATCGCGAAGAACTTGCACGGCTGAAAGCCTATCGGCAAGACATGCGACGGAACGCGCATTCAGTGAGCGTTGAACGCCGGGCGCGCCAGCGGGCGCACTGAGTCATGCTTCAGACCGGCTCACGCAGTGGCAGTGTTTCTGCGGTGGCGTTCTCGTGGCGTGCACCCGCGCGTTGGCGACGTCGTCAAACCAGCGGCACACATGCACGTTGGCCAGCTCGAGGGTGAGGCGCAGGCCGCTGGCCTAGCTAGAGAGTCGCTGCCAGCGGTACGACGAAACTCGACTTCAGGTACGAGTTGAAGCGCTCGACCTTGCCCGGGTCTGGGCGCAGTACGGCCGGTTCGGGCACGGCGTGAAGCCGCAGGCCTCGGCGAGCGCCTTCATCTGGTCGTTCCAGCGGTGCAGACCCGCGCCGTAGGCGTCGCGCTGGATGACGACCGCCTTGGTGTTGTCGAACATCACGTGCTCGGGCACGCCGCCGAAGTAGTCGAAGGCATCGCAAAGGCCGGCACACAGCGTCGTGGCGTCTTCGCCGGTCGTGAACTTCACGAACGTGGCACGGCTGTAGCCCATGGTCGCCCCCAGTACGATCAGCGAATCGCAGCCACGCCGAAAGTGCGTGAAGTTCCCCTGCAACTGCTGGGCTGCGGGCGTCTCGAAGCCCACGACGGACTCGGGCTCGATGCGCTTCATCGGCGCCAGCCACGCCTTCAACTGGCTGATGCCGCCGTCATAGCCGCGCTCGCGATCTCGCGCAGCAGCACCGTTGCC
>JBDSEG010000050.1:0-12858 GCA_039920165.1 Burkholderiaceae bacterium
TGTTGTGTCAGTCAACGCCGAGGCGCGCCCACGCCGCCGCGCGGATCGCGGTCAGCGTCGCGCGGGTGGTGCTGACGTCGGCGTCGAGCTTCAGATGCAACAGCGCCGGCCGGCCGGCATCGAGCGCGGCGCGCAGCGCGGGCTCGAACTCCGCCGTCGCCTCGACCCGGTCGGCGTTCCAGCCGTAGGCGCGTGCGAGGGCGACGAAGTCCGGGTTGTAGAGGTCGCTGCCGCTGACCCGGCCCGGGTAGTCGCGCTCCTGGTGCATGCGGATCGTGCCGTAGGTGCCGTTGTCGACCACGATGCTGACTAGCCGGCCCTTGCCGCGTCCGGCGCCGTAGCCGGTGGCGGTCGCGAGCTCCTGCCCGTTCATGAGGAAGTCGCCGTCGCCGGCGATATTCACGACCGTGCGGTCGGGATACAGCAGCGCGGCGGCGATCGCCGCCGGGACGCCGTAGCCCATCGCACCCGAGGTCGGCGCGAGTTGCGTGCGCCCGCCGTGCTGCAGCCCGCCATAGCGGTAGTAGCGATGCAGCCAGCCGGCGAAGTTGCCGGCGCCGTTGGTCATCACCGCGTCGCGCGGGACGAGGCGCTGCACCGTCTTCACCACCTCGGCCATGTCGAGCGGCTCGACCTGGCTCGCGGTGTGGTTGGCCTCATAGTCGGCGTTCGCGCTGCGGGTCCACTCGCTCCAGCCGATGGCGTGCGGCGGGGCCAGCGTCTCGAGCGCCTTGGCGGCGCACGCCATGGCCGATTGCAGCATCAGGTCGGCGGCATAGACCCGGCCGAGTTCCTCGGGCCCGGCATGGACGTGGATCAGCTTCTGGCGCGGCCGCGGCGCCTGCAGCAAGGTGTAGCCGCAAGTCGTCATCTCGCCGAGGCGCGGACCGACGGCGAGGATCAGGTCCGCCTCACTGATGCGCTTCGCGAGCGCCGCCGAAGGCGCAATGCCGACATCGCCGGCGTAGTTCGGGTGCCGGTTGTCAAACAGGTCCTGGAACCTGAAGGCGCAGCCGACCGGCAGGTCCCAGCCCTCGGCGAAACGCTGCATCGCCTCGCACGCGGCGGCGTCCCAGCCGCTGCCGCCGACGATGACGAAGGGTTGCCTGGCTTCGAGCAGGAGGCTGCGCACCTGCCGCAGCGCACCGGGTGCCGGCCAGGCCAGCGCGGGCTCGACGCGCGGCAGCACGGGCGCGGCGGTGAGCGTGGTCAGCATGTCCTCGGGCAGCACCAGCACGACCGGGCCGGGGCGGCCCTGCAGGGCGGTGTGGAAGGCGCGCGAGATGTACTCGGGAACGCGGTCGGCGCTGTGGATCTCGCCGACCCACTTGGCCATGCCGAGCGTGCCGGGGCCGAACATCTGGCGGTAATCGAGTTCCTGGAAGGCTTCGCGGTCGCGCTGATCGCTCGCCACCTGGCCGACGAAAAGAATCAGCGGCGTGCTGTCCTGGAACGCGGTGTGGACGCCGATCGCGGCATTCGTCGCGCCCGGCCCGCGCGTCACGAAACAGATCCCCGGGCGGCCGGTCAGCTTGCCCTGAGCCTCGGCCATGAAGGCTGCGCCGCCCTCCTGCCGGCAGGCGATGAATCGGATGCGCTCGCGATGCTCGTGCAGCCCGTCGAGCACGGCGAGGTAGCTCTCGCCGGGCACGCCGAAAGCGGTCGTCACGCCCTGCTCGATCAAGGCCTCGACCAGGGCATGGCCGGCCGGGCGCGGCGGGGACTCGGGATTCGTCATGCATTGACCCAGGTGGTTCTGCGGACCCGCCGCACGTTGAAGGCGCTCACGATCAGAACGGCCTGTACCGCCGCGATGCCGAGCCACACATCGGCCGGCCGCTGGTGGTCCATCAGCGAACCGAAGGCGAGCGGCGCGAGTGCCTGGCCGATATCCAGACCGGAATAGACGACGCCGAACACCCGGCCGGTCGCATTCGGCGGCGACGAGCGCTTGACCAGCAGATCGCGCGAAGGACCGGCCACACCCGCGGCAAAGCCCATCACGCCGAACAGCACCGGGACGGCGAGCGCGGGTAGCGGCGCAAAAGCCATCAGCAAGGCGACGCTCGCAGCGACACCGAAGCCGCTCGCCACGATGCGCTCGCAACGCTGAGGATCACGCGCCAGAAAGCCGCCGGTGAACATGCCGGTCGCGCTCGCCACCATATAGAGCGACAGGCAGATCGCGACCAGCGGCAGCGGCACCGCGTGCAGCAGCCGCGCCGCTTCGGGCGCGAAGGTCTGCACCCCGCTCAGCGCGACCGCATAGAAGAGAAAGAAGGCGAAGCACATCCACACCGACGGGATGCGCAGGAAGTCGAACGCGCCTTCGGCGCCCGCGACACCGGGACGCGCGAGCGCCGGCGCAGCATCGTCGAGCGCGAGGCGGTCGCGCAGCAGCCAGATGACCCCGAAGACCGCGAAGGCGAGCAGCGCCGCGCACACCAGCGCGACCCGCCACGACGCCGCCAGCGTGACCGGCACCAGCAGGGCCGGGGCGAGCGCCCAGCCGAGGCTGCCGCTGATGCCGTGGCTGCTGAACGCATGGCCGAGCCGGCTCTCGTGCACCTTGCGGTTGAGCAGCGTGTAGTCGGCCGGATGGAACACGCCGTTGCCGAGGCCCGCGACGACCGAGAACGCGGACAGCATGGCGTAGCTGGTGCTCGCCGCGAAGCCGAGTGCCGCCACGCCGAGCAGAGCCAAGCCGCCGAACAGCACCGGTCGCGGACCGACCCGGTCGACGACGAAGCCGGCGCCTGTCTGCACCACGCTGGAAACGACGAAGAAGATCGTCATCAGCGCACCGAGCTGCGCATAGCTGACCGCGAATTCGGCCTTCAGCCAGGGAAACAGCGGTGCGAGCAAGAGCTGGCTGAAATGGCTGATGCCATGGGCCAGCGCCACCAGACCGATGACGGCAGCGTCGTCTCGGGCACCAGGGTCGCGCTGGGTGAGCAGGGTCATGCGGGGCGCATGCAGTGGAGCGGGCCTCGATCTTAGGGCCGGCCGCGCAGAATTTTTTTGCACCCCCCGCGGACGCCACCTTGCGCAAAGCGCATTTGCCATGCAGCATCAATTGATGGGCGGCGCGATTCGCGTGGGGCGGTCGCAGCCGCCCGCTCGACAAGTTTGGGGCAAGGATGTTGACTTCGCTCTTCGGGGATCTGCGCAGCACGCAAACCGGCACCGCGCCAAAATCCGAGAACGATGACGGCGCGCAACCCGCGTTCGCCGCGGTTCCCATCATGCAAAGCGTCGATACCACGGTCGACGATCAGGGCCGGATGGTCGACCGGCATCTGCACGACCTGGTCGTGAGCGGTTCGCCGGCGCTCGCCATCCGCGAGCATTTCAATACCACCCGCAGCGACCTGGAAACTGCCAGCCGCGTGATCACGCTGCTCGACCCGGTGGGCATGTGGGCCTCGGCGGTGGTCAAGGCGCTTTCGGATGCCGGCGGGCGTCCGATCGAGCGGCTGCACCTGCGCGAAAAGGACAGCCTGCGCACCCTCGCGCTGATCGAGCGCACGACGCTCGCGCGGCGCAACGAGGAGACGCTCACCGTCTACCACGCCGAGGTGCGCGCGCCGGGGCGCGAGAACGCCGAAATTCCGGTCGCGCTGATGGAGCGCAGCCACATGACGACGGTCATCGTCGGTCCGCGCCACCCGCATGCGATCGATGCCTTGCTCGAGTCGCTGCGCCACGCGTCGGCGCTGGCCACTTGGCGCTGTCCCAATCTGCTCTTCATCCTGCCGCCGAATGCAGCCTGGATCGCCCCCCGGATCGGCGCGGTCGCCTGGTCGAGCCGGATGCGGGTTCACATGCTGAGCGAGTCGCTGTCCAGTGCGTCCGCCGTCTGGAACGCGATGCTCGGCATGTGGAACCATGTCAAGGAGCGGACGACCCGCGAGGCGTCCGCGCCGGCGGGCGGCTTCGAGTCGAGTGCGAGCGACGATCTTGCGCAAGCGCACCACGCCGATGAAACGCAGCCGCCGCGCCTGGATTTCGTGAATACCGAGCCCTTCGTCGTCGAACCCTCCGAGTCACCGGCGCCGCTCGTGCGCATGCCCGACGCCGAGCAGGCGCGCGCCGCGCTTGCGGCGCTGTTCGATCTGGACGGATTGATCGGCTGCGCCGTGGTGGACGTGACGACCGGCCTTGCCGTCGCATCGCAGTCCTTCGCCGCGATGCCGACCCTCGACATGGCGCGCCTGGCCGATTCGAGCGCGCAGATGCTGCGTGCCGGGCGCCAGGCCGCGCGCGGCCTGGGATTCGCCGAGCCGCCGGACGAGATGGTGGTGGGCGCGGGCACGCGACGGATCGTGATCCACGGCCTCGCCAAACACCCCAAACTACTCCTCGTCGCCCTGCTCGACCGGCAGATCGGCGACTTGGTGCGCTGCCGGCGCAAGCTCGCCGAGGTCGAGGCGCAACTGGGCTGAGGATCGGCTCGCCGCGCGCGCCTCAGTGCGCCGGGGCGATCACCGTTTCAGGCTCGGGCTCGGCCGCCACCTTGATCGCGCCCGGCACGCCGCGTCGCGCAAACAGCGAATAGACGGTGGGCACCACGAAGATCGTGAGCAGCGTTCCGAGCGACATGCCGCCGACGATGACCCAGCCGATCTGGCGCCGGCTTTCGGCGCCCGCCCCGCTCGCCAGCGCGAGCGGCACGGCGCCGAGAACCATCGCGCCGGTCGTCATCAGGATCGGCCGCAGGCGCAGCGTCGCCGCCTCGACCACCGCCGACAGAGTATCGCGACCCTGCTGGCGCAGCTGGTTCGAGAACTCGACGATCAGGATGCCGTGCTTGGTGATGAGCCCCACGAGCGTGATGAGGCCGATCTGCGAATAGACGTTCAAGGTGCCGCCGGACAGCTGCAGCGCGCCGAGCGCGCCCACCATCGACAGCGGGACGCTGAGCATGATGACGAAGGGATCGATGAAGCTCTCGAACTGCGCCGACAGGACCAGGAAGATGAACAACAGCGCGAGTGCGAACACCATACCGAGCGCGCCGCTGGACGAGCGGAATTCGCGCGAGGCGCCGTTCAGTGCGGTCGAATAGCCGGGCTTGAGGATCTTGGCCGCCGTCGCGTCCATGAAGGCAAGACCTTCGCCGACCGAATACCCGGGAGCGAGATTGGCCGTGATCGATACCGAGCGACGCTGGTTGAAATGGTTGAGCTCGCGCGGGCTGACCGATTCCTTCACGCTCACCAGAGCCGACAGCGGCAGCATCGTCTCGACCCCGTTCTTCTGTCCGCGCACGAAGATCTTGTCGATATCTTCCGGCGTGGTGCGCCCGCTCGCCTGGGTCTGGACGATGACGTCGTACTGCTCGGCGTTGCGCTTGTAGCGCGTGACGGCACGTCCGCCCAGCATCGACTCGATAGCGCGTGCGACCTGATCGACCGACACGCCAGCATCGGCCGCGCGCTCGCGGTCGACGTTGACGAACAGTTCCGGCTTGTTCAGCCGCAGGTCGATATCGGGCTGGACAAAATTCGGGTTCTTGCTCATCTCCGCCAGCATCTGCTGCGCAACCTTGGCAAGGTTGTCGTACGAGTCGGAGGTGACGATCACGAAATTGATGGCGCGCTCGCGAAAACCCTGGCCGAGCGACGGCGGCGTGATCGGGAATGCCGAGACGCCGGGCAGCCCTGCGAATTTCGGCTGCAGGTCGCGCGCGAGTTGTTGCGTCGAGCGCTTGCGCTCGGACCAGTCGGTGGTGCGCAGGAACGAGACACCCTGCGACACGGTCGGGTTGCCGGTGACGACGAAGACGCGGTCGAACTCCGGGTAGGTCAGCGCGATGCGCTCGATCGCCAGCATGTAGCGCTGGGTATATTCGAGCGTCGATCCGTCGGGCGCATTGACCGTCGTGAGGATCACGCCGCGGTCTTCGAGCGGCGCGAGTTCGCTCTTGCTGGTGGTGAAGAGATACCAGCTGCCGACGCCCGCCGCGACCATCACCAGCAACACGATCCAGCGCTGGCGCAGGACGAAGCGCAAGGCCACTTCATAGCGCGCGGTGATCCACACGAGCACGCTTTCCATCCCGCGGTCAAAGCGGTTCGGGCTCGGGTTGTGGCGCAAGAGCTTGCTGCACATCATCGGCGTCAGGGTCAGCGCGGTAAAGCCAGAGACGATGACCGCGCCGGCCAGTGTGAGCGCGAATTCGGTGAACAGCCGTCCGGTGCGGCCGGGCGCGAACGCGAGCGGCGCGTAGACGGCGGCCAGCGTCAGCGTCATCGCGACGATCGCGAAGCCGACCTCGCGCGCGCCTTTCAGCGCGGCCTGGAACGGCGCCATGCCCTCCTCGATGTGGCGGTAGACGTTCTCCAGCATCACGATCGCATCGTCGACAACCAGGCCGATGGCGAGCACCAGCGCGAGCAGCGTCAGCGTATTGATGGTGAAGCCGGAGGCCGCCATGATCCCGAACACGCCGATCAGGCTGACCGGAATGGTGACCAGCGGGATCAGCGACGCGCGCATCGTGCGCAGGAAGACGAATACGACCAGCGCGACGAGGCCGACCGCCTCGGCGATGGTCTGGTAGACCGACTTGATCGAACGGTCGATGAAGATCGAGTTGTCGTTCGCCTGCTGAACCTTGACGTTCGCCGGCAGGTCGAGCTGGATCTTGGGCAGCAGTTCGTAGACGCCGGCCGAGACCTCGAGCGGGTTGGCGGTCGCTTGGCGGATCACGCCCATCGATACCGCCGGCACGCCGTTCAGACGCACACTCGATCGCTCGCTCGCCGGTGCCTGCTCGATGCGCGCCACATCGCGCAAGCGCACCGTATAGCCGTTCACGTTGCGCAGCGAGATCTCGGCGAACTGTTTCGGCGTCGTGAGGTCGGTCTGCGCGGTGACGCTGAACTCGCGCTGCTGGCTTTCGATGCGCCCGGCCGGCACTTCGAGGTTCTGCTTGCGCAGGGCATCTTCCACGTCCTGCACCGTGAGGCGGTACGACGCCAGCTTGTCCGGATCGACCCACACCCGCATCGAGAATTTGCGGTCGCCGTTGATCTGCACGTCGGCCACGCCGGGCACGGTCTGCAGGCGCGGCTTGACGACCCGCGTGATGAGGTCGGTGATCTCCAGCGGCGACAGCACGTCGCTGCTGAAGGCGAGCCAGATGGTGGGCGTGGCGTCGGCCTCGACCTTGGCGATGATCGGCTCGTCGATCGCATCGGGCAGCCGTCCGCGAACCCGCGAGACGCGGTCGCGCACGTCGGCCGCGGCATCTTCCGGGCTCTTGCTGAGCTTGAAGCGCACCGTGATCTGGCTCTGCTCCGAGCGCGAGATCGAAGTGATGATGTCCACCCCTTCGATGCCGGCGATCGAATCTTCCAGCGGCTTCGTGACCTGCGATTCGATCACCTCTGACGAAGCGCCGGTGAGGCGCGTCGAGACATTGACCACCGGCTCGTCGATGCGCGGATATTCGCGCACCTGCAGGCGCTGGAACGAGACCGCGCCGATTAGCACCAGCAGCAGCGACATCACCGTGGCGAGCACCGGGCGTCGGATGGAGGTTTCGGAGAATTTCATGGCACTCCCGGCTCGACGATCAAGGAATGGCGATCACGAGATCACAGCGCCGACGATGCCGTCGAAGCGGCCGCCGCAGGGCCGACCCCGCCCGATGCAGCGCCACCGCGCCGGCCGCCGCGCGCCGCGCTCGCGCCCTCGCCCGCCGCCGGCGCCGACGCGCCGATATCGACCACCTTGACCTGCTGGCGCTCGCCGCGGATGAGACGCGCCTGTCCGGCCGTGACGACCACGTCGCCAGCAGCAACGCCCCCGAGGATCTCGACCTTGCCCGGAACCCGCAGACCGATGCGCGCCTCGATGCGCTGCGTCACCTTGGCGCCGTTGTCGTCAACGACCTTGAGAAGATACTGCTTGCCGCCTTGCGGAACGAGCGCTTCCTCGGGCACGACGAGCGCGTTCTCACGCACCTCGAAGACGAGCCGGGCGCGCGCGAACATGCCGGGGCGCAGGGCGCCGTCGCGGTTGTCGAGCTTGGCGCGCACCAGCAGCGACCGGCCGTTCGAATCGAGTTGGGCATCGAAGGCATCGACGCGGCCCGCAAAGCTGCGCCCGGGCAAGCTGTCGAGTGCGATGGCCACGTCCTGCCCGACCTTCAGGCGCGCCAGCACTCGCTCGGGCAGGCGGAAGTCGACAAACATCGAGCCGGTGTCCTCGATGTTGACGAGATCGGCGCCATCCTTGACATAGTCGCCCACGCTCACCGAGCCGATGCCGGCGACGCCATTGAACGGCGCCACGATGCGCATGCGCACGAGCTGGGCCTGCGCCAGCGCGACCTGCGCATCGGCCACTTCCATGGCCGCTGCGGTCTGGTCCACCGCGCTCTTGCTGACGAAGTTCTGCGCCACCAGTTCGCGATTGCGTTCGAGGTTGGTGCGCGCGATGCTGGCCTGCGCCCGGGCCTGCTGGACCTGCGCCCGCTGCAACGTATCGTCGAGCTGCACCAGCAATTGGCCGCGTGCGACGCGCTGGCCGTCGCCGAAGCCCAGCTTCGAGATCCGCCCGCTCACCTCCGGGCGCAGCATCACGCCCTGGCGCGAGCGCAGCGTGCCCACCGCCTGGGTCTCGTCCTGCAGCTTCATGATCTCGACGCGTCCGACCTCGACCGTGAGCGGTCCGCCCGAGCCGCCGCCCGATGCGGCGCGGCCGCCGGTAGGTGCGGCGCCTCCGCTGCGATCGTCGGCGGCCACCAGCGCCGCGGGCGGTTTGTTCTGGTACCAGTACGCCGCCGCGCCCGCGGCGGCAATGCCGCCGATCGCGACAAGAGTGTAGAAAATCTTCATGTTCGGCGTCGATTCGCTGCAAGCGACTGTAACGAAGGGCTCTGATCGGCGGGTCGGAATCGACCCCACGCGTCGCTGGAAGGCAATGGGCTCATGGCACCCTCGCGCAACCGCGGTTGGCCAGCGCATCGGCGCGTTCGTTGCCGGGGTCGCCCGAGTGGCCCTTGACCCAGCGCCATTGAACTTCGTGCAGTTGGCGCAGCGCGTCCAGGCGCTGCCACAGGTCGGCATTCTTCACCGGTTTGCGGTCGGCCGTCTTCCAGCCGCGCTGCTTCCAGCCGTGGATCCATTCGGTGATCCCTTTGCGCACATATTCGCTGTCGGTATAGATCGCGACGTCGCACGTGCGGCGCAGGACGGCGAGCGCTTCGATGACCGCGGTGAGTTCCATCCGGTTGTTGGTGGTGTGCGCTTCGCCACCGAAGAGTTCCTTCTCGTGCTCACCGTTGCGCATCCATACGCCCCAGCCGCCGCGGCCCGGGTTGCCCTTGCACGCGCCGTCCGTATAGACCACGACCTGCGGACGCGGCAGCAGCGGAACGTCACTCATCGGGCACCGTCGCGTGGCGCGATGCCACCGTCGCCGGCGCGGCACGCGCCATGCTGCGGTGCTCGCGCGCGAGGCCCACCAGCCGCATACCGCGCACGCGCTTGACCGCGACAACGAAGTACACCGCGCCGAAGACCGGCCACCAGCGCTCACCGACCGACTCGGTCCATTCGAATCGCGCGAGCCAGCGGCTCGACGCGACCGGGGGGCGGTAGCAGCCGAAGCGGCCGGCCTCGACCTCGAAGCTGAGCAGGCGCAGCCAGTCGCGCAAGCGCCGGTAGCCGATGAATTCGCCCGAGTCGGGCAGAAAGCCGCGCCGCGCTGCGCCAGGAGGATCGCGCCGAAGATGCGCGGCGCGCTGGCGCAGGCCCCACAGGCTGGCCGGATTGAAGCCGACGATCACGACCCGCCCTTCGGGAACGAGCACGCGATCGACTTCACGCAGCGCGAGGTGCGGATCGCGTGCCAGCTCGAGCGCATGCGGCAGCACGACGAGGTCCAGGCTGTGGGTGTCGAACGGCAGCGCATCGAAATCGCAGTTCAACGCCACATCGGCGACGAGCAGCGGCTGCGCATCGGTATCGGCGAACGGGTCGAGCGGCGGCGCCGGCGCGTTGGCATCGGAACGGACGGGCTGAGCAAGGCACTGCGCCGACGCGGTCGCGACCCAGCGGTGCGGCATGCGGTTCGAGCGCAGCGCCTGCAGTTCCGGCATGCCGAGCTGCAGCGCGTGGTAGCCGAAGATGTCGACCACGGCAGCGTCCAGATGCGCCTGCTCCCACCCAAGAAGGTAGCGGCCGGCAGGAGTTTGCAGCCACTGCGTCAAACCTATAATCCCGCTGCCTTGCGCCATGAACTCGATTGCCTCGACCGCCCGCACCGACCCGCCATTGATTGCATTGCATCGGGCTTGTTCGGCGGTCCTTGTTCTGGCGACCCCGAAGGCAATGCACCGACCCGACTCGCAGACCGCCTGTCCAAGCCGATGCTGGCGGCGATTCTAGTGACACGCCCCCGCACCGCGCCACGCCTGAAAAGGGTGTCGAAGAGTGTGCTCAGCGATCCGCGCCGACAGCGCGCGAACCTCACCCCAGCGAGCCCGCCATGACGTATTCGACCTTCCTAGGCGCAAGGCCCCAGTCGCTCGGCGCGGCCTGCGCGGCGCTCGCGCTGCTCGCCGCCTGCGGTACCCCGCCGGGCAGCCGGACCGGAGCCGAGGGCGCACCGGCGGTGCCGCTGACGGCGGCTTCCGAAGCAAGCGCGCCCATGGTCGCCGCATCGCCCGCATCCGCCGCCACGCTCAGCGCGCAGGCCAGCGTGAAGCCCGCCGATGCGATGCCGGCGCCGACCCCGGTGCCGGTCGACCCGGTTCGACCCGACGAGCCTGTCAAGCTGGAGGACCGCGGCGCGCAGATCGTGGCGCAGCTCGATCTGTGGGAGCGTGTGCGGCGCGGCTTCGCGCTGCCCGACCTCGAGAGCGACCTGGTGCGCGACCGCGAGGCCTGGTATGCCACGCGGCCCGACTATGTGCAACGCATGACCGAGCGCGGCAGCCGCTATCTGTTCCATATCGTCGAAGAACTCGAGCGCCGCGGCATGCCGAGCGAACTCGCGCTGCTGCCCTTCATCGAAAGCGCATTCAACCCGCAGGCCATCTCGTCGGCCAAGGCGTCGGGCATGTGGCAGTTCATGGCCGCGACCGGGCGCGACTTCTCGCTCAAGCAGAACGTCTTCCGCGACGATCGGCGCGACGTGCTCGCCTCGACCCGCGCCGCGCTCGACTACCTGACCCGCCTGCACGGCATGTTCGGCGACTGGCACCTGGCGCTGGCGGCCTACAACTGGGGCGAAGGCAATGTGCAGCGCGCGATCTCTCGCAACCAGAAGGCCGGTCTGCCGACCACCTATGCCAGCCTGAAAATGCCCGACGAGACCCGCACCTACGTCCCGAAGCTGCAGGCGGTGAAGAATATCGTCGCGCGCCCGCAGGATTTCGGCCTGACCCTGCCGGCCCTGACCAACCACCCCTATTTCCTGAGCGTGCCGATCGAGCGCGACATGGATACGGCCGTCGCGGCCCAGCTCGCCGGGATGAAGCTGGAAGATTTCCACCACCTGAACCCACAGATGAACAAGCCGGTGATCCTGGCCGCCGGAACGCCGCAGGTGCTGCTGCCCTACAACAATGCGGCCGAGTTCACGCGCCGGCTGCCGCTGCATCGAGGCCCGCTTGCGAGCTGGACCGCCTGGGTCGCGCCGAAGACGCTGCGCCCCGCGGAAGTCGCGCGCCAGGTCGGCATGAGCGAGGAAAACCTGCGCGAGGTCAATCGCATCCCGCAGCGCATGCTCATCACCGCGGGCTCGACCCTGCTCGTCACGCGTGGCGAACACCGGCACGCCGATGTGTCGGGGCAGGTGGCCGACAACGCGTCGATGACGCTGGCGCCCGACCTGCCGCCGCTGCGCAGGCTCTCGGTCAAGGCGGGCAAGCGCGACAGCGTGGCGTCGATCGCCAGGCGCTACAAGGTCGGCGCGCAGCAACTCGCGGGCTGGAACAGCGTCGCGCCGGATGCGAGTTTCCGGCCGGGTCAGGCGGTGGTGGTCTTCGTCGCCAACACGGGCCGCAGCGTCGCGAAATCAGGCCACCGCCTGGCAGGCAACGGGGCGCGTGCCAGCGGGCCGTCGGCTTCACGTACGACGTCGAAAGCCGCAGTGCGGACCGCGGCCCACCCGGCCGCGGCGCGTCGCACCGCAGCGCGCCGCGGGTCCGCCGACGGCGGGCGCTGATCGGGATCGTCAGCGCCGGTCGACCAGCGCGTGGGCGATCGTGCCCAGATCGACATATTCGAGTTCGCTGCCTATCGGCACCCCGCGCGCCAGCCTTGTCACACGCAGTCCGCAGGCTTGCAGCGCCTGCGTCAGCACATGCGCGGTGGCCTCGCCCTCGGCGGTGAAATTGGTCGCGATGATGACCTCGTCGGTCGTACCGTCGGTCGCGCGGTCGAGCAGCCGGTGCGCACCGATCTGGGTCGCGCCCACGCCGTCGAGCGGGCTGATGCGACCGAGCAGCACGTAGTACAGGCCGCGGTAGCTCGCGCTGCGCTCGACCGCCGCCTGGTCGGCAGGCGTCTCGACCACGCAGAGCTGGAGCGCGTCGCGCTGCGGGTCGCGACAAATCGCGCACACCTCGTCTTCGGTAAACGTATTGCAGCGCGCGCAGTGGTGCACCCCGACGAGCGCCGCCTGAAGTGCCGACGCCAGGCGCAGCGCCCCGTCGCGGTCGTTCTGCAGCAGGTGAAAGGCCATGCGCTGCGCCGACTTGACGCCGACGCCGGGCAGGCGCCGCAAGGCCTCGACCAGCGCGTGCAGCGCGGGTTCAGCCACGGTGCGAGCGGTTCATCGGCGAGCGCGTCGACAAGCGAATCGTCATCCGATTCAGAACGGAAATTTCATTCCCGG
>JBDSEG010000051.1:0-15881 GCA_039920165.1 Burkholderiaceae bacterium
GTCGCTCATGGCTTCTTCGGCGGGATATCAGCGCTGGTTGACGGCCGGGTCGCGGCGCCCTGCGGGCCGCGCTGCGGCAGCAGCGTGCTCGCATCGACATACCCCGGCGCAGCGGCGATCTTCGGCAGCCCGGTCTGCTGGTGCGCCGGAGGCGCCGGCCGCCTGGTGATCAGCGTCGTCGATGCGCCCGAGCCGGCCTGAACCACCGTCGGCGCGACCGATTTCTGCGGCGCCGCGAGGCCGGGGTTCGGCACGATGTTGGATTTGATTTCGCCCGCTTGGCGCGTCGAGCGTTCACCGCGCGCGGCATTCGCTCTGCCACCTTTGCGAAGCTCGCGCGGCGCGGCAGCCGAAGCCGCTGGCGCGGCGGCACGCGCGGCGAGTTGCTGGCGCTGCTCGGGCGGCAGCGCCTGGTAGGCCGCCCACTGCGCTTGGCGATCCTGCGGCGCCACGCGCTGCGCTTCCTGGAATTGAAGTCGGACCTTGCCGCGCTGCTCGGGTGTCATCTGGACCCACTCGGTCATGCGGCCCTGGATGCGTGCCTGGTCGGCCGGCACCATGGCACCGAAACGGTCGGCGATTTCAAGCCATTTGCGCTTGCGGATGGCATCGATACCCTGCCAGTTGCGCTCGAGCGGCTTGAGGGCATTGCGCTGACCCGCGGTCAGGTCGCGCCAGCGCGCGCCCTCTTCGCTCTTGCCGACGGCTCGCGGCGCGGCAGCGGAGGTGGGCGCCGCGCCAGCAGTCGCGTTCAGGACGAGTCCCATCCCGAGGGACGCGACCCAATAAGTGACCGCGACAGCGAAGGAGCGGCCGAAGCCGAAGACGGCGGGTACTGCCATCGTGCAGCGATCAGTTGCGCGGCGCTTTGAGGAATTCGACGAATCCCGCATCGCCGTACGCGGTCGGCGGAAGGTCGTCGGCGAGCAGTGCGGCATCGACCTCGGCGGCGGTCGCGATCTGTGCGCTCACGTGCCCGCGCTGGATCAGGATTAATCCGGCGACCAGCACGATAAGCGGCAGCGCCGAGCCGAGCTTGACCCACCAGCCGGTTCCGCTGCCGGGCCCGCCGCCGAGCACGGCAGCGCCGCCCGCGCCAAGCATAGAGGTCGATGGTGCGGCAATGGGCTGGCGCGCTTCGCGGCCGGATTGCAGTGCGCGTTCGCGGGCGAAGCGCAGCCGCTCGGAGACGTCCGGGCCGAGGCCCAACGCCGTTTCGTTCAGACGCGCCGCCACGCGCAGGGCAAACCGGTTCTGGAGCGCGTCGCGATCGGCCGCATAGGCGGAAAAAACTTCTTTTTTCATGGTGAGATTCCCTTCGACGTCAGCGCCTTCGCCAGCGCATGCACCGCCCGCGAACAGTGCGTCTTCACGCTGCCTTGCGAGCAGCCCATGGCAAGAGCGGTCTCGGCGACATCGAGTTCCTCCCAGTAACGCAACAGAAACGCCTCGCGTTGACGGCCCGGGAGGTCGGCCACTGCCGTGTCGATCAGTTGCAGGATCTGCGCCCGCGAAAACGAATCGGCCGCGCTTTCCGAAGCGGGCGACGCGTCTAGAGCCTCGAGTGTTTGGAGAATATCGAAGTCGCCGTCTTCGCCGGCCGGTTCGAAGTCGGAAAAATTCTTCAGGACCGCGTTGCGCACCTTCTGGCGCCGGAACCAGTCCATCGTCGCGTTTGACAGGATGCGCTGGAACAGCAGCGGCAACTCGGCCGCGGGACGGTCGAAATACTTTGTGGACAGCCGGATCATCGTGTCCTGCACGATATCCAATGCGGCATCCTCATCGCGAACGGCGTAGACGGCGCGCTTGAACGCGCGCTTCTCGATGCTCTTGAGAAAGTCGGATAGTTCTTTGTCGGATGCCAAAGGGCGGCGCCTCAGGCCGTAGCCCGGAAAGACCGCGGCGATTATCTCATCGGCCCTGGCGTGCACCGGTTGGCGATCCAATCGACGGCGCTGCGATGCCATAATGCTGCTTTGCACAACAACTGGTCTGGAAGGCGCGCGCCCGAACGCGGACGCAGCCACCCGGCCGTGCAGGTACCACACCGGTCTCACGAGGATTCGGGTAGGTGCACCGATGGTTTTTCGTCAGAGAAATTCGCAAAGGTTCCCGCTCATGGACATATCCGCTGCCGAAATCCGGCGCGCCGCATCGGCGCAATCCCCTCGCTCTGCCGCTGCCGATCCGAACGGCGCCGAAATTCTCGTCCGCTGCCTGCAGGCAGAAGGCGTCCAGTTCCTATGGGGCTATCCCGGCGGGGCCGTTCTCTACATCTACGACGCGCTGTACAAGCAGCAGACGATCGAGCACGTGCTGGTGCGCCACGAACAGGCCGCCATCCACGCCGCCGATGGCTATGCGCGGGCGACCGGGGAGGTCGGTGTCGCCCTGGTGACATCGGGCCCGGGGGTCACGAATGCCGTGACCGGCATCGCCACCGCGTACATGGATTCGATCCCCATGGTGATCATCACCGGTCAGGTGCCGACGCCGGCGATCGGACTCGATGCCTTCCAGGAATGCGACACGGTGGGGATCACGCGCCCCATCGTGAAGCACAACTTCCTGGTGAAAGATGTGCGCGAGCTGGCACTGACGCTGAAGAAGGCTTTCCACATCGCCCGCACCGGCCGGCCCGGCCCGGTAGTGGTCGATATCCCGAAGGATGTGTCGTTCAACACCGCGCCGTTCCACTATCCGGCGACGATCGAGATGCGCTCGTACAACCCGGTGCGCAAGGGCCACAGCGGGCAGATACGCAAGGCGGTCGCGCTGCTGCTCGCCGCCAAGCGGCCTTACATCTATACCGGTGGCGGCGTGGTGCTCGGCAATGCGTCGGCGGAGTTGCGTGAATTGGTGCACCTGCTCGGCTTTCCCTGCACCAACACATTGATGGGCCTGGGCGCCTTTCCTGCGAGCGACCCGAAGTTCCTCGGCATGCTGGGCATGCACGGGACTTACGAAGCCAATATGACGATGCAGAACTGCGATGTCCTGCTCGCGGTGGGGGCGCGCTTCGACGACCGGGTGATCGGCAACCCGAAGCACTTCGCTTCGGTCGAACGCAAGATCATCCACGTCGATATCGACCCGTCGTCGATCTCGAAGCGGGTGCGAGTCGATATACCGATTGTCGGCGATGTGCGCGACGTGCTGCAGGAACTGATCGCGCAGATCAAGGAGAGCAGCGCCAAGGTCGATCCGTCGGCGCTCGGCGCATGGTGGTCGCGGATCGACGAGTGGAGGGGCCGCGATTGCCTGGCGTACAAGTCGACCTCCGACGTCATCAAGCCGCAGCATGTGGTGCAGACGCTGTGGCAGCTCACCAAGGACAGCGACGCTTACATCACCTCTGATGTCGGCCAGCACCAGATGTGGGCCGCCCAGTACTACGGCTTCGACCGGCCGCGCCGCTGGATCAATTCGGGTGGCCTGGGCACGATGGGCGTGGGGCTGCCGTATGCCATGGGGATCAAGCTCGCCAAACCCGAGGCGGACGTGTTCTGCATCACCGGCGAGGGCTCGATCCAGATGTGCATCCAGGAGCTGTCGACCTGCCTGCAGTACAAGACGCCGGTCAAGATCATCTCGCTGAACAACCGCTATCTCGGCATGGTGCGGCAGTGGCAACAGCTCGACTACGGCAGCCGCTATTCGCACAGCTACATGGATGCGCTTCCCGACTTCGTCAAGCTCGCCGAGGCCTACGGCCATGTCGGACTGAAGATCGAGAAGACTTCCGAGGTCGAGCCGGCGCTGCGCGAGGCGATCCGCCTGAAGGACCGCACGGTCTTCCTCGACGTGCGTACCGATCCGACCGAAAACGTCTGGCCGATGGTGAAGGCCGGCCAGGGCATTACCGAGATGCTGCTGGGTTCCGAAGATCTGTGAGGCGCGCAATGCGCGTGTCGGTCCGGCGGTTACCGCTTCCGGACCGGCAGGCGCAGGCAGCGCCGAACTTCATCGAGCCATCTTCGCTTCACCTTTCTTTCACTTCAAGACAGCGTCGCCAAAAGCGTCCGGTTACCGCCGGCCGCGTGAAGAGCACGCTCATACGAATCCATGAAACACATCATTGCCCTGCTGCTCGAAAACGAGCCCGGTGCGCTGTCGCGTGTGGTCGCGCTGTTCTCGGCCCGCGGCTACAACATCGAAAGCCTGACCGTCGCGCCCACCGAGGATGCCTCGCTCTCGCGCATGACGATCGTCACATCCGGCTCGGACGAGGTGATCGAGCAGATCACCAAGCACCTGAACCGGCTGATTGAAGTGGTGAAGGTCGTCGACCTGACCGAGGGCGCGTTTACCGAGCGCGAACTGATGCTGATCAAGGTGCGCGCGGTCGGCAAGGAGCGCGACGAAATGAAACGAATGGCCGACATCTTTCGCGGCCGCATCATCGACGTCACGGAGAAGAGCTACACGATCGAGCTGACCGGTGATGCCGGCAAGCTCGACGCCTTTTTGGAAGCGATCGATCGAGCTTCCATCCTGGAAACCGTGCGCACCGGCACCAGCGGGATCGGTCGCGGCGAGCGCATCCTGCGCGTTTGATGTGAGTCCCCCGGGTACGCGGGCCCAGGGCCTTGCGAACCCCCCCCGAGGGGGTGAGCAACCGGCTTAAGGGCGGCCCGGCGCCCGTTGTTCTCCCTGTCACTGACAACTTTTTCCTAGGAGATGACGATGAAGGTTTATTACGACAAGGATGCCGACCTGAGCCTGATCAAGGGCAAGACGGTGGCGATCATCGGCTACGGTTCGCAAGGCCATGCGCACGCGCAGAACCTGAACGATAGCGGCGTCAAGGTGGTCGTCGGGCTGCGCCGCGGCGGCGCTTCTTGGGGCAAGGTCGAGATGGCCGGACTGAAGGTCACCGAAGTGGCCGATGCGGTCAAGCAGGCCGATATCGTGATGATGCTGCTACCCGACGAGCAGATCGCCACGGTCTACAAGAACGACGTCGAGCCCAGCATCAAGCAAGGCGCCTCGCTCGCGTTCGCGCATGGCTTTAACGTCCACTACGGGCAGGTCGTGCCCCGCGCCGACCTCGACGTCTGGATGGTCGCGCCGAAGGCCCCCGGCCACACGGTGCGCTCGACCTACTCCCAGGGTGGCGGCGTGCCGCACCTGATCGCGGTGCATGCCGACAAGAGCGGCAAGGCGCGCGACCTCGCGCTCAGCTACGCCGCGGCCAACGGCGGCGGCAAGGCCGGCGTCATCGAGACCAATTTCCGGGAGGAGACCGAGACCGACCTGTTCGGCGAGCAGACGGTGCTGTGCGGGGGCGCGGTCGAACTGATCAAGGCAGGTTTCGAGACGCTGACAGAAGCCGGTTATGCGCCCGAAATGGCGTATTTCGAATGCCTGCACGAGCTCAAGCTGATCGTCGACCTGATCTACGAAGGCGGCATCGCCAATATGAACTACTCGATCTCGAACAATGCCGAGTACGGCGAATATGTGACCGGGCCGAAGATCGTGACCGAGGCCACCAAGGCGGCGATGCGCCAGTGCCTGAAGGACATTCAGACCGGCGAGTATGCGAAGAGCTTCATCATCGAAAACCGCGCCGGTGCGCCGACCTTGATGTCGCGCCGCCGCCTCACGGCCGAGCACCCGATCGAGGTCGTGGGCGAGCAGTTGCGCGCGATGATGCCTTGGATCAAGGCCAACAAGCTGGTCGACAAGAGCCGCAACTGACCCGTTATCCTCGCGCCCATGAGTGACGATCCGCGCGAGACATTCGACGAACCGCGCCTGGCGCCCTCGCCGGTGCGGCCCAAGCGCAAGGGGCTTTATGTGCTGCCCAATGCGATCTCGCTGGCTGCGCTGTTCGCGGCGTTCTATGCCATCGTGATGGCGATGAACTCGCGTTTCGAAGCAGCCGCGCTGGGCATCTTCGCTTCGGCCGTGCTCGACAGCCTGGACGGGCGAGTCGCGCGGATGACCCATTCGCAAAGTGCGTTCGGCGAGCAGATGGACAGCCTGTGCGACATGGTCAGCTTCGGTGCGGCGCCGGCGTTGATCGTATACGAATGGGCGCTGCGCGACCTCGGTCGGTGGGGCTGGTTTCCCGCCTTTGTTTATATCGCCGGCGCGGCGCTGCGACTGGCGCGCTTCAATACCAACATCGGCATCGTCGACAAGCGCTACTTCCAGGGCCTGCCGAGCCCGGCGGCGGCAGCGCTGGTGATGGGGCTGATCTGGGTCATGGACGACGCCGGACTTCGCGGCGTCAACAAGATCGACTGGCTGGCTTGGACCGCGTTCGGCGTCACGCTGTACGCGGGGCTGTCGATGGTGACGAATGCGCCGTTCTACAGTTTCAAGGATCTGAGCTTCAAACGCAGCGTGCCTTTCATCGTTATTGTCGCTATCGCGCTGGTCATCGCCGTCATCAACATCCACCCGCCGGTCGTGCTGTTCGCGATGTTCTGCGCGTATGGCCTGTCGGGCTATGCGGTATATGCATGGCGCAAGTCAAAGGGCCGCCCTACCAGCGTGATCGCCACCTCGACCGACGAGCCCGACGAAGAAGGCTTGCATCGCTGAGCTGATGGTTCAGCGTGTTATATTTGATGTCATGAACGTTCATTTCGCGACCCTGCTTCTGCTTCTAGGAGTGCCACGGGCTCGCTGATCGTCCACGTCCATATCGTTTCCGATCCGAACGGCCCGCTTGCAACCCGCAGCGGGCCGTTTCGTTTTGTACGCGTGATACGCAAACCGGGGAATCACATGGCTGACAAGCTGATCATTTTCGACACCACCTTGCGCGATGGCGAGCAATCGCCCGGCGCCTCGATGACCAAGGACGAAAAGCTGCGCATCGCGCGGCAACTCGAACGACTGAAGGTCGACGTGATCGAGGCCGGCTTCGCCGCCTCGTCAAACGGCGACTTCGAAGCCGTGCATGCGATTGCCCATGCGATCAAGGACAGCACGGTATGTTCGCTCGCGCGCGCCAACGATCGCGACATCGCTCGCGCCGCCGAGGCGTTGAAGGGCGGGCATACGACGCGGATCCACCTCTTCCTCGCGACCAGCGCATTGCACATGGAAAAGAAGCTGCGCATGACGCCCGACCAGGTATATGAGCAGGCGCGGCTGGCGACGCGCTTTGCGCGCAACCTCGCCGGCGATGTCGAGTTCTCGCCCGAGGACGGCTACCGTTCCGACCCCGACTTTCTGTGCCGCGTGCTCGAGTCGGTAATCGACGAGGGCGCGACCACGATCAATATTCCCGACACCGTGGGCTATGCGATTCCCGAGCTGTACGGAGCGTTCATCGCCGACCTGCGCCGGCGTATTCCGAATTCGGACAAGGCCGTGTGGTCGGTGCATTGCCACAACGACCTCGGACTGGCGGTCGCCAACTCGCTCGCCGGCGTCATGATTGGCGGGGCGCGACAGATCGAGTGCACCATCAACGGCCTGGGCGAGCGCGCCGGCAACTGTTCACTCGAGGAGGTGGTGATGGCCCTGAAGACGCGGCACGACTATTTCGGCCTCGAGCTCGGCATCGATGCGTCGCAGATCGTGCCGATCTCCCGCCTGGTCTCGCAGACCACCGGTTTCGTCGTGCAACCGAACAAGGCGGTGGTCGGCGCGAATGCGTTTGCGCACGCCTCGGGCATCCACCAGGACGGCGTTCTGAAGGCGCGCGATACCTACGAAATCATGCGTGCCGAGGATGTGGGCTGGTCGGCCAACAAGATCGTTCTCGGCAAGCTGTCCGGCCGCAACGCTTTTAAGCAGCGGTTGAAGGATCTGGCGATCGAGATGGAATCCGAGACCGAGGTCAATGCTGCGTTTGCCCGCTTCAAGGATCTGGCGGACCGCAAGAGCGACATCTTCGACGAGGACATCCTCGCCCTCGTGATGGGCGACTCCGGGGATTCCGAGAGCGAACATTACCGGCTGCTCGCGCTGTCGCAGCATTCGGAGACCGGCGAGCGTCCGCACGCGCGGGTGGCGTTTGCCGAAGGGGCGGTTGAACACCACTGCGAAAGCGACGGCAACGGCCCGGTCGACGCGAGCCTCAAGGCTATCGAATCGACGGTGCGATCTGGGGCCGAAATGCTGCTCTATTCGGTGAATGCCATCACTTCGGGCAGCACAGAATCGCAGGGCGAGGTGACGGTGCGGCTGCAACGTGGTGGTCGGGTCGTCAATGGCGTGGGCTCGGATCCCGACATCGTGGTCGCGTCGGCCAAGGCCTACCTCGCGGCGTTGAACAAGCTGCACAGCAAGGTCGAGCGGGTTGCCGCGCAGGGTTGAGACGTGACAATTTCACCTCTTGACAGTCTTTTTAGGAACACGGCGTAAGCGTTTGATCTTGTGTGTCTTTTTTGTTTGCCATACACTCGTCCATCGATTCTGAAAGACTGCGCAGTGGCCTCAACCAAGCTGTTTGTAAGTTCGACACTGTTGGGGCTCGCTGCCGCCTGCTGCCTTCTGGTCCCCGCTAGCGCGTCGGCCCAGCAGCGTGCCTTGGCGGCGTCCGCGACGGCTGCCAAGTCGACGCCGGCGACGTCACGTGCGCAGCAGCGCAAGATTCGCAAGACGGTTTCGAAGCGTCAGGTCGCGGCGCTTCGCATCGAGCCGGCACGCCCTTCGTTCGGGCAACTCGCCGGGTTGCATGGATCGAACGATGCACTGGACCTGAAGTCGAGCGTTGCCCTGGTGTTGGACCAGGATACGCACGAGGTGCTTTTCAGCAAGAACTCGAGCGCCGTCCTGCCGATCGCCTCGATCACCAAGCTGATGACGGCGGTCGTTGTCACCGATGCCAAGCTGCCGCAGGACGAGTTGATCACGATCAGCCAGGACGATGTCGACACCGAGAAGGGCAGCCGCTCGCGACTGCGCGTCGGCGCCCAGCTCACGCGCGGCGAGATGCTGCATCTCGCGCTGATGTCATCGGAAAATCGCGCCGCGCATGCACTCGGCCGTTACTACCCCGGCGGCATCGACGCATTCGTCGCCGCCATGAACGCAAAGGCCAAGGCGCTCGGCATGCCCGACACGCGCTATGTCGAGCCGACCGGGCTGTCGAGCCTGAACCAGTCGAGCGCGAAGGACCTTGCCACGCTGGTCGGTGCCGCCTACCAGTACCCGAACATTCGCGAGCTTTCGACCTCGATCGAACATCAGGTCGGTGTCGGCAATCACCAGCTGCAGTTTCGCAATACTAATAACCTTGTTCGCAATCCCGGCTGGGACATCGGGCTGCAAAAGACAGGCTATATCTCGGAAGCCGGCCGCTGCCTGGTCATGCAGGCCAAGATGGCCGGTCGCCAGTTGATCATGGTGTTCCTCGATTCGGCCGGCAAATATTCACGAATCGGCGACGCCGAACGCGTGCGCCGCTGGATTACCCAGAGCGTGCCCGCCGCGGCGCCGGTTCTGGTCCGCACCGCGGGCTGACGGCTCGTTCGCGAGCGCGTCAGCGCGGGTGACCGAGCGCCGCGGAGATCTCCGCGGCGGTCTGCTCGAGCTTGCCGAGCCACGAATCTTCCAGCCGGTCGGCGGGCGCCGAGATCGACAGGCCGGCAATCAGCTTGCCCTGGTCGTCGACGATGCCGGCGGCCATGCAGCGTACGCCGAGTTCGAGCTCCTCGTTGTCGCGCGCCGTGCCGTTCTGCAGCACTCTGGACAGCTCGCGCTCGAGCATGCCGAGATCGGTGATGCTGTTCCTCGTATGTCCAGCCAGGCCGGTGCGCGACGCGTAGGCGCGCAGCCGCGACGGCTCGTCGCGGGCGAGGAAAAGCTTGCCCACCGAGGTCAGATGCAGCGGCGCGCGCCCGCCAATCGCTCGCACCACCTGCATCCCGGAGCGTTCACTGTAGGTGCGTTCGATATAGACGATCTCGTCGCCCTGGCGCATCGAGAGATTGACGGGCTGGTGCGTGAGCTTGTGAAGGTCGCGCATCGGGCCGAGCGCGGCTTCGCGCACGTCGAGCCGCGCCTTGACGAGGTTGCCGAGTTCCAGCAGGCGCATTCCGAGCCGGTAGCTGCCGGGTTCGGGACGGTCAACGAAGCGGCCGATGGTCAGGTCGCTCAGGATGCGGTGCGCGGTGGAAGGGTGCAGGCCGGTCTGTTCGCTGATGCGCTTGAGCGGTACCGGATCCTGGTGCGTCGCGAGCAGGTCCAGCAGCCCGAAGGCGCGGGCGAGCACCTGGATCGTCGGGGTCTTGCGCTCGGCTTTGCTCATGGCCGAATTCTGCGCGAAGCCAGGCCAAACGATCAACGCGGCGGCGCGCTCGCTGCGAGCAAGTCGATCGCATCGGCGCCGCTGCGCACCGCGCCTTCCAGCGTCGCCGGGTAGGGGCCTTCGACGAAGTCAGCCGCGGCGACGAGGTCGGGTGCGATGGCCTGTCCCGGACGCACGAGTCCCGGAAGGCAGCGAAAGGTGGCTCGATGCTCGGTCACGATCTTGAGCAGTTCGAGGCGGCCCTCGCCGCAGGCGTTCAGGCAACGCGCCGCTTGCGCTTGGATCGCCAGCCACAGCGAGTCGTTGCCGCGTGCCACCCACTCGCGTGCACCGCTGATGACGAAGGCGAGCAATCCGGTCGGACCGCCGAGCTGGCCGCGGTCGAATACGAACTGCGCTGGCGCGGGGCGGGGGCGGGCCGGGAGTCTGAGCATCGGCTCCGACAGCCGTGCACCCGCGCAGCGCGCATACACCGTGACGATGGGCTCGTGTTCCAGACTCGCCGCCTTGCGTGCCCACTCCGCGGCCACCGGCTGGGTGAGGCGCGCTGCCTCGGGCGACGACGTGGCCAATACCGCGGCATCGACCTCGACGCCGTCGATCAGCCACCCGTGGGCCTGCGGTTCGAGCCGCAGCACGCGGCATCCCGGATGAATCGTCGCGCCGGCATTGCGCAACCACGCCGCGGCCGGGTCGGCGAGCACGCGACTCAAGGGGAGGCGCGGCAGCAGCAGGTCGGAAGCGCCGCGTCCGCCGAAGAGGGCTTCGCGCAGCACGCGCAGGAAGACGCCTGCGCTCGCCTCGTGCGAGGCGGTATTGAGTGCTGCCACGCACAGCGGCGCGATCAGTTCGTCGCGCACATTCGCGCTGAGGCGTACGCACAGGGTGTCGACCGTGTGGCCCGCGTCACAGCGAAATCCTTGCAGCGCCCAGCGCGTCGTCGCGCCCAGCAAGGCGAGCTTGTCGCGCGTCGACCAGCCTCGATGCGCTAGAACCGCGGCCGTGAAGGCCAGCGCCGGCGGACCCGGCCGAAGTCGAAGGCCCACGCCGTTCGCATCGACCAGGCGCAAAGGCATGCGCAAAAAGGCTTGCACCGGATCGGCGCCGACGCGGCGCATCAAGGCGAGCGTTTGCGCGTAGGCGCCGATCGCGATGTGCTGGCCGTTGTCGATCTCGACCCCGTCCACTTCGAACGAACGCGCCCGCCCGCCGAGCTGCGGGGCCATCTCGAACAGATCGACCGCGTGACCGAGCGAAGTGGCTTGCACCGCCGCCGCAATGCCAGCCCAGCCGCCACCGATCACGGCGATGCGGCGCCGCCGCTGCGGCGCGACCAAGGTCACCGACGACGACACTACCGGCCTTGCCAGTTGGTGCGCATCGCGATCCACAGCTTTCGCAGCGGCGTCAGCGAGGTGCGCTGGTGCAGCACGCGGAAATCGTCGGCCTCGATCTCGCGCAGCAGGGTGCGGTAGATATTGGCCATCATGACGCCCGGTTTCTGCGTCGCGCGGTCGGCGTCGGGCAGCAGCTCGAAGGCGGCATCGTACGTGGCTTGCGCGCGCGCGGCCTGGAATTTCATCAGCGCCGTGAAGCGCTCGCTGTAGCGGCGTTCGAGGATCTCATGCGCCTTGACGTCGAACTGCTTCAGCTCGCTCATCGGCAAGTAGATTCGACCGCGCCGCGCATCGTCGCCGACATCGCGAACGATATTCGTGAGCTGCATGGCCAGGCCCAGCCGGTGCGCGTAGGCGACCGTCGAGGCCTCGGTGCGGCCGAAGATCGCTGACGCCACTTCGCCGACGACGCCGGCCACCAGATGGCAATACCGCTCGAGGCCCGCATAGTCGAGATAGCGCGACTGCTCGAGGTCCATCTGGCAGCCGTCGATGACCGCGCCGAGGTGCCCGGCTTCGATACCGTAGGCCGCGGTGTGCGGCATCAGCGCGTGCATCACGGGGTGGCTGGGCTGGCCGGCGAAACCCGAAGCGACTTCCTTGCGCCACCAGGCGAGCTTGGTGGCTGCGACGCCGGGATCGTTGACCTCGTCGACCACATCGTCGACCTCGCGACAAAACGCATAGAACGCCGTGATGGCGGCGCGCCGCGGTGGCGGCAGAAACAGGAAAGCGTAATAAAAGCTCGAGCCGCTTTTCGCCGCCTTGTCCTGCACGTAGCGCTCTGGAGTCACGCCGACTGCGTCCGAGGCTGGGCGGAACGCTTGCGCATGCGCAGACTGCGCCAGGCGAGCACCGGGGCGTCCTGCCAATCCAAGCGCGGCCGCTGTGCACGCGGGTCAAAACCCTGTTGCCCGATCTTGTCGAGAATGCGCAGCCCGCCCTGGACGACCAACCGTAGCTCCCAGCCGGCACGTCCCGCGATCGTGCTCGCGAGCGGCGCGCCTTCCAGCATGAGGGCGCGAGTCCAGTCGACGAGGTCGCGCACCAGTGGCGCCACCGGTACCCGGTCGCTGCCGCGCAGCAAGGCGTCGATGTCCACGCCGTGGCGCTCGCAATCCAACGCCGGCGTGTAGGCGCGGCCGCGTCGCAGATCGATGCCGAGGTCCTGCCAGAAATTGGTCAGTTGCAAGGCGGTGCAGATGGAATCCGAGCGGCGAAGCGACAGCGCATCGTCGACGCCGTACAGGTGCAGCAGGAGCCGCCCGATCGGGTTGGCAGAGCGGGCGCAGTAGTCCAGCAGCTCCGTGCGATCGGCGTAGCGCTGCTTCGTCACATCTTGCTCGAAGGCGCTCAGCAGGTCGGTGCAAAGTCGAAGCGGCAAGGTGTGGCGTTGCAGCACCGGGCGCAGCGCATCGAAGACGGCGGCCCAGCGCGCGCTCGCCGTACCGCCGGCAGCGACCGCCAGCAAATCGTCCCGATACGCCGCCAGATCGGTCAGTCGAGCCTGGGGGGGCGCGTCGCCTTCGTCGGCCAGATCGTCGGCGGTGCGGGCATACGCGTAGATCGCCGCCACCGCGGGACGCAGCGCCGCGGGGCACAGCCACGACGCGACCGGAAAATTCTCGTAGTGCTTGGCGCTCACGGCGCCGATTGTCCATGCTGGGCAGCGCCCGGTGCACCGCCTCGGGGATTGGCCGCGAGCGCCCGAATCGCACGGCTAAAATGCCGCTCCATCCGGATCGCCTGACTTGGATGAGGCCGCAGCGGCAGCCTCCTTCTGCTTGTGAGCCGCGCGGGTGGCGAAATTGGTAGACGCACCAGGTTTAGGTCCTGACGCCAGCGATGGCGTGGGGGTTCGAGTCCCCCCCCGCGCACCACATACACGAAAAACGAAAGAGCTACCACCATGTCCGTTCATGTTGAAACCCTCGACAAGCTCGAGCGCCGCATCACGCTCACGCTGCCCGCCACCACGATCCAGTCCGAGGTCCAGGCGCGCCTCAGAAAGCTATCGCGCACCGTCAAGGCCGACGGATTTCGTCCGGGCAAGGTGCCGATGAGTGTCGTCACCCAGCGCTACGGCTACTCGGTGCATTACGAGGTCATGAACGACAAGGTCGGCGAGATGTTTTCCGATGCCGTCAACGAGGCCAAGCTGCGCGTCGCCGGCGCGCCCAAGATCAGCGAGAAGGAAGGCGCGCCGGAGGGCGAGGTGGCCTTCGACGCCACCTTCGAGGTCTATCCTGACGTGAAGCTTGCCGACCTGTCGGGTGCCGAGGTCGAGCGTGTCTCGACCGAAGTGACTGACGCGGCGATCGAGAAGACGCTCGACATCCTGCGCAAGCAGCGTCGCACCTTTGCGCAGCGTCCGCAGTCTGAAGCCGCGGCGGTGGACGACCGCGTGACGATCGATTTCGAAGGCAAACTCGACGGCGTGCCGTTCGAGGGCGGCAAGGCCGACGGCTTCCAGTTCATCATCGGCGAAGGTCAGATGCTCGAGCAATTCGACGCCGCGGTGCGGGGCATGAAGACCGGTGAATCGAAGACCTTCCCGCTGCAGTTTCCGCCCGACTACCAAGGCAAGGACGTCGCTGGCAAGGAGGCCGATTTCCTGGTGACGCTGAAGAAGATCGAAGCCCAGCATCTGCCCGAGGTCGACGCGGCGCTGGCCAAGTCGCTCGGCATCAAGGAAGGCACGGCCGAGGCGCTGCACGCCGACGTCAAGCGCAACCTCGAGCGCGAAGTCAAGTTCCGCGTGCTCGCGCGCAACAAGGCGAATGTGATGGACGCGCTGTTGAACGCGGCAGAGCTCGAGGTGCCGAAGGCGCTGATCGCCTCGGAAGTGGCGCGCATGACTGAGGCGGCGCGAGCCGATATGAAAAAGCGCGGTGTGAAGGATGCGGAAAACGCGCCGATTCCGCCCGGCGTTTTCGAGCCGCAGGCCGAGCGCCGCGTGCGGCTCGGGCTGGTGGTGGGCGAACTGGTGCGCGCCAACAACTTGCAGGCTCGGCCCGACCAGCTGCAGGCGCACATCGAGGAGATGTCGCAAAGCTACGAGAAGCCGGCCGAGGTGGTCCGCTGGTACCTGGGCGACCGCCAGCGCATGGCCGAGGTCGAGGGCGTCGTGGTCGAGAACAACGTCGCCGCCCATGTGCTGGGCCAGGCCAAGGTGACCGACAAGATGGTGCCTTTCGACGAACTGATGACGGGTTGATCCGTTGTTGCGCGGGCAGGGCGCCGGCTCGCGAAGCCGGCGCCCTCGTCACGTCCGGCGCGTGCATCTTGTGCCGACATAATCGATCCCCATCTGCGGACGATCGTCCACCGCACGATTCACTCGAGAAGGATTCCCCCATGAGCGCGCTCGACACCCAGAACCTCGGCATGGTGCCCATCGTCATCGAAACCTCGGGCCGCGGGGAGCGTGCCTACGACATCTACAGCCGCCTGCTTCGCGAGCGCGTAATCTTCCTGGTCGGACCGGTCAACGACCAGACCGCCAATCTGGTTGTCGCGCAGATGCTTTTTCTCGAAAGCGAGAACCCCGACAAGGATATTTCGCTGTATATCAACTCGCCGGGCGGCTCGGTCACGGCGGGCATGTCGATCTTCGACACCATGCAGTTCATCAAACCCGATATATCCACCCTGTGCATGGGCATGGCGGCGAGTATGGGCGCCTTCCTGATGGCCGCGGGCGCCAAGGGCAAGCGGGTCGCCCTGCCCAACTCGCGCATCATGATTCACCAGCCTTCGGGCGGCGCGCAGGGCCAGGCGACGGATATCGAGATTCATGCCCGCGAAATCCTCAAGACGCGCGAGCAACTCAACCGCATTCTTGCCGAGCGCACCGGCCAGACGCTGGAAAAGATCCGCGCCGATTCGGAGCGCGATTTCTTCATGGATAGCGAAGAAGCCAAGGCCTACGGGCTGATCGATCAGGTGCTCGCCAAGCGGCCGTGAGCCGCGCGCCGGTTTGCGCCCTGAGAATCGCGCGAATCAAGGGCGCGATCGGGGTCTTTCTCGGCCCGGGACGGCAAATCATTTCAACTATCATTGCCGCAGCATCACCTTCCTGCCCAGCGCTTAAGCCCACATGGCCGACAAAAAAGGCTCTTCGAGCGAGAAAGTCCTGTACTGCTCCTTCTGCGGCAAGAGCCAGCACGAGGTCAAGAAGCTGATCGCAGGTCCGTCGGTCTTCATCTGCGACGAGTGCATCGAGCTGTGCAACGACATCATTCGTGACGAAGTTCCGGCTG
>JBDSEG010000052.1:0-6967 GCA_039920165.1 Burkholderiaceae bacterium
CGACCAGCAAGGGCGCGGCGGTGTGGCGCATCGCATCGAGCACGGCCTCGAACATCAGCGGGCGCGGGCCGGCCAGGCGATCGGCGAAACGCACCTCGGCGTCGCGCGCGATGTCGAGCAGCGGAGCAAGCGGATGCGGCGTCTGCAAGGCGTCGCAGGCGCCCCACTGCCGCGTGCCCGGCGGCCAGCGCGCGCAGCAGGCTGGTCTTGCCGACCCCCGCTCCGCCCCCCACCAGTGCCACCTGCCCGTGGGTGGCGGCTTCCCGCAAGCGATCACGCAACCCCTGCAGGACCGTTTCGCGCTCGACCAGGTCCATGCTCGTCGGCGCTGCGAGTACGGTCTATCGAACCCGCAGGCCGGGCGCGGCGCCCTCGTCAGGCTCGAGCAGGAACAGCCCGGGGTTCGCCTTGTCATCGGCCTGCGAGGCCGCCAGCACCATGCCTTCGCTGACGCCGAATTTCATCTTGCGGGGCGCGAGGTTGGCGACCAAGACGGTGAACTTGCCGACCAGGTCGGCGGGCCGGTAGGCCGCCGCGATGCCGCTCAGCACGGTGCGGTGCCGGCCCTCGCCGATATCGAGCGTGAGGCGCAGCAGCTTGGTGCTGCCCTCGACCTCGGCGCATTCGACGATGCGCGCGATCCGCAGATCGACCTTGGCGAAATCGGCGAGCTTGATCTCCTCCGCGATCGCCTCGCCGCCTGGTGGCGGCAGCGCGATCACATCAGGTGCGAAGAGCGCGTCGAGCAGTTTCGGATCGACGCGCTGCATGAGGTGCTCGTAGGCGCCGATGGCGTGCGCGCCGAGATTGCGATCGGCATCGTCGAAGCGCAGTGGCGCGATGCGCAGGAAGGCCTCGACGCGCTCGGCCAGGCCAGGCAACACTGGCTTGAGGTACAGCGTGAGCAGGCGAAACGCCTCGATGCACACGGTGCAGACATCGTGCAACACCGCGTCCCGGCCGGCCTGTCGCGCCAGTTCCCAGGGCTTGTTGCGGTCCACATATTCGTTCACGCGGTCGGCCAGCAGCATCACCTCGCGCATCGCCTTGCCGAACTCGCGCTCTTCATACAGGCGCTCGATCTCGGCACGGTGCGCGCGCAGGCTCTCGATCAGCGCGTTGCCATCGACGCCGACCTCGCCGCTGAGCCTGCCGTCGAAGCGCTTGGTCAGGAAGCCTGCCGCGCGGCTTGCGATATTGATGTATTTGCCGACCAGGTCGGCGTTGATACGGGCGATGAAATCGTCCGGGTTGAATTCGATGTCCTCGACCTTGGAATTCAACTTGGCGGCGATGTAGTAGCGCAGCCACTGCGGATCCAGGCCAAGCTCGAGGTAGCGCAGCGGCGAGATGCCGGTGCCCCGGCTCTTGCTCATCTTGTCGCCGCCCACCGTGATGAAGCCGTGCACGAAGATGCGGTCCGGCGTCCTGCGGCCGCTGAAATGCAGCATCGCCGGCCAGAACAGCGTGTGGAAGGTGACGATGTCCTTGCCGATGAAGTGGATCTGCTCGACCTGCGGATCAGCGAGATAGCGTTCAAACGCACCCTCGTTCCTGCCGCCCTGTTCGAGCAATGCCTTGAGCGCGGCCAGATAGCCGACCGGCGCGTCGAGCCAGACATAGAAATATTTGCCCGGCGCGTCGGGGATCTCGATGCCGAAGTACGGCGCGTCGCGGCTGATATCCCAATCGTTCAATCCACCGTGACCGAGTTCGTCTACCGCGAACCATTCGCGCGTCTTGTTCAGCACCTCGGACTGCAGCCGGCCCGGCTCGTGCGTCCACCCCTTGAGGAAGTCGACGCAGCGCGCCGACGAGAGCTGGAAGAAATAATGCTCGCTGCTCTTGAGCACCGGCGGCGCGCCGGACAGGGTCGAGTACGGGTTCTTGAGGTCGGTGGGTGCATAGACCGCGCCGCAGATCTCGCAGTTGTCGCCGTACTGGTCCCTGGAGGCGCAGCGCGGGCATTCTCCCTTGATATAGCGGTCGGGCAGGAACATGCCCTGCACGGGGTCGAAGAACTGCTCGATGCTGCGCATCGCGATCAGCCCCTCCTTGCGCAGCGCAAGATAGATGGATTGCGCGAGTTCGTGGTTCTCTGGAGCGTCGGTCGAGTGCCAGTGATCGAAGGCGATCTGGAAGCCGTCGAGGTAGCGCTTGCGCCCTGCAGCGACCTGCGCGACGAACGCCTGCGGCGTCATGCCGGCCTTCTGCGCCGAGATCATGATCGGCGCGCCGTGCGCGTCGTCGGCGCAGACGAAGCGGACTTCGCTGCCGCACATGCGCTGGAATCGCACCCAGATATCGGCCTGGATATATTCCATCATGTGGCCGATGTGGAACGGCCCGTTCGCGTAGGGCAGCGCGGTGGTGACGAAAAGCTTGCGGGTCATGAGGCGTGCCGGCGGCGGTGAACGGCGAATTTTAGGTGGCCGCGCCGAACGTCCGCGGCAAGTTGGGATTCTTCGGCGGTCGAGCCCGGTTCCGGCGGCAAGACCGCGCGCCCACCCCTGCGCTAGACTGCCCGCCCTGCCTCCTGCAATCGTGCGCGCGCGACCCTCCCCATGGCTGTTTCAGAAGCGGCGCTGCTCGATGCGCTCAAGTCGGTCGTCGACCCGAATACCGGACGCGATTTCGTTTCGACGCGCCAGTTGAAGAACCTGCGCCTCGAAGGCGGTGACGTTGCTTTCGAGGTCGAACTGGGTTATCCGGCCAAGAGCCAGATCGCGTCCTTGCGCAAGTCGCTGATCGGTGCGGCGCGCAGCGTCGCCGGCGTGCAGAACGTGAGCGTGAACCTGACCAGCAAGGTCGTTCCGCACGCGGTCCAGCGCGGCGTGCAACTGCTGCCGAAGGTGAAAAATATCGTCGCGGTCGCCTCGGGCAAGGGCGGCGTAGGCAAGAGCACGACCGCCGTCAATCTGGCGCTCGCGCTCGCCGCCGAAGGCGCGTCGGTCGGCATCCTCGACGCCGATATCTACGGCCCGAGCCAGCCGATGATGATGGGCATTGAAGGCCGCCCGGAAAGCGCCGACGGCAAGACCATGGAGCCGATGGAGAACTATGGCGTGCAGGTCATGTCGATCGGATTTCTGGTCGACGCCGACAACCCGATGATCTGGCGCGGTCCGATGGCGACGCAGGCGCTCGAGCAGTTGCTGCGGCAGACCAACTGGGCCGAACTCGACTACCTCATCGTCGACATGCCGCCGGGCACCGGCGACATTCAACTCACCTTGAGCCAGCGCGTGCCGCTGACCGGCGCTGTGATCGTGACGACGCCGCAGGATATCGCGCTGCTCGATGCCAAAAAGGGCATCAAGATGTTCGAGAAGGTCGGCGTGCCGATCCTCGGCATCGTCGAGAACATGGCGGTGCACGTGTGCGAGGGCTGCGGCCGCGTCGAGCACATCTTCGGCGAGGAGGGCGGCAAGCGCCTGGCGGCCGAGTACAAGATGGACTATCTCGGTGCATTGCCGCTGAATTTGTCGATCCGGGTCCAGGCCGACTCGGGCCGGCCCAGCGTGGTGAGCGACCCGGACGGCGAGATCGCCGGCCTGTACAAGAGTGTGGCGCGCCAGGTCGCGGTCAAGATCGCGCAGCGGGCGCGCGACTTCTCGTCGAAGTTCCCGACTATCGCGGTATCGAAGGACACGTGAACGCATCCGCCGACCTCGAGCGCGACGCGCCGCAGCAGCAGCCGGCCCGACCTGCGGTCGCGGAGCAGGCTCGTCCTGCGGTCGAAGTCGCCGTCGTGATGGAGCGCGAGGCCGAGCCGAACCGATGGCAGGCCTGGCGCCATCGGCTGGTGGAAGTGGTGCCGGCCGAGCCCGCGTTTGGCACCGAGCCGCGCGTGCTGCGCGACGATGGCCGGCTGCGTCGCATGCTGTTTCCCGGCTTCCGGCTCGAACTCTTTCGCGACGAGGGCGAGGGCTACCACCTCAACCTCACTTCCGGCGCGCCGGTCTGGTTCGTGGTCTGGCGCATCGACGATGCCGATCCGTCGCGGGCCTGGCCCGAGACGGTGAGCCTGTCGTACAACGAAGCCGGGCGCTGGCTGGATGCGCAGGAGCAGGTCGACAACGTGCCGCTCGCGCCCGACCTCGTGGCCTGGCTGCAAAGCTATACCGACGCGCACTACCGGCCCGAGCCGAAACGCCGGCGGCGTCCGCAGTCGTTTCTGCCGCCCGATGAGAGGTCGTGATGGACGGCGACCAGGCGAGCGGTTTTCTGGCGCGCTGGGCCCGCCGCAAGCAGCAGGTGCGCAGCGGTGTCCAACCGCCGGAACTGGAGCAGCCGCCGCGGGTCGAGCCGGCGCCGGTCGCTCCCCCCCCGGTCGTCGTGCTGGTCGAGCCGGCAGCCGGACCGCCCGCGGTCGAGCCGACGCCGCTGCCCACGCTGCAGGATGTGGCCGCGCTGACCCGCGAATCCGACTACGCCCGCTTCGTCACGCCGGGTGTGAGCAGCGACGTTCGCAACGCTGCGGTGAAGAAGCTCTTTACGGATCCGCATTACAACCTCATGGACGGCCTCGATACCTATATCGACGATTACGGCAAGCCCGACCCGTTGCCGCTGTCGATGTTGCGGCAGCTGAACCAGTCCAAATTTCTCGGCCTCTTCGATCACGAGGACAAAGCCCCCGCCGCCACCGAGCCCGATGGCCCCGATTCCAATGGCGCCACCGAGCCCACCGAGCCGACCCCCGATGACCACGCTGATTTGCAACTGCAACAAGACGATGCCGCTGGACGGCCCGGCGCTGGCCCGGGCGCTGACGGCTGAGGCGGGTGAGGGACTCGCGACCGTCCACACGCTGCTGTGCCGGCGCGAGGCCCCGGCATTCCAGCGCGCGGCCAAGAGCGGCGAGGATTTGCTCGTCGCCTGCACCCAGGAAAGCCGGCTCTTTCTCGAACTGAATGCGCAGACCGAGGGCGCGCCGGGACTGGCCGAGCGGCCGATCCGCTTCGTCAATATCCGCGAGACGGCGGGCTGGGCCAAGGATGCGCGCAGCGCGCCCGCATCGGTCACGCCGAAGATCGCTGCGTTGATCGCACTGGCGCAACTGCCCGAGCCCGCACCGGTCACGACGGTGGGCTATGCGAGCGCCGGCCGGGTGCTGGTGATCGGCAACGCGGGCCGCGCCGCGCAGGCGGCAGCGCTGCTCGCCGACAAGCTCGCGCCGACGCTGCTCGTGGATGAGGCCGGTGGCAGCCTGCCGCAGCAGCGCGATCTGCCGGTGCGCGCCGGCCGCGTCAGCGCGATCACAGGCTGGCTCGGCGCCTTCGAGGTGCGCTGGACCGAAGGCAATCCGATCGACCTCGACCTGTGCACGCGCTGCAATGCCTGCATCGATGTGTGCCCCGAAGGCGCGATCGATTTCAGCTACCAGATCGACCTCGCGAAATGCAAAAGCCACCGCGATTGCGTGCGCGCCTGCGACGCCGCGGGAGCGATCGATTTCGAGCGTGCGCCGCGCGAGATGAGCGAAGCCTTCGACCTCGTGCTCGACCTGTCGGCGACCCCGCTGCTCGCGCTGCACCAGCCGCCGCAGGGTTATTTCCACGCCGCCGACGACGCCGCGTTGATGGCGGCGGTGCTGCAGCTTCGCGACAGCGTCGGCGAGTTCGATAAGCCGAAATTCTTCAACTACAAGCAGAAGATCTGCGCCCACAGCCGCAACGAGCAGATCGGCTGCACCGCCTGCATCGACGTGTGCTCGGCGCAGGCGATCCGCAGCGATGCGTCAATGAAGGGACGCGCGTCGAGTGCGCGTTCGCCGGCGGGTCCGGGTTCGTCCACCGGCGCGGCGATCGGTCACTCGCTCGCTGGCATCGTGGTCGAGCCGCATCTGTGCGTGGGCTGCGGCGCCTGCACGACGGTATGCCCGAGCGGCGCGCTGACCTATGCGACGCCGCGTCCCGACGAGCAGGGCAAGCGATTGCGCACGTTGCTCTCGACCTACCGTCGCGCCGGCGGTGCGGATGCGGCGGTCCTGCTGCACAGCGCCGTTGCCGGCAGCGCGCTGATCGGCGCGCTCGGCCGCGCTGCGCGCACCGACGACGGCGTGCACGGCGTGCCGGCGCGGGTGCTGCCGGTCGAGCTGTGGCACACGGCATCGGTCGGCATCGATCTGTGGCTGGCCGCCGTCGCGCACGGCGCGTCGCAGGTGTGGGTGCTGATGACCGACGAGGAAGCGCCCGACTACCGGCGCGCCGTGGCGGCGCAGATGGAAGTGGCGCAGGCGATCCTCGCCGGGCTCGGCTTTGCCGGAACGCATCTGCGCATCGTCGAGGCGACCGATGCGCGCAGCCTCGATGTGCAGTTGCGTGCCGCACCGGCGCAGGGGGTGGCGCAGGCAGCGACCTTCACCGTGCAGGCCGACAAGCGCGCCACGCTCGACCTTGCGATCGACCATTTGCTGCAGCAGGCGCCGAGCCCGCCAGAGGTCATCGCACTGCCGGCACCGGCGGGTCCCCTCGCTGCCCGGTTGTTCGGCAGCCTCGTCGTCGACCCCGAGCGCTGCACGATGTGCCTGAGCTGCGTCAGCGCCTGCCCCGAAGCGGCGCTTGCCGACAACCCCGACAAGCTGCAACTGCGCTTCATCGAGAAGAACTGCGTGCAGTGCGGCCTGTGTGCGAGCACCTGCCCCGAGGACGCCATCACGCTCGATCCGCGCCTGTGGCTGGCCGATGCCGGCAAGGCTCGCAAGCAGTTGCGCGTGTTGAACGAAACCAAGCCGTATGCCTGCATCCGCTGCGCCAAACCCTTCGGCACGCTGAAGGCGATCGAGGTCATGATCGGCAAGCTCGGCACGCACCCGATGTTCCAGGGCAAGGCCGCCGATCGCCTGCGCATGTGCGGCGATTGCCGCGTGATCGATATCCACACCAACCCCGACGAAGTGAGGATCGGCGATGTCTGACCAGCCTGCGGGGTCTGCCCCCGAGCCCGTCGCCGGCACCACCAC
>JBDSEG010000053.1:0-3002 GCA_039920165.1 Burkholderiaceae bacterium
CCGGTAGCGCGCATCGTCGATACCGTGGGCGCCGGCGACGGCTTTGCCGTCGGCGTGATCTCGGGCCTGCTCGAAGGCCTGGGCCCGGCAGAAGCGACCGCCCGCGGCAATGCGATCGGCGCTCGCGTCGTCGGCTTTCCGGGTGACTGCGACGGGCTGCCGACGCGCGGCGAACTCGACGCGCTGATGGCGCTCGCGACCCCTCGCACCGGCTGATTCGAGCGCCGGCAATTGCCGCGGTACCGGATCACGCCAAGCTCGACTCGAGACGTTCCTGGCACGCGATGCAGCGCGCCGCCGACGGTTGGGCTTCAAGACGCGCGCTCGGGATGCGCACGTCGCATTCGATGCACGAGCCGAACCGGCCGATCTCGAGCCGCGCGAGCGCGGCCTCGCTCTCGCGCAGCTCGGTCTCGTCGCGCAGGCGCTCGGCGGCGCGGACCTCGTCGCCGCGCCGATCCTCGGCTTCGTCCCGGACGTTCTCAACGGGCTCGCGCGCTTGCGCACCGTCGTGTGCCAGCAGTTCCACGCGCAAGGCCTGCGATCGCGCGGTCAGCAGGTCGCGAAATCGCTCCAGATCGTCTGGCTTCAGATGGCTCATCGGTGCTCCTCGAAAGACAGCTGACAGTATGGCGGTGAAGCGATGCCATGCTGCGCCGCTCGCTCCCAGGCGGCAAGCACCTGGTAGTCCGCCGCCCGGCCAGACCGTGACTCGATCAGCGCGAAGCCGCTCGCGCGCAGTCGAGCTTCGGCAACGCGTTCGGCGGCTGCGCGTGCGACGCCGTGCGCGCGAGCGTCACGTGCGGCGCGAATGGCCTAGGGTCGAGCGGGATGCCGAACTCGCGCAGTGCGCAGCCGATCATGACGTGCAGGGCATCGAGCGCGCCTGTCACGTCGCCGTGCAGCGTCAGCACCGCGATGCCACCGCGCCAGATCGAAGCGCTTTCGGCCTGCAGGCCGAAAGGCTGGATCTCGACCTGGGCCAGCCGCTCGCCGAGCGCAGCGATGCGATCCCGCGCGAAGCTGCCGATGAAGTGCAGCGTGACGTGCAGGTTGGCGTCCGCAACCAGCCTTGCGCCGGGCGGCCAACGCCAGTGATCGCGAAACCCGGCGAGGCGCGCGCGCAACGCCGCATCGGGCCACACGGCGATGAACAGGCGAGCAGTCGGCGCAGGGGATTCGGCCGTGCCGGCCACACGAGCCTGCTCAGTCGGCGCCGTGCGCCTGGACATAAGCGCATACAGCGAGTGGCAGCTCGTCATTTACAGGCGGTTGTTCTTCGGCCCGCCGAAGCACAGGTTGGCGAAGCGCTCGGGCAGGCGGATGTGCGCGAGCGGTTTGCCCTGCAGGCTGAATACCATGACGCCGTAGAGATCTTCGGACTTGCCGCCCCACTGGCAGACCTTGCGCCCACCGATATCGCTCGGCTCGGCATTGAGCGCGCCGTTGCTGCCCCAACCGCACCACAGGTTGCCGTCGCGATCGACCCGGAAGCCGTCGAGCGCCCCTGGTGGGCGAGGTCGGATAGCGCTGGTTCGGCTTGAATTCGAAGGCCTGCGCATAGGCGCTGGTGCCGAAGGCGGGCCGCTGCCGGCTGCGGCTTTCCGAAATCCGCGCCAAGGGCGCCGCCGCCGATCGGGGCGCCTCGTCGCCGCGTCGCCCGGGCGATACTTCCGCATGACGGACCGCCCTCGATGAGCCCGCGCGCCTCGGCAGCTCCGCTAGAGACGCGCCCGCGCGACGCCGACCGGTCGCAGCGCGACATCCTCGGCGCCGCGTTGTGCGAGTTCGCCGACCACGGCCTGGGCGGTGCGCGCATGGACCGGATTGCCGAGCGCGCAGGCGTCAACAAGCGGCTGATCTACTACTACTTCGAGAACAAGGAAAGCCTCTTCCTCGCCGTGCTCGAGCGCGCCTACGAGGATATCCGCACCCGCGAGCGCGCCCTGAACCTGACCGAGACCGAACCGATCGAGGCGATCCGGCGCCTGATCTCGTTCACCTGGAACTACTACATCGAGCACCCGGAATTCATGACGCTGCTGAACAGCGAGAACCTGCACCGGGCGCGGCATCTGAAGGAATCGGCCAAGGTGCGCTCGATGCACTCGCCGCTGGTGCAGACGATCGCCGACGTGCTCGAGCGCGGGCGCATGGCCGGCGTCTTTCGCGCCGGCGTCGACCCGGTGCAGCTGTATATCTCGATCGCCGGTCTGGCCTATTTCTACCTCGGCAACTGCCACACCCTGTCGACCATCTTCGACCGCGATCTGCTCGGCGCGAAGGCGCAGGTCGAGCGGCTGTCGCACATGACGGATCTGGTGCTGGGGTATCTGGTGCGCGACTGAGCAACAGCAACCGTATCCCGCCCGGGTTCGACCCGGGTTGCCGGCGCCACGGCGGCGCGCCTAAGATTCACCATCCAGTGAATCGCCGCGCGGCATCCCCGCCGCGGGCCTGTTTTAGGAGTCGCGCATGAAGCTGATCCCGACCGCCGCACCGCAACCCGGGCACCGCCCTTCGAGCCGTGCCGGCGCCGCTGCGGCTTCGGCCCTGGCCGCACTCGTTCTGGCACCGGGCCTCGCGCACGCGCAGGCGCAGGCGACCTGGAAGCCGACCAGGCCGATCACCATCATCGTGCCGTGGGCAGCGGGCGGCGCAACCGACCAGGTGACTCGCCTCGCCGCATCCGAAATCGAGGCTGGCCTGGGGCAGAAGATCGTCGTCGTGAATCAGCCCGGCGGTGCCGGCTCGATCGGCACCAAGGCGACGATGGATGCGCCGAAGGACGGGTACACCTGGACCGCGGGCGCGGCCAAGCAGCTCGGCACCTACCCGGTGCTCGGCATGATCAACAGCAAGGTGGACGACTTCCATCTCTTCCTCGCGGTGACCAACGTCTCGATCGTGAGCGTCAACCCGGCCACGTCGTACCAGACCTTCCCGCAGTTGCTCGACGCGATGAAGACCAAGCAGATCCCGGTTTCGACCGCCGGCAACAG
>JBDSEG010000054.1:0-22614 GCA_039920165.1 Burkholderiaceae bacterium
GCTTCGACGCCCGCATCGACGCCGGCGAGTTCATCGAGGCGAAGGACTGGATGCCGGAGAACTACCGCAAGACGCTGGTGCGCCAGATCAGCCAGCATGCGCATTCCGAGATCGTCGGCATGCTGCCCGAGGGGCAGTGGATCACCCGCGCGCCGACCCTGAAGCGCAAGACCATCCTGCTCGCCAAGGTGCAGGACGAAGCCGGCCACGGCCTGTACCTTTACGCAGCGGCCGAGACGCTCGGCACCTCGCGTGACGACATGGTCGAGGCGCTGCACAGCGGGCGCGCCAAATACAGCGCGATCTTCAACTACCCGACGCTCACCTGGGCCGACGTGGGAGCGATCGGCTGGCTGGTCGACGGCGCGGCGATCATGAACCAGGTGCCGATCTGCCGCTGCTCGTACGCGCCGTATGCGCGCGCGATGGTGCGCATCTGCCGCGAGGAGAGCTTTCACCAGCGCCAGGGCTATGAGTCGCTGCTGACGCTGATGGCGCACGGCACCGATGCGCAGAAGGCGATGGTGCAGGACGCGGTCGACCGCTGGTGGTGGCCGTCGGTGATGATGTTCGGGCCGCCCGATGCCGACTCGCCGAACAGCGCGCAATCGATGCGCTGGGGCATCAAGCGCATCGGCAATGACGAGCTGCGGCAGAAGTTCGTCGATGCGGCAGTCGATCAGGCCAAGGTGCTCGGCGTGATCCTGCCCGACCCCGACCTGCGCTGGAACGAGACACGTGGCCATTGGGACTTCGGCGCCATCGATTGGGCCGAATTCAAGCGCGTTGTGGCGGGCGACGGGCCGTGCAACCGTGAGCGGCTGGCGGCGCGCGTCGCGGCCTGGGAAGAGGGTGGCTGGGTCCGTGAAGCGGCGATGGCGCATGCCGCCAAGGCGGCGTCGCGCCGGGTCGAGGAGGCGGTCGCGTGAACCCGCCATCCGACGCGGGCTGGCCGCTCTGGGAAGTCTTCGTTCGCAGTAAGGCCGGGCTCGATCACAAGCATTGCGGCAGCCTGCACGCGGCCGATGCGCAACTCGCGATCCAGCTCGCGCGCGACGTGTATACGAGGCGCCAGGAAGGCGTGAGCGTGTGGGTCGTGCGCTCGGACCAGATCGTCGCTAGCGACCCGGCCGACAAGGCGATGAATTTTGATCCGATGCAGGACAAGGTCTATCGGCATCCGACCTTCTTCGTCCTGCCCGAATCGGTCGACCACATGTGATGCGCGCATGACCGCATCGATCGCGCTCGATCGCACGCCGGCCGTGCAGTACGTGCTGCGCGCCGGCGACAGCTGCCTCGTGCTGGCCCAGCGCCTGGCCGAATGGTGCGGCCACGCGCCTGTGCTCGAAGAGGACATCGCGCTGGCCAACATGGCGCTCGACCTGCTCGGCCAGGCGCGTGCGTTGCTCACGCACACCGGCACGCTGGAAGGCCAGGGCCACGACGAGGACGCGCTCGCCTACCTGCGCGATGAGCGCGACTTTTTCAACGTCACGCTGGTCGAGTTGCCGCGCGGCGATTTCGCCTTCACGGTGCTGCGCAACGCGATGGCCTCGAGCTGGCTCAAGCTGCTCTGGGAACGGCTCGAAAGCTCGGCCGACGCCGAGCTCGCCGGCATTGCCGGGAAGGCCGTGAAGGAGGCGCGCTACCACCAGCGCCACGCCGCCGACTGGGTGGTCCGGCTGGCCGACGGCAACGCCGAATCGCGCCGTCGCATCGACGCGGCACTGCCCACGCTGTGGCGCCACGTGCCCGAGCTGTTCGCGACCGACGCGATCGATAGCGCCGCCGCGGCCAGCGGCCTTGGCCCGAAATGGAGTGAACTGCGCGCGCCCTGGCAGGCCGAGATGGCGCAGATCTTTGAAGCGGCGACGCTAGCCGTTCCGGCCGACGGCGTGTATGTCGGCACTGGACGCGATGGCCGCCACAGCGAGCACATGGGCCGCCTGCTCGCCGAGATGCAGCATCTGCAGCGCAGCTTTCCCGGCGGCGTGTGGTGAACGCGTCGACGCCACGCATCGAGCGCGCGTGGCAGGTGCTCGGCGCGGTGCTCGACCCCGAGGTGCCGGCGCTGTCGATCTGCGATCTCGGCATCGTGCGCGATGTCCGTGACGCGAGCGGTGACGCGGGCGATGCACTTGTCGTGGTGCTGACGCCGACCTACTCCGGCTGCCCGGCGACCGAGGTCATCGAATGCTCGGTGATCGATGCGATCGAGGCGGCCGGGCTCGGGCCCGTGGCGGTTGCGTGGCAGCGCGCGCCGGCCTGGACCACCGACTGGATCGGTGATGAAGGCCGGCGCAAGCTGCGCGAGTACGGCATCGCGCCGCCCGGCCCGCGCGACCTTGCGGCAGATTCCGCGCAGCCGATCCGCATCGTCGGCCGGCGTGCCGATGCGGTCGCCTGCCCCCATTGCGGCGCGGCGCAGACCGAACGGCTGTCGGCGTTCGGCTCGACCGCGTGCAAGGCGCTGTACCGCTGCCTGGCCTGCCGCGAGCCGTTCGAATATTTCAAGCCGATCTGAGCGCGCGACCGTCGATTGCGGCGCCTGCGGTGAGCGCGGTGCGTCCGGCGTCGGGCTCCGGCCTGCACCGTCCATGTCGGCCCGAAGCGGCGCCCTGACGGGCGAGCGCTTGGCGGGGGCCTGATCCGTTCAGGGCGCCCCACGCCGTCACGACGCACCGCGCTCGCCGCAGGCGCCGCCCACCTGGCGCAGGCCAGGTGGGCGCCTTCGGCTACTGCTTCTTCACCGGAATCGGCTTGGCGGCCGGACGCGCGCCGGTCGCGGCATCGACCTCCTTCGACGCCGCCGTCGAGCCGCCCTGGACGCCGAGCGTGCCGCCAGTGCCGAGGCCGCCCTTGACGGTCTGCGCCTTGTAGTTGCGCACCGCGCGTACCAGCTGGTTGTAGCTGTCGGAGAAGGAGGCGATGATGATCTTGCCTTCGGGCGTGTTGCTGTAGCCGCCTGCTGCCGCGCCGCCGGCCCAGCCGAAGGTGCTTCCGAAGACATTGAAGTCGGTATTTTTCGCGCTGCCCTCGGCGGCGGCGAGTTGCACGCCGCTGCGGTTGTCGATCATCGTCAGCGTGGTCGAGGCCTCGTTGGTCTTCAGGCTGCCGGCCACCGCCCCCAGCACGCCCAGGCTGCGCGACAGGCCGGCGAGGCCGCCGCCCATGCCGCCGGTGTTCTGGCTGAAGGTGATTTCCGGGTTCATGGTGTAGTCGGCCGCCACCATCTGGCCGGCGCCGAAATTGCTGCCGCCGCGCATCTCGCCCGAGCGCTCGAGGTTGCGTTCCATATTCATGTTGCGCATCGCCGCGCCGCGTTCGACGACGACGAAGCAGTTGCTCTGCTGGATCATCATGCGCAGTACCGGCACGGTCGAGCCGAGCTTGTAGTTGCGCAGCGTGTGGTACCAGGCCGCGTTCTGGTCCTCGACCACGCCGATGGTGCCGAGCGACGCGTCGCAGCGCTCGAGCGTGCTGTTCGCGTTCTCGGCGGTTGCGCCGCCGGCCGCTCCGCGCACCTCGGTCTTGCCGCCACCGCCGGCCACCGGCTGGCCCGGCATCGTGGCCACACAACCCGCCGCCATTGCCAGCGCCGCGCCGGCCGTCGCCGTGCGCACGCACCACCGGACCGTTCCTGGTACTGCGAAATTCAGACGTTCGTCGCTCATGATTTGCCCCCGCCAGGTTGCTGCCGGACCACGCCCGTGGGCCGGCTGAGATCAATTTAGGCGGCAGTGCGTTACTGAAGCGTTACTCGATCGACAAGTCTGAGGATGAACCGCCGTCGACGGCGGGTGCCGGGTCGCGCCGGGGGGCGCTCTCACGCGGCCGGCACGACGAGCGCCGCTTCCACGGCCAGCGCAACCGCAGCGAGCCGCGCATCGTCGCCGTGCACCGACGCGAGCATCAGCCCGACCGGTAGCTCGCCCGGCGGGTGGCAGGGCAAGCTCCAGGCGCAGCCGTCGAGAAAGTTGATGAGGAAGGTGTTGCGCAGCAAGAGGCCGTTGGTGCGGAAGAAGGCCTCGTCGGTCGCGATCACCGTCGCGATTTCGGGCGCCACGATCGGCACCGTCGGGCAGATCAGGGCGTCGTAGCCGGCGAGTTCACCTGCCATGCGGGCGATCCAGTCGCGCCGTTGGTCGAGCAGGGCGAGGTAGTCGGCCGCGCTCGCCGAAGCGCCGGCGTCCAGGCGGCGTGCGACGCGCGGGTCGTAGCGCTCGCGACCGACTGCCAGGCGCTCGCGGTGCACCGCATATGCCTCGATCGGCGACAGGCCGCCCGGCGCGTTGAGGCGGGTCACCTCGGCCAGGCCCGCCAGCGCGACGTCCTCGATCCGCGCCCCGGCGGCCGAGAGCCGGCTCAGCGTGCGCTGGTAGGCCTGCGCCACCGCGGGCTCGAGGGCATCGAGCACCACCGTCTGCGCGGCGGCGAAGCGCATCCCGCGCAGCGGGCGGCGTGCGATGGCGAGCGGGCGGTCGGCGATGGCGGCATCGAGCCGCAGGGCGTCTTCCACGCAACGCGTGATCGCGCCGACGGTGTCGAGGCTGCGCGCGAGCGGGAATGCGCCGGCCAGCGGCACCCGGTGCTGCGAGCCCTTGTAGCCGACCAGCCCACACAGCGCGGCCGGGATGCGCAGCGAACCGCCGGTGTCGGACCCCAGGCCGGCGACGGCCAGCCCGAGCCCGACCGACACCGCCGCACCCGACGACGAGCCGCCGGGGATGCGCGCGATCCGCGCATCCGCCGGGTTGCGCGGCGTGCCCAGGTGCGGGTTGGCACCGACCCCCGAGAACGCGAACTCGCTCATGTTCGTCTTGCCGGTGATCGCGGCGCCGTGTCGGCGTAGCCGCGCGACGGCCGGGGCGTCGGCCGCGGCCGCAGGGGCGTCGCGCAGCAGCACCGAGCCGGCCTCGGTCGGCTCGCCGGCGACGTCGAACAGATCCTTCACCGTCACCGGCAAGCCGGCCAGCGCCGGCAACTCGGCGCCGGCCGTGACGAGCGCATCGGCGTGGCGCGCGGCTGCCAGCGCGGCCTGCGCATAGCGGTGCGTGAAGACATTCGCGGCGGACGGTTCGTCGGCGCGTTGCAATGCAGACTCGATGCCGGCTTGGTAGCTCGTTGCGCCGAGGGCGACGGCGCGGTGGCGGGATGCGATGCTGTCGGTGCGTTCGTTCATCGGCTGGATTCTGGCGCAGGCGCCGGGTCGGACCGAAGGCCGAACTAACATCCGCGCATCGCTGAACACATCAGCATCTCCCGAGGATTCGCACCATGTCCCAGCCCTTTCGGATCGCCGTCATCGCGGGCGACGGTATCGGCAAGGAAGTCATGCCCGAGGGCGTTCGCGTTCTCGAAGCGGCGGCGCGGCGCTTCGGCATCGAGCTCGCGTTCACGCACATCGAATGGGCGAGCTGCGACTACTACCTGCAGCACGGCCAGATGATGCCGGACGACTGGAAGGCGCAGCTCTCGGGCATGGACGCGATCTATTTCGGCGCCGCCGGCTGGCCGGCGACCGTGCCCGATCACGTCTCGCTGTGGGGCTCGCTGATCAAATTCCGGCGCGACTTCGACCAGTACGTCAACCTGCGCCCGGTGCGCCTGTTCGAAGGCGTGCCGTGCCCGTTGGTCGATGCCAAGGGCCGGCCTCGCAAGCCCGGCGATATCGATTTCTACATCGTGCGCGAGAACACCGAGGGCGAGTACAGCGCGGTCGGCGGGCGCATGTTCGAAGGCACCGAGCGCGAGTTCGTGGTCCAGCAATCGGTCTTCACGCGTGTGGGCACCGAGCGGGTCATGAAATATGCGTTCGAGCTGGCGCACTCGCGCGCGCGCAAGCGCATCACGGTGGCGACCAAGTCGAACGGCATCTCGATCAGCATGCCGTGGTGGGACGAACGGGCCGACGAGATGGCGGCACGCTATCCGACCGTGACGATGGACAAGCAGCACATCGATATTTTGTGCGCGCGCTTCGTGCTGTCGCCCGATCGCTTCGACGTGGTCGTCGCGACCAACCTGTTCGGCGACATCCTGTCGGACCTCGGCCCGGCCTGCACCGGCACCATCGGCCTCGCACCCTCGGCCAACCTGAACCCGGACCGCCGCTTCCCGTCGCTGTTCGAGCCAGTGCATGGCTCGGCGCCGGACATCTACGGCCAGGGCATTGCCAACCCGATCGCCATGATCTGGTCGGGCGCGATGATGCTCGACTTCATCGGCGCTCGTGACGCCGTGCTGCAGCCGCGCTGTCGCGCCGCGCACGATGCGATCGTTGCTGCGATCGAGCAGGTACTGTGCGAAGGCCCACACAGCGCCGACCTGGGCGGGACCGCGACGACGGTCGAGCTTGGCGCAGCGATCGCCTCGCGCATCGGCTGATCAGGCCGGCGCGGCCACGTCGAGCGTGCGCACCGGGCGCACCTCGATGCTGCCGTGGCGCGCCGGCGGGATGCCGGCGGCGATATCGATGGCTTCGTTCAGGTCGACCGCGTCGATGAGATAAAAGCCCGCGAGCTGCTCCTTGGTCTCGGCGAACGGGCCGTCGGTCAGCATGACCTGGCCGTTGCGAACCCGCACCGTGGTCGCCGTGTGGACGGCGTGCAGGGGCTCGGCCGCGAGCAGTTGCTGGCGCTGCGCGACCTGACGCGCATACGCATCGCAGCTGACGTCCGAGCAGGCGTTCCAGTGCTCGGCGTCGAGATAGACGAGGCAAAGATATTTCATGGTCGTTGGCGCCTGCGATCGGGTTGGGGTCGGTCAGTGTCCGGCGCCGGGCTGCTGGATCGACTCGCCGTTGATGCCCCACGGCGTGCCGAAGCGGTCGACCAGCATGCCGAAGGTCTTGGCCCAGAAGGTCGGGCCGAGCGGCATCGTCACCTTGCCGCCTTCCGACAGCGCCGCGAAGACCCGCTCGGCGTCGGCCACGGTGTCGTAGGTGAGCGCGATCATCACGCCCTGCATGCCGGCATAGCGTTCGTCTGACATGCTGTCGCCGGCGTACAGAGAGCCGCCGTCGGGCAGCGCCAGGTAGGCGTGCATGACCCGGTCCAGCTGCGCCTCGGGCGTCTGCGCCGCGTACGGCGTCTGGCGGTTCGTGATGACCGCCTCCAGCTTGCCGCCGAGGGCGCGCTCGTAGAAGCGCATCGCGTCGGCGCAGTTGCCGTCGAAGGACAGGTACGGAATCGGGTGCGGCATGGTGTCGGCTCCTTGACAAGGTTCGAGGGGAAAGGAATCGAGAGCGAGCGTTCGGCCTGCTCATTCCTTGTCGAACGGCACAGGCCGCTTTCGACAGGCGGGACGGGTTATTTTGAGGACGACCCGAGCCGTGCGAGGCAGCGCTGCAGGAAGCGCCGCTCGGGCTCCTGCGCCGCGAGGTTCAGCGCAGCCTCGTAGGCGCTACGCGCTTCGGCGTCGCGGCCACAGCGGCGCAGCAGATCGGCGCGCGCCGCATGCGCGAGGTGGTAGGTGGCGAGCGGCGCTGTATCGATCAGCCCGTCGATCAGCGCCAGCCCGGCTTCCGGCCCGTCGCGCATCGCGATCGCGACAGCTCGGTTCAGCGCCACCACCGGCGAGGGCTCGATCGCGAGGAGCGCGTCGTACAGGCCGGCAATTTCGCTCCAGTCGGTCTGCGCCGCGCTCAGCGCTTCGGCATGCACCGCGGCGATCGCCGCCTGCAGCGTGTAAGGCCCGGAACGTTGCGAGCGCAAGGCGTCCTGTACCAACTTGCTCGCTTCGGCGATGGCGACGCGGTCCCACCGCGAGCGGTCCTGCTCGTCGAGCGAGACGAGATCGCCGGCGGCGTCGCAGCGCGCGTCGCGCCGCGCATGGTGCAGCATCATCAACGCGAGCAGGCCGCCCACCTCGGCCCGCGGCAACAGCTCGCGCAACAGCCGGGCCAGGCGGATTGCTTCTTCCATCAGGTCCGCGCGCGTGACCGCTGTGCCGGCCGATGCGCTGTAGCCTTCGTTGAAGACCAGGTACAGCGTTCGCAGCACGCTCGGCAGCCGCTCGTCGAGCGCCGCGCCGGCCGGCACTTCGTACGGAATGCGGGCGGCGCGGATCTTTGCCTTGGCGCGAACGATGCGCTGCGCAAGCGTCGTCGCCGGTAGCAAAAAGGCGCGCGCGATCTCTTCGGTCGCCAGGCCGCAAACCTCTCGCAAGGTCAGCGCGATCCGCGCATCCTCGGCCAGGCTCGGGTGGCAGCAGGTAAAGACGAGGCGCAGCCGGTCGTCCTCGATCGGTTCGTGCTCGTCCCAGTTGGCGGCGTCGTCGGCGGCATGCTCGGTGGCCTCGCCGGCTTCGTCCCAGCCGACCATGCGGCGCTGGCGACGGATGCCGTCGATCGCCTTGAAGCGGCCCGCCGAGACCAGCCATGCCACAGGGTTCGACGGCACGCCGGCGGTTGGCCAGTGCTCGGCCGCCGCGACGAAGGCATCGTGCAAGGCCTCTTCGGCGAGCGTGAAATCGCCGAGCAGCCGCACCAGCGTCGCGAATACCTTGCGGCCATCGCGCCGGTACAGCGTGTCGAGCGCGGCGTCGCGCATGGGCAGCCCCGGCACCTGCGATCAGAGCTTGGGAATGCGCAGCGTCTTGCTGATCATCAGGCTGCCGGAAGCGACGAAGAGCAGCGCCAGGGGATGCAGCTGCCACGGCCCGAGCGTCCACACACCGCCGTACAGCTGCTCTCCGACGCGGCCCTGCCAGGTCGCGAAAGCGAGTACGCCGCTCAGCACGACGCTGGTCGGGATCGGCGTGCCTTCGAAATAGGGCACCTTGTCGGCGCCGGCCGAAAGCGTCTGCGCGGTGACGTTGTAGCGGGCCAGCCGGCTCACGCCGCAGCAGACGAAATAGATGAACGCCGCCGCGTCCCAGCCGCCACGCATGCCGGCTGCGAAGGCGAGCGCGGCTGGGGCGACGCCGAACGAGATCACATCGGCCAGCGAATCGAGTTCGCGCCCGAGCTCGGAGCTCTGGTGTCGCCAGCGCGCGACGCGGCCGTCGAGCACGTCGAAGGCAAACGCCGCCGGTGCCATCGCCGCGCCGAGCAGCAGGTGCGTGGCCGAGCCGCTCGCCATTGCGAGCATCGCGAGGAATACGCCCGCGGTGCCGCACGCAGCGTTGCCGAGGGTGAAGAAATCGGCCATGTGGAAACCGCGGATCATCGACAGGTGGCGCATGCCAGCGATGTTGCCTCAAGCCCGCGTAACAGCGCGCATCCGGGGCTTGATGCGTCGCCCGGCGGCACCATGTCCCAGGCATGCTGAAACGCCTGACGATGCTGTGGACGGTGGTGCGCGGTGACGCGCGCCGGCTCTGGTTCGCCGTGCGCCACCCGGCGGCGCCGCCGTGGCTCAAGGTGGCGAGCGGGCTGATCGTGCTCTATGTGATCTCGCCGATCGACCTCATCCCGGATGCAATCCCGGTCCTGGGCCTGCTCGACGATATCGTCCTCGTGCCGCTGGCGATGCGCTGGCTGCTGCAGCGGCTGCCGATCGGCCTCGCCTCCGAGGTCGATCGACGCTTCGGCGCGCGGCCTTGAAGCCGCGCGCGTTCAGAACTTGTACGTGAAGCTCGCGTAGAAGGTGCGCCCGCGCGGGTCGTAATACCGGTCGTCGTAGCCGAACATCTGTCCCTTGTTCAGCCCGCCCTCGGCCAGGGACAGCGGCGGTTTCTTGTCAAATACGTTGAGCAAGCCGGCTGTCAGGACCATGTTCTTCGACGCAGTCCACTGGGTCTGCCAGTCGAACGAGTAGTAGGACCTGACCTTCAGCCGCACGTCCTCGAAGGTGCCGGTCGGGTTGCAGCGCCGTCCAGCACTTCGGCGTTGTAGGTCGCGTCGCGGTAGCCCGACTGGAAGTTCATGCCGAGCGTGTGGGTCCACGCGCCGCGCCGCAAGGTGTTGATGAATTTGCCGCGCCAGCGAAATGCGACCGCACCCAGTTCGGCGTTGTCGCCGATCGACGAGAAGAACGGTCCGCCGACGAGCAGCTGGCGCGCCTCGCGCAGCATGTAGGTGGCGGTGAGCTGCGAGGTGAGGTTGCCGAAGCCAGTCGCGAAGCGACCCGTGAAGTCGAAGTCGATGCCCGAGTAGTACTCGCGGCCGAGGTTCAGGTTGCCGGCGTTCCATGCCAGATATTGGTTGCCGGTCGAGACCTCGAGCTGGCGGGTCCACGCGTTCGGATAGCGCAGCGGGTTCGCGAATACCTCGGCCTCGGTGATCTGGCCGAAGGCGTCGCGGATGCCGACGAACCAGATATCCGCGCCGAGCGATATCGTGCTTGTCGGCTCGAAGCGCAGGCCGAGCGTGGCCTGGCGGGACTTCTCGGGAATCAGGTCGGGGTTGCCCTGGGCGACGACGTCGTACTGGGTGCCGTTCGGCCGGCAGATCGCGGTGGCGGCGGTCGCGACCTGCTGCAGTTCGGGTGTGCAGTCATAGGGCGCCGAGGTGACGCCGAATTGCTGGCGCGATGCATTGAGCTGCGGCACGGTCGGAGCCTTGAAGCCGGTGCCCACCGAGCCGCGCATCAGAAAGCCGGGCAGCGGCGTCCACCGGAAGCTGAGCTTGCCGGTGCTTGAACTGCCGACGTCCGAATATTTGTCGTAGCGCGCCGCCGCCGAGACCTCCAGACCTTTGACCACCGGTGCGACGAGTTCGGCAAACAGCCCGTAGACGTTGCGGTTGGCGCCGTAGGGAATGGTCGTCGATTCGTCGCCGAAGCGCACCTCGCAGGCGATGCCGCGGGCCGGGTCGCAGGGCGTGCCGTTGATCGGATCGGCGAGCAGGCCCTGCGCGAAGGCGCTCGGCCGGGTGCCGAATTTCTCGCGGTAGTAGCTCACGCCGGTGCCCAGTTGCAGCGGTCCGCCGGGCAGCGCCGTCAGCTCGCGCGAGCCGCGCAGTTCGAGCGTATCGAGCGACGATTTGCCGCCGTCGAAATAGCCTTTGAAGGCAATCGATTGCAGGTCGGCCAGTCCGGCCGCGGTCTGCTGCCCCGGGCCGACGAACGGGTCGACATTGCCGGCCGCAAGCACGCGGTTGAAGGCCAGTGCGCCGGGGTAGCCGGAGATGCTGTTCTTGACCAGGCTCGTCGACTGCCCGACCGAGGCGTTGTATTCCCAGCCCATCAGGTTGCCCTGCAGGCCGAGCGCGAAATGCCTGAATTCGGCGACGTCGGTGTTCTCGCGCTTGCCGAGGTCGGCGACCCGATAGAACGCGGTCGTATCCTGCGTGATTCCCAGCGGCAGCAGGTATTGGTTGTGCAATGCCGAGCCGGCGAGGATGTTGACGCCGCCGGGCACCGGCGCGATGCGCGAGGTCGACTCCGACCGGGACAGCAGCACGTCGGCCGTCAGCGTGTGGTCGGCACCGAGCCGGGTGGTGATCGATCCGGTGAAGCTCTGGCGGTCGCGGGTCGGAAAGATCTCGAGCGAGCCGACGAAATCGAAGAAGCAGGCGGTGGTTCCGCTGGGTGCATCGAAGACGCGGTTGTTGCCCGGCGGGCAGGTGTTGTTCTTCAGGAAGTACGGGCTGACGAGGTTGCCGGCGTCATCGATCACGTTGGCCGGAATGCCCCGCGGCGAACCGAGAAACGCCTGGAAGTTCTTGCCTTCGTTGCTGAAGTTGATGACGCCGGTCTTGGCGTAGTCGCGGTCGCTCGCATCGAGCTTGGTGCGTCGGTCGGCGCCGAAGGCGATGAAGAGATTGAAGTTGTCGGTGTCCAGCGAGCCGAAGCCCTTTGAGGCGCTGAGCCGGGTCTCGACCGAGCCGCCCTTGGGAGCCGAGACGCCGATCGTTGCCTCGCCCTCGGTGGTGTCGCGCTTGGTGATGAAGTTGACCACCCCGGCGATCGCATCCGAACCGTAGAGTGCCGAGGCGCCGTCGGTCAGCACCTCGACCCGCTCGATCGACGAGATCGGGATCGAGTTCAGATCGACCGCGGCGGCCGCCCCGGTCAATGTCTGCCCGCCGAACTGCACCAGCCGGCGACCGTTCAGCAGCACCAGCGTTCGGGTCTCGCCGATATTGTGGATGGAGACGCCGGCAAAGCCGAAGGTGGCACCGCCGACGTTGGCCGATTCGGTGGTCGCGCCCTGGATCGCCGGCAGGCGCTGCAGCAGGTCGACGACCGAGGTGGCGCCCGATCGCTCGATATCGGCGCGCCTGAGGATCTGCACCGGCAGAGCGGTCTCGGCATCGATGCGGCGCACCGCCGAGCCCGTGATCTCGACCCGCTCGAGCCTTATCGCGTTGTCGGCCGGCGCCTGCTGCGCGCGCAGCTGCTGCGGCAGAGCGAGCGCCAGGCTGCCGAGGGCGGGCAGGGCGACGCGGGTAAGAGTCGGCAGGCCGCGGTGGGGCTTGCGCTTAAGTGCAGGGCGGCAGGAGGGGCGCATCACATTCCTCGGCAGGTGGGGATGCTCGAGCCTAGGAATCGCACCACCGCGCGACGTTGCAGATCTTGCGAATTCGCGGTGCGGGCGGCAATGCGCAGCGCCTTCGCCACGCCCCCCGTCGGTTTGGCAACCGAACTGAAACGCAGATGAACCGTTTGCGCTTTTCATTTCACGAATTCGTCGTCCGGCGAGTCCTCCCACGCGCCGGGATCGAGCGCCGATGCGCTGCCCATCGAGAGGCAGTAGCCGCGGCCGTGCACCGTATCGAGCGTGAGGCCGCGCACCTGGAGTTCGCGCAGCTTGCGGCGGATGCGGTAGATGTGCACATCGGCGCTTCGACCGACCGCGGCGGCGCTGCTGCGCAGGGCGCAGGCAATGGCCTCGCGGTGCACGAACTGCCCCGGACAGCGGGCAAGCAGGTACAGCAGGTCGAACTGGTGCGTGGTGAGGCGCAACGGCTGCTGGCCAACGCTCGCGGTGCCCTCGCGCGCATTCATGCTGAGCGGCCCGAGCGTCACCTCCGGGGGCTCGTCGGGCGGTGTGCTGCCGATCTCGAGCAGGCGCCGCAGCTTGGCCGTGACCAGACGCGCCGAGGCCGGCTTGCGAACGATCTCGGTCGCGCCCGAATCGAGCGCCACGAGCTCGCTCGCTTCGTCGTGCGCCCGCGTGAGCAGGAGCAATGGCGCGCGCGATTCGCGGCGCAGTCCGCGCAGCATCTCGATCTGGCGCGGGCCGAAGTCGTCGCCGTCGAGCAGCGCGGCGTCGAAGCGCCAGGCGCGCAGCAGCGCGCTCGCGCGGCGCAGCGAGCCGGCGCGCCAGGGCTTGAAGCCGTAGTCGGGAAATTCGCTCTCGAAACCGTCGCCGGTCGCGCCGGCGTTCGCCACGATCAGGCACGTGTACTGCATTCGATGGCCTCCTCAGATGGGTAGGAAACGGGCGGATGGCTGCGCGCAGCGCGGATCGTTCGGCCGCTCGCGCCGAGGTCGCTGCGCAGATGGCGAAACAGCGAACTGCGGGTTCCGAAGCCGCAGCCCATCGCGATCTCGTCGAGGCCGAGCCGGGTCTGCTGGATCAGCCGCAGCGCGACGGTGCGACGCTTGGACGCGAGGTAGGCATGCGGGGTCATGCCGTGCACCTGCTCGAACAGGCGCAGCAGATGAAAGCGCGAGAGGCAGGCCGCCGCGGCGATATCGTCGAGGCTCAGCGGCTGCTGGTAGCGGCTGCGGATGAAGTCCGCGGCGACAAGGATGCGCCGGAAAAGTTCGTGTCGCGTCGCGGGTTTGACCGCCGTGATCGCGTGCGAGCGCCGGCGCAGCCGCAACTCGGCGTCGAGCATGGCGTGCATCAGCCCGAGCACCTCGGCCTCGAAGCTCGCATCGCCCGCATCGGCGGCGCGCTCGACGCGCTCGAGCTGGCGACAGACCGTATCGCCGTGGCTGCGCAGCGTGGGCAGAAAAATCGCTCCAGGCAGGTTCGACGCGCTCGACAGGGCGCGCGCCATGGCCGCCGATTCGGTGCCGAAGACGAGGATCCGCAGGTCGGCGCGTGTATCTGTGCCGCGCAGCGTGACCGCCTGGATGGCGGTGTCGACGATCAGGTAGCCGTCCTCGTCGAGCAGCATCTCGCGGCCGTCCAGGCTGAGCGTCTCGCAGCCGCGGAGCACTCGTCGCAAGTGCAGTCGTGCCAGCACCGGCGGCGTCGCTGAGCCGCGCTCGCCGAAGCTCAGCAGCGCCGAACGATGCGGGGCTGAGCCTTCATTTAGATGCATACGCAGCTATGCAGTCAAAAAAAAGCGGGTCAGGCGACTTGCCGCGTCAGGTCGAGCAGCCGCGTATTCATTTCGGCCACGCCATCGGAGAGCACCGCGTCGACCCGTTTTTGCGCACGCATCCAAAGCGGCAGCGCCCGCGCGAAGACCTCGCGCCCGCTTGGGGTGAGATCGACCAGGCGCTGGCGGCGATCGCTGCCGACGTTGATCGAGACCCAGCCGCGGCCTTCGAGAACGCGCAGGTTGCGCACCAGGGCGGTGTCGTGCATGGCGAGCTTGGCGGCGATCCGGCTCACCGTTTCGCCGCGCAGCCCGGCCACAGCCCACAGCACCGCGAGCTGGCTCGCCTGCAGTCCCGCCGGGCGCAGGTGGCTGTCGTAGACAGCGGTCACCGCGCGCGCGGCCATGCGCAGATTGCCGCACAGGCAGTCGAGGCCGCGCGGCGAAAGCTTGTCGACGAGATCCATCGAACCAGTTTAGCTGCAAATGCAGCTATCGGCCTACGAATCGCGTCGAATCGTCGGGACCTACTTGCGCGACTTGCGAGCCGCCGGCGCATCCGCGTCCGGCGCGGGTGCGGCGCCTTTCGTCCCGGGCGATCCCATCGTCGCGCCGTGCATGCCTTCGGTCATGCCGATCAGGATGCCGCTCACAAGCGTGGCATAGCCCTTCATCAGCGACTCTGCGCTGCGCAGGCTCGCGGCCCGGCCTTCGCGCATGGTGCTGCGCGCCTGCGCCATCAGTTGCTCGACCGTGGCGCTCGCACTCGCGCCGGTGTCCGAGCCCTTGAGCTTGAGCGCCGACAGCGCCTCGCCCCACGGCCCCTGCAGCGGCGCGCCAGCGCCCTGCGCGGCCTTGGTGACGGTATCGAAGAAGACGTCTTCCATCTTCTCAAGATTGGCGAGCAGCGGCGCCATCTGCTTTTCCTGCGCGCCGACGCCCTGCTGGACGAACTGCGCGAGCGCGGTCTTCTGCGCCTCGACCGCGCGCAGCAGCGCGGCGTCCATGCCTTCGATCGCCTTGCCGAGCAGGCCCTGCACATCCACCGCCGGCAAGGCGCTGCTCGCGGCGCCGGCGGAGGTTGCCTGCGTTACCGACTGCAGGACGCTGCGGATATTGCGCAGTGTCATCTCGCGGCTCTGCAAAGCCTTGAGGGTGGCGTCGCCGACGGCCTTGCGCAAGGCGTCGCCCTGCTTCTCGGTGGCCTGCGAGAACATCGAGGCGAGGGCTTGCTGGTCGATCCCTGACTTGATCATGTGGAAGTCTCCTGTTTCTGCTGTTGCCGACGATCACTGCATGTGCTGGCCACCGTTGATCGCGATATTGGCGCCGGTGAGGAATGCCGCCTCTTCGGAGGCGAGGTAGATGATCAGGCCCGCCACTTCCTCGGGCTTGCCCAGTCGGCCAACCGGGATCTGCGGCAGGATCTTGCTGTCCAGGATTTCCTGCGGGATCGCGGTCACCATCTTGGTCCCGATATAGCCCGGCGAGATGGTATTGACGGTAACGCCCTTCTTCGCGACTTCGAGCGCAAGCGCCTTGGTGAAACCGTGCACGCCGGCCTTGGCGGCCGAATAGTTGGTCTGGCCGAAAGCGCCCTTGCTGCCGTTGACCGACGAGACATTGATGATGCGGCCCCAGCCTCGCTCGACCATGCTGTCGGCGACCTGCTTGGTCATGTTGAACAGGCTGTCGAGGTTGGTCCGCATGACGGCATCCCAGTTGACCTTGTCCATCTTCTTGAAGGTCATGTCGCGGGTGATGCCGGCGTTGTTGACCAGCACGTCGATCGCGCCGTGCTGCTTGTGCACCTCGCTCACGGCCCGGGCGCACGAATCGATATCGGCCACGTCGCAGGCGACGGCCAGCATGTCGTAGCCGCGCTTCTTCATGTCGGCCAGCCATTCGCCGTGCTTGGTATTGCCGGGCGAATAGGTGACGACCACCTTGTAGCCGGCGTCGGCCATCTTGCTGGAAATCGTCTCGCCCAGGCCGCCCATGCCGCCGGTGACGAGGACGACGCGTGGTTGCGCAATCGGTTGGGTTGTCATGTCTCTCTCCTTGGGGTGGTTGATCACGAAATCAGGGCGCTTTCGCCCGCACGAAACTTCCCGGCGCCGGCTCGATGGCGGCGTGCGCCGCATTGCCCGGCGCTTTGGGCGCCGCCATCATCGGCCCGGCGTGGCCGGCGAGCCAGTCGCTCCACCGCGGCCACCAGCTGCCCGGCACTTCCTCGGCGGTATCGAGCCAGGCCTGCGCCTCGACGACGCCGCCGGGCTGGGCGCCGGCGGTGCCGGCCCAGTGGCTGCGCTTGCCCTTGGCCGGCGGGTTGATCACGCCGGCGATGTGGCCGCTCGCGCCGAGCACGAAGGTGGTATCGCCGCCGAGCGCGCTAGTGCTCGCGTACGCGGTGCGCCAGGGCACGATATGGTCGTCGCGCGAGGCATAGACGAAGCTCGGCAGGCCGATCGCCGATAGGTCGACCGGCACCCCGCACTGCACGGTCGCGCCGGGCTCGCGCAATTTGTTTTCGAGGTAGGTGTTGCGCAGGTACCAGCAGTACATCGGCCCCGGCAGATTGGTATCGTCGCCGTTCCAGAACAGCAGGTCGAAGGCGGGCGGCGGTTTGCCCTGCAGATAGCCGTTCACTACATACGGCCAGATCAGGTCGTTCGCGCGCAGCGCCGCGAACACCTGCGCCAGCTCCGCGCCCTTCAGGATGCCGCCTTGACCGATGCTCGCTTCGCGCTTCGCCGTCGACTCCTCGTCGACGAGGAGTCCGAGCTCGCCTGTATCGCTGAAATCGAGCATGGTTGTGAGCAGCGTCATGCTCGCGACACGTGACTCTCCGCGCTGCGCCGCCACCGCCAGCGCGCATGTCAGCAGCGTGCCGCCGATGCAAAAGCCCAGCGCGTTGACCCGATCGGCCTTGGTGATCTCGCGCGCGACGTCGAGCGCTCGCAGCACGCCGTCTTGCAGATAGTCGTCCCAGGTCAGCGTCTGCTGTTCGAGACCGATATTGCGCCACGATACGAGGAAGACCGTGTGGCCCTGCGCCACCGCATAGGCGACGAACGAGTTCTCCGGCTGCAGATCGAGGATGTAGAACTTGTTGATGCACGGCGGAACGATCACCAGCGGGCGCTTGTGCACCTTGGCGGTCGTCGGCCGGTATTGGACGAGCTGGATCAGCTCGTTTTGGAAGACCACGTCGCCCGGCGTGGTGGCGACGTTGCGTCCGACCTCGAACGCCGAGTCGTCGGTCATCGAGATCTTGCCGCGCGCGAAGTCCTCGAGAAACAGGCGCATCCCGTCGACCAGGCTTGCGCCGCCGGAATCGACCGCGGTCTTCAGCGCCGCCGGGTTCAGCATCAGGCAGTTTGCCGGGCTGGCCGCGTCGAGCACCTGGCGCAGGACGAAATCCCATTGCGCCTTGTTGCGCGCCGGCATCGGTGCGGCGGCCAATGCGTCGCGCATCGCCTGCGACTGCTGCACATAGGTGCGGGCGATCGCATCGAAGCGCGGATCCTGCTGCCAGGCCTCGCCCGCGAAGCGGCGGTCGGCGGGCGGCGCCACCGCCGGCCCGGTGAAGCCGGCGAAGGCCGAGCCGGCGAGTGCGCCCGACCACAGATCGCTCCACTGCTGCCAGCCCTGGCGGTGCCACTGCGTCCAGGCATCCGCGGCCTGGCTCCAGGGTGCGAGTGCCGGTTGCGCGAGCGCCTCGCTCGCCGGCAACTGGACGAATGGCTGCCAGAGCTGCTGTTGAGCCTGCAGCATCTCGTTCATCCATTGACTGGGGTCGGGGGCGGTGGGGTTCGGCATGGCGATCTCGATTCGGTTGAGTCTCAGTGCAGTTTGACGTGCGGTTCGGTGCGCCGGGTGATCAAGCGCGCCAAAGTTTCCAGGGCGACCTTGCCCGCGCCGTGCAGCGCGAGCTCGTGCATCTTGTACAACGAAAGGTACATCAGTCGAGCGAATCCACCTTGAATCGTCAGGCTGCCGCCGATCAGGCCACCCATCAGGTTGCCCACCGTGCTGTATTCGCCCAGCGATACCAGCGAGCCGAAGTCGCGGTAGCGCCAGTCGCGCAGCACCTGGCCGTCCAGCCGGCGACGCAACTGGCGCGCCAGGTGCGAGGCCTGCTGGTGCGCTGCCTGGGCGCGCGGCGGAACGTTACCGCCTTTTTCGGGCCAGGGGCAGGCTGCGCAGTCGCCGAGCGCAAAGACCGCCTCGTCGCGCGTCGTCTGCAAGGTATTGCGGACCACGAGTTGGCGCAGGCGGTTGCTTTCCAGGCCGTCCAGCCCGGCCAGGAAACCCGGCGCCTGGATGCCCGCGGCCCACACCACCAGCTCGGCCGGAAGGATTCGCCCGTCCTCCAGTCGCACGCCGTCACGCAGCACCTCGGCGACCTTGGACGAGGTGTGCACGGCCACACCGAGGTCGCGCAACAGCCCTTCGGTGGCTTGCGACAGGGCGGCAGGCAGCGCCGGCAGAACGCGCTCGGCAGCTTCGATCAGGTTCAGCCGGATGTCCTTGTCGGGCTCGATCCGGTCAAGGCCGAAGGCGACCAGTTCGCGCGTCGTGCGGTGCAGTTCGGCCGCCAGTTCGACGCCGGTCGCGCCGGCGCCGATGATGGCGAGCTGGAGCTGCTCGGGCCGCAGCGTCCCGGTCTGCGTCTGCGCGCGTATGCACGCGTTGATCAGGCGCTGGTTGAAACGCCGCGCATCCTCGGCCGACTCGAGCTTGAGCGCATGCTCGCGAACCCCGGGTGTCCCGAAGTCGTTGCTTTCGCTGCCAACCGCGATGACGAGTGTGTCGTAACGGATGCGCTGCGCGGGTGTGACTGCGTTGCCTTCGGCATCGACAAAGCCGGCAATGAGCACCTCGCGCGCGGCGCGATCGAGGCCGGTCATCTCGCCGACGCGGTAGCGGAAGTGGTGCCAGTGCGACTGCGCGAGGTAGTCGATCTCGTGCCGGCCTATGTCCATGCTGCCGGCAGCGATCACGTGCAACTGGGGTTTCCACACATGGGCACGGGTCTTGTCGATCAGCGTGACGGCGGCCCGGCCGCGCCGCCCGAGCGAATCGCCGAGCGCGGTGGCGAGTTCGAGCCCGCCAGCGCCGCCGCCGACGATCACGATCTGGTGCAGGCTCTCGGCAGCGAGCGAACCGGGCTTCATCAGGCGTAGCGCAACTGACCGGCCTTGCCGCGAAAGACGCGGTAGGAAAAAATCGTATAGCCGACGATCGCCGGAACCGAGATCGCGACGCCCACGGCAATGAACTCGAGCGCCCCGGTGCTGCTCGCGGCCTGCCACAGCGTGAGCCGGTCGATCACGACAAACGGGTAGATGCTGTACGCGAGGCCCAGAAAGCCGAGCACGAAGACGCCGATCAGCAGCACGAACGGCAGCCAGCACAGCGCACCGCGCACCGCCTCGTCGCGCAGCAGTCGCCACACCGCGAACAGCGCGACCGCGGTGGTGAACGGAATGGCAGACAGCGCGATCAGTTCGGGCAGCGCGAACCAGCGCGCCCGCACGGTCGGGCTGATCCAGGGTGTCGCGGCCGAGATCAGCACGAGGCCGATGCACACCGGCCAGAACGCGCGCCGCGCCCAGCCGACCGCGCGCGCCTGCAGGTCGCCTTCGGTCTTGAAGACCAGCCAGGTCGCGCCGAGCAGCACGTAGGCGCCCGGCAGCGCCAGCGCGATCGCGCCCGCAAAGACCGGATAGTTCCAGCCGCTGCCGAAGCCGCTCACGTAGCGCCCGAGCATCCAGCCCTGCGAGGCCGAGGCAATCAGCGAACCGGCGAAGAACAGCCGGTCCCAGGTCGCCTTGTGGCTGTCGCGCGCCTTGACGCGAAAGTCGAACGCCACGCCGCGCAGCGTCAGGCCGATCAGCATCAGCGCGACGGGCAGGTACAGGGCGGTCAGCACGATGCCGTGCGCCTTCGGGAAGGCGATCAGCAGGATACCGATGCCGAGCACGAGCCAGGTCTCATTGGCATCCCAGAACGGGCCGATGCTGGCGATCAGCACGTCTTTCTCGGCGTCGCCGGCGAGCGGCATCAGCATGCCCACGCCGAGGTCGTAGCCGTCGCTGACGACATAGACAAGCATCGACAGCCCCATCAGCGCCATGAACACCACCGGCAGCGCCTGCTCGAAGCTCATGCTGGCGAGCAGCATCGGTGCGGCGGCGCTGGTCATGCCTGCACCGGTGGCGTGATGGCGCCGGTCGGCGTGCCGGCGCGGTCGACTGCCTCGCCATGCAGCACCTCGGCGGGCTTTTCGGCCATGTACTTCAACACCGCGACATAGGCCACCAGGAGCCCGCCGTACATCGCCAGGTACAGCGCGAGCGAGAGCGCGATCGTCGGCGCCGGCACGGTCGAGGCCACATCTTTGGTGCGAATCAGCCCGTAGACGATATAGGGCTGGCGCCCGATCTCGGTCACATACCAGCCGGCGACCGTCGCGACCCAGCCGGCGAAGGTCATCCCCGACAGCAGCCAGAGCAGCCGGCGCGGCAGGCGCTCGGCTCGCCACCGGGCGCGCCGGCCGAGCCATACGCCGAGCCACGCGGTCGCGAGCATCAGCACCCCCATGCCGACCATGATCCGGAAGGCGAAGAAGACCGGCGCGACCGGCGGGTGCTTGCCTTCGAAGCGGTCCAGGCCTTGGATTTCGCCGTCCAGGCGATGGGTCAGGATGAGGCTGGCGAGGCCCGGGACGGCGATCTCGAACCGGTTCTCGCGCGCCTGCTCGTCGGGCCATGCAAACAGCAGCAGCGGCGCGCCCTGGGTCGTGCGCCAGACGCCTTCCATGGCAGCGATCTTCTGCGGCTGGTGTTCGAGCGTATTGAGGCCGTGCATGTCGCCCAGGAAGATCTGCAGCGGCGCCGCCACCGCGGCAAGCGTGAGTCCGACCCGCAGCGCGCGCGATGCCGCTTCGGTGGCGCGGTCCTTGATCAGCTGCCACGCGCTCAGCCCGGCGAGCAGGAACGCGCCGGTCAGCGCCGACGCGGTGAGCACGTGCGCTAGGCGGTACGGGAACGACGGGTTGAAGATGACCGCGAGCCAGCTCGTCGCGTGGTACTCGCCGTCGATCACGGTAAAGCCGGCCGGCGTCTGCATCCACGAGTTGAGCGCGAGGATCCAGAACGCCGACAGCGTGGTGCCGAAGGCGACACAGAAGGTTGCGAACAGATGGACCCGCTCGCTCACCTTGCCGTGGCCGAACAGCATGATGCCGAGGAAGCCGGCCTCGAGGAAGAACGCCGTTAGCACTTCGTAGCCCAGCAGCGGCCCGGCGATATTGCCGACCTTCTCCATATAGCCCGGCCAGTTGGTGCCGAACTGGAAGCTCATCGTGATGCCGCTGACCACGCCGAGCGCGAAAGTCAGCGCGAAGACCTTGGTCCAGAACCGGTAGGCGTCGAGCCAGGACTGCTCCCCGGTGGCGAGCCAGCGCCAGCGGAAAAACAGCAGCAGCCAGCCCAGCGCGATGCTGATGGTCGGAAAGAGGATGTGGAACGTGATATTGGCCGCGAACTGGACCCGGGCCAATGCGAATGCGTCCATCGGTTCAGTCTAGCCCGGATGTGCGCCAACACGAAAAAGGGCCGTCAGCTTGCGCCGCCGGCCCAATCGCAGGGCGTCGTGTCCGCTCAGTTCGATGCGGCCGAGGCTGCCGGCAACGGCGCCGGCGACATTGCCGCCGGTGCGGCGGGCATCGACGCCGGTGCCGAGACCGCTGCCGGAGCGCTGCGGTGCACCGCACTGTTGCTCGTCGCCGCCGTCATGGGCAGCAGCGGAACGATCAGCAGCGCCACGATGTTGATGATCTTGATCAGCGGGTTGACCGCCGGGCCGGCGGTGTCCTTGTAGGGATCGCCGACGGTATCGCCGGTGACGGCTGCCTTGTGCGCCTCGCTGCCCTTGCCGCCGTGGTGGCCGTCTTCGATGTACTTCTTGGCGTTGTCCCAGGCGCCGCCGCCGGTGCACATGCTGATGGCGACGAAGAGACCCGTGACGATGGTGCCCATCAGCAGCCCGCCGAGCGCGGCCGGGCCGAGCAGCAGGCCGACCAGCACCGGCACGATGACCGGCAAGAGGCTCGGCACGATCATTTCCTTGATCGCGGCCGAAGTCAGCATGTCGACCGCCGCGCTGTAGTCGGGCTTGCGCTTGCCGGCCATGATGGCGCCGTCCTGGAACTGGCGCCGCACCTCGACCACCACCGCGCCGGCGGCGCGGCCCACCGCTTCCATCGCCATCGCGCCGAACAGGTAGGGGATCAGGCCGCCGATGATCAGGCCGACGATCACGTTCGGGTCCGACAGGTCGAAGCCCACGCTCATGCCGCGCGCCTCGAGCGAGTGCGTGTAGTCGGCGAAGAGCACCAGCGCGGCCAGGCCGGCCGAGCCGATCGCATAGCCCTTGGT
>JBDSEG010000055.1:0-4155 GCA_039920165.1 Burkholderiaceae bacterium
CGGACACTGGCCGCCGCGCCTGGCCCCGGGACGGCGCGCGTGCTCGAACGGCTTGGCATCGCGCCGGCTCGGATCGCCGAGCCGCCGGCCGATGCGCCGCAGTTCGACTCTGATGCGCTGTGGCCGGTGCTCGCGGCACGGCGCGACTGGCGCGGCGCACGGGTGCTGGTGGTGCGCGGTGACGGCGGACGCGATGCTCTGGGTTCGCAGTTGCGCAGCTGCGGCGCGCAGGTCGAGCATGTGGCGGCTTACCGACGCCTGGCGCCTGCGTTCGATGCCGCGGCGCTCACCGTGCTGGGCGCTGCGCTGAGCGATCCGGCGCGCCATGCCTGGCTTTTCAGCAGCTCGCAGGCGGTCGACCACCTCGCCGCAGCGCGACCGCAGGCCGGGGCAGGGCGGGCATTGCGGACCGCGCTCGCGACCCATCCGCGCATCGCCGACAGGGCGCGCGCGGTCGGCTTCCAGGCCGTGTTCGAGAGCGCGCCCACGTTGGCCGCGGTGGTCGGCTGCCTACAATCGATCGAACCCCCGATCGAACCGTGAACCCCACCTTGCCCGCGCCCGACAACGGCCTTCCCGCAACCCCCGCGCAAGCGCCATCGACTGTGCCCGTGCCTCGCAAATGGTTGGCCGTTGCGCTGGCGGCGATGGCCGTCGGCGTGCTCGTGAGCCTCGGCACGGCGTGGCGCGCGGAGCAGCGCGTGGCGTCGGTCGAGCAGGAACTGGTGCGGCGTCAGCAGGACAGCACCGGCCGGTCGAACGAGGCGCGCATGCTCGCCAAACAGGCGCAGCAAGGCATGCTCGACGCCTCGGCCAAGCTCGCGCTGCTCGAGGCGCGGGTGGCCGAGGTGGCCATCCAGCGCGGCCAGCTCGAGGAGCTGATCCAGTCGCTCTCGCATTCGCGCGACGAGAACCTGCTGGTCGATATCGAGGCCGCGATCCGCGTTGCGCTCCAGCAGTCCGCCATCACCGGCAGTGCCGAGCCGCTGGTCGCCACGCTCAAGCAGAGCGACGAGCGCCTGGCGCGCTATGCGCAGCCGCGCCTCGAAGGCGTGCGGCGCGCGATTGCTCGCGACCTGGACGGCGTGAAGGCGGCCAGCATCACCGATCTCGCGAGCCTGACCATCAAGCTCGACGAAGCGGTGCGCATGGTCGACGAGCTGCCGCTGCTCGCGCTTGCGCAGCCGCGCCGCGATGCCCAGCGTCCGGTGGCGGCGGCACCGGCGCCGCGTGCCTCCGCAGTGGCTGCGTCCACGCCGGCGTCGGCCCCGCCATCGGCCTTCGGCTGGAACCCTTCGGCCTGGAGCGACGTCGCCGGCGCGCTCGCGCAGCGCGCCTGGACCGAAGCCAAGTCGCTGGTCCGCGTCACGCGCATCGACCACCCCGATGCGATGCTGCTAGAGCCCGAACAGGCTTTTTTCCTCAAGGAAAACCTCAAGCTGCGCCTGCTCAATGCGCGGCTCGCTCTGTTGAGCCGTCAGTTCGATACGGCGCAGACCGACCTCGCCGGCGCGCGCACGATGATCGAGCGCTATTTCGACCGTAGCGCGCGACGCACCTCCGTCGCGACCGAGCTGCTGGCGCAGGTCGCCGCGCAGGCGCGCTCGGTACGCGTGCCGCGGCCCGACGACACGCTGGCGGCATTGGCGGCTGCCACTGCCGGACGCTGAGCGGAGCCGATGCGCAGCGTCGTCTGGCTCGTCCTGCTGTCGGTCGTCGCGGTGGTCGCGGCGACGACGCTCGGCAGCAACGACGGCCTGGTCACTTTCTACCGCAGCGACTGGCGCTTCGATCTGTCGCTCAACCTTTTCATCCTGCTGCTGATAGGCACCTGCTTCGCGCTCGTCACCGTGATCCAGGCCATCGATGCGCTCGTCGGGCTGCCGCGGCGGGCGCGCGAATGGCGGGTCGCGCGACGCGACCGCAATGCGCAGTCGGCGCTGCGCGATGCGCTCGCGCAGTATTTCGGCGGCCGCTACAACCGGGCCCAGAAATCGGCCCAGCGTGCTCTCGCCATCCAGTCCGACACCCCCGAGCTGGCGCAGGACAACGAATTCACCGTGCTCGCCCGGCTGCTCGCCGCCGGCAGCGCGCACCGCATGCAGGACCGCACGAGCCGCGACGAGCAGTTGCGCCATGCGCTCGAGCTGTCGCACCGCAGCGCCGCTGCCCGATCGGCCGAGGAGGGCGCGCGGCTGCTTGCCGCCGAATGGGCGCTCGACGATCGCGACGCGCCGCGCGCGCTCGAACTGCTGGCCGAACTGCCGGTCGGCGTCGCGCGCCGCACCCACGCGCTGCGCCTGAAGCTGCAGGCCGCGCGCTTCGGGCGCCAGCCGCAGGAGGCGCTCAAGACCGCGCGGCTGCTCGCCAAGCATCAGGGTTTCTCGAAGATCGCGGCGCAAGGGCTGCTGCGCTCGCTCGCTTTCGAGACGCTCGCGAGCGCGCACGATATCGACCAGCTGCGTCGCATCTGGCAGCAGTTCGACCCTCTCGAGCGGCGCGACCCCTTCGTCGCGGCACGCGCCGCCAGCAGCGCCGCGCGCCTCGACGCGAGCGAGGAGGCGCGCGGCTGGCTGCGTCCGTTCTGGGACCGCCTCGGCGAGCTGGGCGACGAAGAGCGCGCCGCGGTGTGCGAAGGGCTGGTCCATGCGGTCGACGGCATCGGCGCCGACTGGCTGGCGCGCCTCGAAGCGGCGGCGCAGGCCTTTCCGCGCGACGGCGCCGTCGCCCTCGCCGTCGGCAGCGCCCTGGCCGAGCGGCAGCTCTGGGGCAAGGCGCGCACCTTGGTCGAGCAGGCCGCCTCCGACGCCGCGCTGCCAGTGGCCGTGCGCCGCAAGGCCTGGCTGCAACTCGCGCTGCTCGCCACGCGCCAGGGCGAAGCCGATAACGCCGCGCGCTGCTTCGAAGCCGCCGCTCGCCTCGAATAAAGCGCAAGGGGCCGCTGCTATACTGCGCGCCGTCGCGGCTGTAGCTCAGTTGGATAGAGTACTTGGCTACGAACCAAGGGGTCGTGGGTTCGATTCCTGCCAGCCGCACCATAAAAACAAGAAACGGATCACCGGCTTAGAGGCTTGTCGCTTCTAAGCCGTTTTTCTTTGCTGGGGACTTTTGGGGGACTCGCGTCCCTTGCGCCACTCTTATTCCTTACGCAGCGTCGCCAGGCTCTTGTTCCATCATCCGTTGTCGTCCGTCACCTTCTCCAGGGCGGCATGTGGCTCGACGATCTGCGCCACGCTGTAGTGATGTGTCATCGACGGCGTGCTGTGCCACAGGACGTCGGCGATGGTTCCCTCCGGCACTCCCGCTTCCCGAAGGCGCATGCCGACGTTGTGGCGCAAATCGTGAACATGCAGGTCACCGAGTCCGGCTTCCCGACGCGCTCGTTGCCACGCGGTGTTGTTCATCGTCTCGATCGCCCGGAACTGCATCAGCGGTGCGCGGTCAACGTTCTTCACCCGGTCGCGGCGGTACACAAAGACGTAGTCCTCGTGCTGGCCCCGCACGGAGTCGACAACCGACTGCGCCACGCGGTTGCAAACCAGGACACGCAATCGCCGCTTGCCCTCCACGTGCTGCCTGGGAACTTCGAAGACCGAGACGCCAATCTCCGGAACCTGGATCTCCCACTCCCGCCGAAGACTGCAAACCACGTCGTCGCGCACTCCGCCATGCGGGACAGGTGATCTGGCAACATCGGCAAGAGAGCGCGTTGGTCCGCCCATGAAATCGGCTGCGGCTCTCGCTGATGACCCACCAGCGGCAGCATCGTGATCCGCGGCGCTTGCTCAAGCCACGTGTTGCCGTTGGCATCCCGCCAGGTTGTTGACGCCAAATTCAGAATCCGACGCACAACGCCGAGACCAAGGTTAACCGTCTTGTGCGACCGTCCATCGCCCAATCGATGGTCGACGTAGGCTGCCAAGGTACCGTCATGAACTTGATTTGAACCGCCCCGGGTTTCGAGGAGGCCTGTTGGCTTGAGTCAGACCGGGCTGGTCTGATGGTCAAGTTGGCTGTTTTGCATTCCAATTCTCTATCGTTCTGCCCCCCGCAGGGGCCGCCGGAGGCCCCTGGGTTGGGGCATGTATTCATGGTTCAACCCTCCTGCAGCGCTGCCGAGTAGGCAGGCCTGGTTGTGGTCGAGGCCTGGGTTTG
>JBDSEG010000056.1:0-3972 GCA_039920165.1 Burkholderiaceae bacterium
GCCGGAGCGGCAATCGGTGACCGTGCCATGGATGAGCCTCGACAGCGGGCTGATTTTCGAGCGACCGATGTCGCTCGCCGGGCGCGAGTACCGGCAGACGGTCGAACCGCGCCTCTACTACGTGCGCGCGCCGTACCGCGACCAGAACCAGGTGCCTCTGTTCGACACGGCGCTCGCGGACTTCAATTACACGCAGCTCTTCAGCGAAAACCGGTTCGCCGGCGGCGATCGCTTTGGCGACGCGAACCAGCTGACGCTGGCCACCACGTCGCGATTGTTGCTCCCGAGTGGCCAGGAGTTCCTGCGGGCTACGATCGGCCAGCGGTTTTATTTCAACGACGAGCGCGTCGGGCTGACCACGCCGGGCACTACGGCAGTGACGGCACAGCCGTTGCGCACGTCCGGCACCTCCGACGTGGTGGCCTCGGTCGGCGCGCGCATCGCGCAGCACTGGAATTTCGACACTACGGTCCAGTACAACACCCGCCTCGACCGCATGGAGCGAAGCGGCGTGAACCTGCGCTACTCGCCGGAGTTCGCCAAGTTCATCAACATGGGCTATCGCTTCAACCGCGACGTGCTGAACCCGATCGACCAGATCGACATCTCAGGCCAGTGGCCGATCCGCGCGGGCTGGTTCGCGGTCGGCCGTTACAACTATTCGTTCCACGACGGGCGCCTGCTCGAAGGCGTTGGCGGGCTCGAATATAATGCGGGCTGCTGGGTGGTGCGCTTCGTCGTCCAGCGCCTGCAGGTGGCGACGCAGCTGGCGTCAACCTCGTATTACCTGCAGCTCGAGTTGAACGATCTTGCGCAGATAGGGTCAGACCCCTTCGATTTGCTCAAGCGCGCGATCCCCGGCTACACGGCGACCAACACGCGCACCGACCAGCCGCTGCCGGCCAGACTGCAGCGCCGACTCCCATTCGAGCAGGTGTATTGATTTGATGAACCGACTTCCAGCCCATTCGTGGGCGATTGCCCTAACGTTTTTCCTGGCTGCCGGCCCAGCGGCAGCGCAACGCATCTCGCTCGTCGACCGGATCGTCGCGGTCGTCAACAGCGAGGTAGTGACCCAGTCCGAGCTTACCGAGAGGATGTCGATCGCCGAGCGGCAGCTGAAGCGGCAGGGCACGCCGATGCCGGAGCCGCGCCAGCTCGAGCGACAGGTGCTCGAGCGCCTCATCCTCGAAAAAGCGCAGCTGCAGATGGCCAAGGACTCCGGCCTTCGCGCAGACGAAGTGCAGCTCGACCGGGCCATCGCCAAGATCGCCGAGAACAACAAGATGACGCTGGCGACCTTCCGGCAGACCCTTGAAAAAGACGGCCTGAATTTCAACCGCTTTCGCGAGGAGATCCGCAACGAGATCATGGTGACGCGGCTGCGCGAGCGCGAGGTCGACGACAAGATCCAGGTGAGCGACAGCGAGATCGACCTGTACATCGCCGAGGCGCAGGGGCCGGGCGCGCCGCTGGGCGACGTCGAATACAACTTCTCCCATGTGCTGTTGCGCCTGCCCGAGCAGGCCACGCCCGAGACGATCCAGGCCGCGCGCGCGCGGGCCGAGCGCGTGATCGCCGATTCGAAGACCGGCGCCGATTTCGCCAAGCTGGTGGCAAGCTACTCGGATGCGCCCGACGCGCTCGCCGGCGGCAACATGGGCTGGCGCCCGCACGACAGGCTGCCCGAAGTCTTCTCCGCCGCGCTGAAAGACCTGCGCCCCGGCGAAGTGACGCCGGTGCTGCGGAGCCCTGCGGGATTCCACGTGCTCAAACTCATCGACCGGCGCGGTGGTGCGGCGCCGCTTGCCGGCGCACCGGTGCAGCAAACGCACGCAAGGCACATCCTCATCAAGACGAACGAAGTGGTTTCCGAGAACGATGCGCGCCGGCGCCTCTCGGACCTCCGCCAGCGAATCGTCAACGGCGCGGATTTCGCCGAGCTGGCGCGCCTGCAGTCCGAGGACAGCACCGCGTCAAAGGGCGGCGACCTCGACTGGGTCTATCGGGGCGACACGGTGCCGGAGTTCGAGCGCGCCATGGACGAGCTCAAGCCCGGCGAGATCAGCCAGCCGGTCAAATCGCCGTTCGGCTACCACCTCATCCAGGTCCTCGATCGCCGCGTTGCCGACGTCAGCGCCGAGCGCCGCCGCATGCAGGCCCGGCAGGCGCTGCGCGAAAGGCGCGCCGACGAGTCATACCAGGACTGGCTGCGCCAGCTGCGCGACCGCACGTACGTCGAGGTCAGGCTCGAAGACAGGTAGGGAGCAGGGGAACCTCAGGGCGGTTCCCCCGCACCCCCTCCCCACGATAGGAGTTAACGTTGGGATCGAAGCTGCCTGTAATCGCACTCACCACCGGCGAGCCGGCGGGCATCGGACCTGACCTCGCGCTGCAGCTTGCGCCCGGTCAGTTCCCGGCGCGCATCGTCGCGATCGGCGACGAAACGCTTCTGGCCGAGCGCGCACGCAAGCTGGGGTTGGACATTCCCATTCAGCGGTATTCGGCAAGCCAGCCGGCGCCCGGCGTGCTCGAAGTCGATCATGTGCCGCTCGCCCGCCCTGCGCGCGCCGGCCAGCTGGATGCGGCGAATGGCCCTTACGTATTGACCACGCTGGACCGCGCGGTCGCGGGATGTCTCGCGGGCGAATTCGATGCGATGGTGACCGCACCGGTGCACAAGGGCGCCATCAACGATGCGGGTATCCCGTTTACCGGCCATACCGAATATCTCGCTGATCGCACCGGCGCGGGCCACGTCGTCATGATGCTCGTGGGCGGCGGCCTGCGTGTCGCGCTGGCGACTACGCACCTCGCACTCGCGGACGTGCCGAAGGCGATCACGCGAAAGAGCCTGGCGGCTACGCTCAAGGTGATCGATGCCGCCCTGCGTACCCAATTCGGCATCGCGAAGCCGCGCATCCTGGTCTCCGGCCTCAATCCGCACAGCGGCGAATCGGGACACCTGGGCCGCGAAGAAATCGAAGTCATTTCGCCCGTGATCGAGGAACTGCGCGCTGGCGGGCTCTTGCTCGAAGGCCCGATTCCCGCCGATACGCTCTTCGTGCCCGAGCGGTTGCAGCGTGCGGATTGCGCGCTCGCCATGTTCCACGACCAGGGGCTGCCTGTGCTCAAGTACGCGAGCTTCGGCCGCGGCGTGAACGTCACGCTGGGACTGCCGATCGTGCGCACCTCGGTCGATCACGGCACGGCGCTCGACCTGGCCGGCACCGGGCGCGCCGAGGCCGGCAGCCTTGCCGAGGCGATCCGGCTGGCGCTCGACATCGCAAACGCGCGCCGGCGCCCGGCCTAGGCGCGCGCAGGGCATGCGCCACGTCCCGCGCAAGCGCTTCGGCCAGCACTTCCTCCATGATCCGTACGTCCTCTCGCGGATCGTCGAGGCGATCGGGCCGCGATCCGGCGAATCGCTGGTGGAGATCGGGCCGGGCGAGGGCGCGCTTACCCGGCCGCTGCTCGAGCGCGCGGAAAAGCTCACCGTCGTGGAAATCGATCGCGACCTCGCCGCCGCGCTGTCGGCCGAATTCCCGCCGGAGCGGCTGAACGTGATCGTCGCCGATGCGCTCGACTTCGACTTCGGCGCATTGCCTGCGCCGATGCGGGTGGTCGGCAACCTGCCGTACAACGTCTCGACGCCGCTGCTTTTCCACCTTGCGTCCTACGCCGACCGCGTCCAGGACATGCATTTCATGCTGCAGCTCGAAGTCGTCGACCGCATGGCGGCGGCGCATTCCACCGCGGAGTACGGGCGGCTCTCGGTCATGCTGCAAAGGCGCTTTCGGATACAGCGCCTGTTCAAGGTGCCGGCGGGGGCTTTTCGACCGCCGCCCAAGGTGGAGTCGGCCATTGTCCGGCTGACGCCTTTGCCGGCGGTGGAGCTCGCGCCGGTGGACGAAAAGGTTTTCTCGACCGTGGTGACGCGCGCGTTTGGCGCGCGCCGCAAGACGCTCAGGA
>JBDSEG010000057.1:0-10095 GCA_039920165.1 Burkholderiaceae bacterium
CGCGCGCATCCGCTATACGACGAGCCACCCGAACGAATTCACGCAGCGCCTGATCGACGTCTATGCACGCGTGCCGCAGCTCGCGAACCACCTGCACCTGCCGGTGCAGCACGGCAGCGACCGCATCTTGATGGCGATGAAGCGCGGCTATACGGCGATGGAATTCAAGAGCACGGTGCGCAAGCTGCGCGCGGTGCGGCCGGACATCCGGGTGTCGAGCGATTTCATCGTCGGCTTTCCGGGCGAGACCGATGACGATTTCGAACGCACGCTCAAGCTCTTCGACGATGTCGGCTTCGACTTCAGCTACAGTTTTCTGTACAGCCCGCGTCCCGGCACGCCGGCGGCGTCGCTGCACGACGAGACGCCGCATGCGGTCAAGCTGGCGCGGCTGCACCGGCTGCAGGCGGTGATCGAAGCCAGCGGCCGGCGCATCGGAGAGTCGCTGGTCGGCAGCGTCCAGCAGGTGCTCGTCGAAGGCCCGTCGGCGAAGGATCCGAACGAGTGGATGGGTCGCACCGAGTGCAACCGCGCGGTCAATTTCAAGGCGGCAGGCAACCCGGTCGGACAGATGCTGCGGCTGCGCATCACCGAGGCCAACCCGCACTCGCTGCGCGGCGAGACGCTGGCGCACGGCGCGGCCGAGGCCCTGCCAGAGACAGTCTGATGACGCAGCCGCCGCCTCCTGCGGGGCGGCTGATGGCCGCGCTGGCAACCGCGGTGGTCTACGCCGTGCTCGGCTTTGCTGCAGTGAGGCTGGTGGTCCCGCCGGGCTATGCCGCGCCGTTCTACCCGTCGGCTGGCATCGCCGTCGTGGCGGTGCTCGTGGGGGGACGCCGGATGCTGCCCGCGGTGGCGTGCGGTGCGCTGATCGTCAATCTCACGCTCGCGGCGCAGCATGGCCGAGTCGACCCGGCCGCTTGGGTCATGGCGGTCTCGATCGGCGCCGGTGCCGCCCTGCAGGCGTGGGCGGGTGCCGTTCTTGTGCGGCGCTTCGTGCGCCAGCCGCTGGCACTTAGCGAGGCGCGCGATATCGCGCTCTTCTTCCTGCTGACGGCGCCGGTCGCCTGCCTCGTCAATGCGAGTCTGGGCACGCTCACGCTGGGCCTGGGCGGCTTTGTCGCGCGCGCCGACCTGCCGTTCAACTGGCTCACCTGGTGGGCCGGCGATGCGCTGGGCACGCTGGTCGCCGCACCGGTGGCGCTTGCGCTGGTCGGGCGACCGAAGTCGCAGTGGGTGCCTCGCCGCGTCACCGTCGGGCTGCCGCTGGTCATGGTGACGGCGCTCATCGTGCTCGGCATCCTGCAGCTTGCGCGCTGGGACGACGAGCGGCTGCGCATGGGGTTCGAGAGCGACGCCGCGATCGTCTCGGCGTCGCTCGCCAACCAGCTGCTGGAACCGGTGCATGCGCTGGAGGCGTTGCGCGGCGTCGCCACGGTGTCGCCGCGTTTGACGCGGGCGCAGGTTCAAGCGGCCGCCGCGCCGTGGCTGCGCTCGGGCACCCTGCATGCGATGGGGTGGAGCGTGAAAGTCGCGCGCGATCAGTTTTCGGCGCTCGAAGCCTCGGCGCGCGCGGAGGGGTACGACGGCTTCCGCGTCTTCGAGCGCGCGGATCTGGCGAACGGATCGCTCACGCCACCCGCAACCGCGCTGGTGGTGCGGTATATCGAGCCACCGCGCGGCAACGAGGGCGCGCTTGGCGTCGACTCGGCCTCGGTGGCCGTTGCGCGAGCCGCCATCGAGGCCTCCACGACGAGCGGTCAGCCGGCCGTCTCCAAGCCCTTCGTGCTCGCCCAGCAGGGCCGCACCGGCCCGCTGACCGGGGTGGTCTTCTACCAGGCGGTGTACGACGCGGAGCAGCCGGCCGGAGCGGCGCAGCGGCGCGCCGGCCTGCGCGGGGTCGCCTTCGTCACGATCGTCCTGGACTCGATGCTCGACGTCGTGCTGCGTCCCCTGCCGCCGCACCTGCACGTCTGCGTGGTCGATACCACCGTGCCGGACGATCCTGCGCAACTGGGCGGCCAGGCCGGCTGCAAGAGGGGCGCCGGGCGTTTCGAGCACGCGCGCGCCGTGGCCCTGGCCGGGCGTGAGTGGACCGTGCGCGTCTTTGCCGACCCGGCCGAGCTTCCCGACTCGCGCCGGGTCGACACCTGGCTGTATTCGGGCATCGGCCTGATCGCCGCGGCGATGCTCGGTGCGCTCTTGCTTATCGTTTCCGCGCGGACCCAGCGTATCGAGGTTGCCGTGAGCGAGCGCACTGCCGATCTGCAGGCGGAAGTGGCCGAGCGCGAACTCGCGCAGGGCGCGATGCGCGAGAGCGAGCAGCGCTTCCGCAATATCTTCAACACGGTACCGATCGGCGTGGTCTATACCGACCTGGAGGGCAATGTCGAGCGCGCAAATCCGCAATTCCTGCAGCTTCTGAACTGCACAGAAGAAGAGTTGCGCACCATGCGCGCGGCGGACTATATGCACCACGAAGATTTCGCCGAAGCGGCCAAACTGACCGGCGAACTGCTCGCCGGGCGGCTGTCGACCTATCGCCAGCATTGCCGATACCTCACCCGCGACGGCCGCACGGTCCTCGCGCGGGCCACGGTCTCGGTGCTGCGCGATGCGCAGGGCGAACCGCAGCGCATCGTGCGGGTGATGGAAGATGTAACCGAACAGCTGCGCCGGCAGGACGCCGAACAAGCGCGCGATGTCGCCGAAGCGGCGAACCAGGCGAAGAGCGAATTCCTGTCCCGCATGAGCCACGAACTGCGGACCCCGCTGAACGCCATGCTCGGCTTTGCTCAGCTGCTCGAAATGGATCGGCGCAGCCCGCTCGCGCCGCACCAGAAGCAGTGGATCGAGCAGGTGCAGCGCGCCGGCTGGCATCTGCTGGAGATGATCAACGACGTGCTCGATCTGTCGCGCATCGAGTCGGGCAATCTGCGGCTGCAAAACGAACCGCTGAACCTGTCCGAGCTGGTCGATGCGGCGCTCGCGATGATCGTCGCGAGCGCCGAACAGCGCGGCATCCTGCTGCGGGTGGAGCTTGCGCCGGGCACCTCGACCGTGCTCGGCGATGCGACCCGCATCAAGCAGATCCTTATCAACCTCCTGAGCAACGCCGTCAAGTACAACCACGAGCAGGGCCAGATCCACATCACGAGCCGGCTGCGCGGCGCCGACTTGGTCGATATCGTCGTCAGCGATACCGGGCTGGGAATGACGCCCGACCAGCTCACGGACCTGTTCCAGCCATTCAACCGGCTCGGCCGCGAGCGTTCGGCGCTCGAGGGCACCGGGATCGGGCTGGTCGTCAGCCTGCGCCTGGCGGAACTGATGGGCGGCTCGCTCGAAGCCCGCAGCCAGCCGGGCGAAGGCTCGTGGTTCACCCTCAGCCTGCCTTGCGTGATCGACCCCGACACGGTGCGGTCCGATCTGGACGCGCTAGCGCCGCCCGCCGCGCGCTACCACCGGCGCAGCGTGCTGTACGTCGAGGACAACGAGACCAACGTCGAGGTCATGCGCGGCGTGCTGGCGCAGCGCCCGCAGATCGTGCTCGAGGTCTCGATGAACGGACTCGATGCGCTCGCGGCGGTTCGCCAGCGCCGGCCCGACCTGATCCTGCTCGACATGCACCTGCCCGATATCAGCGGGCTCGAACTGCTGCGCCATCTGAAGTCGAACGCAGAGACCAGCGACATCCCGATCGTCGTCGTATCGGCCGATGCGCTCGGCGACCAGGTCGACGAAGCGATCGAGGCCGGCGCCACGGGGTATGTCACCAAACCGGTGAACGTCGGGGAACTCCTGGCCGCCGTCGATGGTCTTCTGGGTTCGATCACATCCCGGTACGGGTAGCAGACGCCTTCCGGCCGGGCACTTCGGCGCCTCTTAGCACTCGCTTCCGACGAGTGCTAATATAAACGGAACAAAAGGGTTTCCCCTGAGTCTGAACCGTCCATGAGCACCTCCCCCACCCTTGCTTTGAGCGTCCGCGACCCGTGGGCGATGGTGCCGTCGCTCGGCAATCTGGACGCGTATATCTCCACCGCGAACCGGATCCCCCTGCTCGCGCGCGACGACGAAATCGAGAGCGCCCGGCGCCTGCGCGACCACGGCGACCTCGAAGCCGCCGGCCGGCTGGTGCTGTCGCATCTGCGTCTGGTGGTGTCGATCTCGCGCCAGTATCTGGGCTACGGCTTGCCGCACGGCGACCTGATCCAGGAAGGCAATATCGGCCTCATGAAAGCCGTCAAGCGCTTCGACCCCGAGCAGGGCGTGCGCCTTGTGAGCTATGCGATGCACTGGATCAAGGCCGAGATTCATGAGTACATCCTGAAGAACTGGCGCATGGTCAAGCTCGCGACGACCAAGGCGCAGCGCAAGCTCTTCTTCAACCTGCGCTCGATGAAGCAGAGCCTGAAGTCTTCGTCTGCCGACGCGGATACCCACCGCGGCAGCCTGACCCAGGGCGAGGTCGATACGATGGCGCGCAAGCTCGGCGTCAAACGCGAGGAAGTCCTCGAGATGGAGACCCGGCTGTCCGGCGGCGATGTGGCGCTCGAGCCGTTGAACGACGACAGCGAGGAATCGTTCGCTCCGATCGCCTACCTCGCCGACGAATCGAGTGAGCCGAGCCAGGTGCTGGAAGCCCGCAACCGCGACTGGCTGGCCGGCGACGGCATCGCACTTGCGCTCGACGCGCTCGACGCGCGCAGCCGGCGGATCGTCGAGGAGCGCTGGCTCAAGGTCAACGACGACAGCTCGGGCGGCATGACGCTGCACGACCTGGCCGGCGAGTACGGTGTGAGCGCCGAACGCATCCGCCAGATCGAAGTGGCGGCGATGAAGAAGATGCGCAAGGCGCTGGCCGAAAGCGTCTGATTCGTCGCACGGCTCGCCCGCCGGTTTCAGCCAGCCGCGAGCAGCGCCTTCAGGTCGGCGGCGAGCGCGGGCGCGCCACCACCATAGCGAACGAACAGGCGCACCCGCCCGGACCGGTCGAATACATACGACCCGGCGGTGTGGTCGACGCTGTAGCCCTGGGTCTTGCCCGGTTCGCGGGCGAAGAAGACCTTGAATTCCTTCGCCGTCGCGGTCGTCTGTTCGGGGCTGCCGCGCAGCGCGACGAAGCTCGGATCGAAGCTTTCGACATACGCCTTGAGCAGCGCTGGCGTATCGCGTTGCGGATCGACGGTGATGAATACGACCTGCAGCGCATCCCCCTCGGCGCCGAGTTGCTTCTTCACCTGCGCCAGTTCGGCGAGCGTGCTCGGGCAGACGTCGGGGCACTGCGTATAGCCGAAGAAGACGAGCGTCACCTTGCCCTTGAAATCGGCCAATGTGCGGACCACGCCGTTCTGGTCGGGCAACTCGAAACGGCGGGCATATTCGGCGCCCGTGATATCGATCCCGTTGAAGCTGCGCACGCTCGCCGGCCCGAACCGGTCGCATCCGCCCAATCCCAGAGCAAGCCCGAAGGCAGCGGCCAGCAACGTGCGTCGACGCGGATGGTGCAGCAGCATCACCACGTCAGCAACTCCAGGTAGTGGTCGACCAGCATCGCTGCGAACAGCGCCGACAGGTGGATCAGCGAGAAGCGGAAGGTCTTGCGCGCGAGGGCGTCGGAGTAGTGGCGCCACAGGGCGAAGGCATGACCGGTAAAGCCCGCCCCGAGCAACACGGCCGCTGCGAGGTACGCCGGCCCGCTCATTCCGTAGATGAAGGGCAGCAGCGTGGCCGCGAACAGCACCAGCGTGTACAGCAGCACGTGCAGCCGCGTGAATTCATTGCCGTGAGTGACCGGCAGCATCGGCAGCCCGGCGCGCCGGTAGTCCTCGGCCCGGTACAGGGCCAGCGCCCAAAAATGCGGCGGTGTCCACAGAAAGATGATCAGGCACATCATCAGCGCCTCGGGTCCGACCTCGCCGCGCATCGCGGCCCAGCCGAGCACCGGCGGCATCGCACCCGATGCGCCGCCGATCACGATGTTCTGCGGGGTCAGCGGCTTGAGCACCACCGTATAGACGACCGCATAGCCGACAAAGGTGGCGAAGGTGAGCCACATCGTCAGCGGGTTCACGAAGGCGTACAGGAGTGCGCTGCCGGTCACGCCGAGCACCGCCGAAAAGGTGAGGGTCTGGCGGTTCGTGAGATGACCGCGCGCGGTCGGCCGCCACGCGGTGCGCGCCATCTTGGCGTCCAGGCGCTGCTCGACGATGCAGTTGAACGCCGCGGCGGCGGACGCCACCAGCCAGATGCCCACGGTGGCCGCTATGGCAGTCGGCCAATCGGGCAGCCGCGGCACCGCGAGCAGCATGCCGATGACGGCGCAGAAGACGATCAGCTGCACCACCCGCGGTTTGGTCAGCGAATGGAACTGGCGCAGCCGGGAGGGCAGCGAGGTGGTGACGGCGAGAGGTTCGGCGCTAGGCCGGGCGAGGGATTCGGACATGGTGCGGGGAAGCGCCGTCATTCTACGAAGCGGTGCCGATGCGCCCGAAGCGCCCGTCCACGGCAGATGCAGATTCAGGCACCGCCTGCGACCGAACGAGCAGCCGCGTCAGCCCGACGACCCAACCGGCCGCGCCGGCGGTATGGGCCAGTGCCGCAGCCAGCGGCCAGTCGAACAGCACGTTGAGCATGCCGGTGCCAAGCTGACAGGCCGCCGCGGCGACGACGGCCCCGGCCCAGCGACGCGCCCCGCCGCCCATCGCGTTCAGGCGCCACGCGAGCCCGGCCATCGACAGCAGGAGGACGGCCGCTACGATGCGGTGGGCCTGCTGGATCGCCACCAGCGCCTCGAAGCGCAGCGGCGCACCGCCGGGGCCGGAGCCCAGTTCACGCAGGATCGAGAAGCCGCCGGCGAAATCCATCGCCGGCCACCATTGCCCCTGGCACAGCGGAAAGCCGGCGCAGGCGAGCACCGCATAGTTCGTGCTGACCCAGCCGCCGAGCGCCACCTGCAGCAGCGTCAGCGCGGCGATCCCCCACAGCCCACGGCGCAGCGCGGGCGATACCGCCAGCGGCGGCGCACGATCCTGGCGCCCCGCTTGCAGGCTCAACAGCACCAGCAGCCCGAGCCCGCCCAGCAGATGAAGCGTAACGATCGCCGGATAGAGTTTCATCGTCACCGTGAGTGCCCCGAACGCACCCTGCGCCAGCACCCACGCCAGCGTGGCGGTCGGCCACCACGGCGAGACCTGGACCGGCCCGGCCCGCGCGGCGCGGCTCCAGCTCGTCACCGCCAGCACCGTGATCAGCACGCCCACCGCGGTCGCGAAATAGCGGTGGGTCATCTCGATCCACGCCTTCGCATGCGTCACCGGACCGAAGGGCGCCGCATGCTGGGCCGCATCGATATCGCTGCGTGCGCCGACCGGGCTGGCATTGCCGTAGCAGCCGGGCCAGTCCGGGCAGCCCAGGCCCGAATCGCTCAGCCGCGTGAAGGCCCCGAACAGCACCAGGTCGAAGGTCAGGAACAGCACCAGCAGCGTGAGCCCACGGCGGCGCGCGGCCGGGTCGGCACCGCGCTGGCGCAGCCACAACCAGGCAAGCGGTCCGAGCGCGAGCAACCCGCCGAGCAACGCGATGCGCAGCAGCGGCGCCAGATCGACGGCGGATGCAGCGGCCATTTCAGCGCCCTGCGCGGTCCCAGCCCGCAGAAGCGCGCAGCAGCCGGTCCATGTCGCGCTTGAGCCGCGACGGCTCGGGGTCGGGCGGCATGCGCATCATCCAGTGGCCCAGCGGATCGACGATGTAGAGATGGTCTTCGAGGGCGTGCCCCGGCGCCGCTTGCAGCCAGGCCGCCAGCGCTGCCGGAGCGACCCGCAGCACGGTCGCCGGATCGCCGGCGCGCACCGCGTCGAGCGTGGCACGGCGCGGCGCGGCGCTGTCATTGACCAGCCAGAGCTTGTCGATCCGGTCCTTGTCGCGACCCAGCGTTTCGCGCCACTGACGTTGCAGCCACAGATGCCGTTCGCAGCGCGCGTCGCAGGCGCCGCCCGCGACGACGACGATCAGCCACTGGCCCTGCAAACGGACCGGATCGAACGCTGCGCCGTCCAGATCGGCCAGCGCGATCGTTGCCGGGATCGGCCGCTGCGGCTCGATCAGCTCGCCATAGTTGCTGCGCGCCGACGGACGGATCACGAAATATGCAAGGTACGAGGCCACCACCGGTGCGGCGCAGACAAGCAGCACCAGCAGCATCTTCAGGCGCCCGCGCGCGGTCCGGCGCGCCGCCGGATCGAGCGCGGCGGCCGCCATCGAGTGCACCGCGAGATCGAGCGGGCGCAACGCCGCGGCGGCGTCAGCCGGCGCGTTGGAGGCGGGGCCGGACGAGTTGGAACCAGACATACAGACCTGTCATCAGCGCGCCGAGGGCGAACCATTGAAACGCATAGCCATAGTGCTTTTGGACGTCGACCGTGGGCTGCGGCCAATCGCGCAGCAGTCCGTCGGGCGCGGCGCCGCCGGCGGGCACCTCGAGCTGAAGAATCGAGACCGGCACCAGCGTGAGCCCGGTCTGCGCGGCGAATGCCGGAACATCGAGATTTTGCCGGATCGCACCCGACGCCGAAGCCGCGAACTCGTACAGCCGTGCCGGCGGCGGGGCGATCAGGCCGTCCACGACGACCGTTCCGGACGGGCTCGCGACCGGCGGGACGCGGGTGCGGTCGTCGTTGTCGCGCACCGCCCAGCCGCGCTGAACCAACACGGCGTCAGCGCGGCCGTTCAGGCGCAGCGGAGTCACCAGAAAGAAGCCCGGGCGCCCGTTCATCTGTCGGTTCTCGAGCCAGACGCTCTGCTCGGCGAGCCATTGGCCGCGCAGGCGCACCCGCCGGTAATGCAGCGCGGCCGGATCCGCGCAGCAGGTGCGCACGAAACCGGCCTCGTCGAGCGGCGACGCCGCGGACCGCGACTGCATCAGCGCCTGCAGCGTTTCCTTCTGCGCCGCGCGATCGAGTTGCCACAGCCCGAGCCGCAGCGCGATGCCGACCCCGGCCATCACGAACAGCAACCCTGCAAGCGCCCTCAACCCCTGCCGCATCGATAATCGCGACCGATGAAAATCCTGATCGCCCTCGCCTTCGTCGCGATCCTCGCCGCGCTTGCAGGCGCCGGACTTTTCATGCTGCGCGACGGGCGCGACGGCAAGCCAAAGACGGACCGCATGATGCGTGCGCTAGCGCTTCGGGTCGCGCTGTCGGTCGCCCTGTTCGCCGCCATCCTGTTGAGCTTCTGGATGGGCTGGATCCAGCCGACCGGCATTCCGGTCGGACGCTGAATCCCGCCGCCGCAGCGGCACGGGCCGAGCGCCGGGCCGCTTCCAGCCCGGTCCGCATCCCCGTTGGGGGATCGGTCGACGTACCTGTCGGCCGAGGGGTGCACTACAACCAATACACGACGATATATAGGCCGAGCCAGACCACGTCGACGAAGTGCCAGTACCAGGCCGCGCCTTCGAAGCCGAAGTGGCGCTGCGGGGTGAAGTGACCGCGCTGCAGGCGCAGCGTGATGAAGGTCAGCATCAGCATGCCGACGAAAACGTGGAAGCCGTGGAAACCGGTCAGCATGAAAAAGGTCGAGCCGTAGGCGCCCGAGCTCAACTTCAGGTTCAGCTCGCTGTAGGCGTGTGAATACTCGTAGGCCTGGACGAACAGGAAGGTCAGGCCGAGCACCACCGTGACCCACATGAAGCCAATCGTCTTGGCGCGATTGCCGGCGATCAGCGCATGGTGCGCAATCGTGAGCGTCACGCCCGAACTCAGCAGCAGCAAGGTATTGATGGTGGGCAGTGGCCACGGCCCCATGGTGACGAAGGGCTCGACGATATTGGCCGGCGACCCTGTGATGCCCACTCCGGTGCTCGGCCAGATGGCGCGAAAGTCCGGCCACAGGACCGCGTTGTCGAGGCTGCCGAGGTTGGGCAGGGCATGCAGCCGGACCCAGAATAGCGCTCCGAAGAAGGCACCGAAGAACATCACCTCCGAGAAGATGAACCAGCTCATGCTCCAGCGGAACGACACGTCGATGCGGTCGCTGTACAGGCCGCTCTCGCTTTCCTGGATGGCCTGGCGGAACCACTGCTGCAGCGTG
>JBDSEG010000058.1:0-2903 GCA_039920165.1 Burkholderiaceae bacterium
CCAAGCAGGTGTCGCCGATTGAGCGCATCGCGCCCGGCGTCGTCGATCGCCAGCCGGTCCGGGAGCCGCTGCAGACCGGCCTCAAGTCGATCGACGGCATGGTGCCGATCGGCCGCGGCCAGCGCGAATTGATCATTGGCGACCGCCAGACCGGCAAGACGGCGGTGGCGATCGACACCATCCTCAATCAGAAAGACACCGGCGTCATTTGTATCTACAACGCCATCGGCCAGAAGCAGTCGACGGTGGCGCAGGTGGTCCGCATCCTTGAAGAAGCCGACGCGATGCGCTACACCATCGTCGTCGCCGCCACGGCGTCGGATCCGGCGCCGATGCTCTACATCAGCCCGTATTCGGCGACCGCGATGGGCGAGTACTTCCGCGACTCCGGCCGTCACGCGCTGCTGATTTACGACGATCTCTCGAAGCACGCGCAGTCGTATCGTGAAATCTCATTGCTGCTGCGTCGTCCGCCCGGCCGCGAGGCCTATCCCGGCGACGTCTTCTACCTGCACTCGCGTCTGCTGGAGAGAGCGGCGAAGCTGAACGACAAGATGGGCGGCGGCTCGCTGACCTCCCTGCCGATCATCGAGACGCAGGCCGGCGACCTGTCGGCCTACATCCCGACTAACGTCATTTCGATTACCGACGGCCAGATCTTTCTTGAAGCCGACCTCTTCAACCAGGGCATCCGCCCGGCGATCAACGTCGGCAACTCGGTGTCGCGCGTCGGCGGCTCGGCGCAAATCAAGGCGATGCGCCAGGTGGCGGGCACCTTGCGGCTCGACCTCGCCCAGTTCCGCGAGCTCTCGGCGTTCGCGCAGTTCGGCAGCAGCGACCTCGACCAGGCGACCCAGCGGCAGCTCAATCGCGGCGCGCGGCTCGTCGAAGTGCTGAAGCAGAAGCAGTACGCGCCGCTCTCGGTCGACCAGCAGGTCACCATCCTCTACGCCGGCGTCAACGGCTTCCTCGACGAAATCCCGGTCGCCGACATCGGCGCGGCGCAGGACGAGCTCGTCAAGTTCATGAGCACGCGCCACAACGCCATCCTGACGGCGATCAAGGAGAAGAAGACCCTTGATGATGCGCTCAAGGCCGATCTGGATGCGGCGCTGAAGGAATTCCAGGCGCACTTCAAGTCGATGAAAGGCATGGCGAAGGCCTAACCAGGACCCAAGACCATGCCATCACTTCTTGATATCCGGCGGCGCGTCAAGGCGGTCAAGTCGACGCAGCAGATCACGAAGGCCATGAAGATGGTCTCATCGTCCAAGCTTCGCCGTGCCCAGGAGCGCATCGTCAAGAGCCGTCCCTACGCGAAGGAAATGCTGCGGGTGTTCAACAACCTCGCGACGCGCACCGAGAATACCGCGCACCCGTTGTTGAACGACGATCCGCTGGCCGGCCGCACGCTGCTCATCGTGATCACCGCCGATCGCGGACTAGCCGGCAGCTTCAATACCAACGTCGCCAAGGCAGCGCTGCAATTCACGCTTGACCAGCCCAGGGATCCCCAGGGACGTGACGTGGCGATGGCGCTCGTTGGCCGCAAGGGCCGCGACTTTTTCATGCGCCGCGGCTTCGATGTCCTCTACGAGGAGACCGGGCTGTTCCAGAACATCAAGTGGTCGCATGCGCAGGCGATCGCGCAGACCGCGATCAAGGAATTCCTGGGCCCCGACATCAGCTCCGTCTACCTTGTCTACAACGAGTTTAAGTCGGTGATCTCGCAACGCGTGGTGATCGAGAAGCTGCTGCCGATCCCCCGGCTCAACGAGGCCGAGGCCCGCAACAACGGCGAAGCGCTCAAGACCGACGCCTCGGCGACGCCGGCGGTGGATTACTTGTTCGAGCCCGATCCCGCGCAGCTGCTGAACCTGCTGCTGCCGATGCACGTCGCCATCCAGATCCAGCGCGCGCTGCTCGAGTCGTCGGCGGCGGAACATGCGGCGCGCATGCAGTCGATGGACAGCGCGACGCGCAACGCGAAAGAAATGGTGGAGCGCTTGACGCTCTACATGAACAAGGTCCGTCAGGCCGCGATTACGCGAGAGATTATCGAAGTGGTTTCGGGAGCACAGGCTACCTAACATGGCTACAGCAACAGCAGATACTAAAGTCGGCAAGGTCATTCAGGTCATCGGACCGGTCATCGACGTCGAGTTCGAAGGCGGACACCTTCCCAACATCTATAACGCCGTTCGCGTGGCGGGCACACTGCAGACCGGCGAGAAGATCGACATCGTCTGCGAGGTGGAACAGCATCTCGGCGAAGGCCGTGTGCGCACCGTGGCGATGAAGCCGACCGACGGCCTGCAGCGCGGCATGGACGTGATCGACACCGGCGCGCCGATCTCGGTGCCGGTCGGCCCCGCGACACTCGGCCGAGTGCTGAACGTGCTCGGCGAGCCGGTCGACTTCCCGGATCGCCCGGTTGACGCGAAGGAGCACTGGCCGATTCATCGTCCGGCGCCGACACTCGAGCAGCAGTCGACCGAGCTCAAGATGTTCGAGACCGGCATCAAGGTCATCGATCTGCTCGAGCCGTACCTGCAGGGCGGCAAGATCGGCCTGTTCGGCGGCGCCGGCGTCGGCAAGACCGTCATCATCATGGAGTTGATCAACAACATCGCCATGAAGCACGGCGGTGTGTCGGTGTTTGGCGGCGTGGGCGAACGCACCCGCGAGGGCAACGACCTGTGGCTCGAATTCCAGGAGTCGGGCGTGATCGACACGAAAGACCTGTCGAAGAGCCGCGCCGCCCTGGTCTACGGACAGATGACCGAACCGCCCGGAGCGCGCCTGCGCGTCGGCCTGTCGGCGCTGACCGTCGCCGAGTATTTCCGCGACGCCGAGAACAAGGACGTGCTGCTGTTCATCGACAACATCTTCCGCTTCACGCA
>JBDSEG010000059.1:0-3870 GCA_039920165.1 Burkholderiaceae bacterium
CCTTGACCGACGCGCTCTTGATCCCGGCAACTTCGCCGGCAGAGTCCTCGAGCACCTCGACCGCATAGCCCTTGCGCTCGCAGTAGCGCAGGTACATCCGCAACAGCATCGACGCCCAGTCCTGCGCCTCGGTGCCGCCGGAACCGGCGTTGATGTCGATGAAGCAGCTGCTCGAATCCATCGGATGATTGAACATCCGCTGGAACTCGAGCTTCGCCACTGCTGTCTCGACGGTGCCGGCGTCGCTGGCGACCGCACGCAGCGTCTCGTCGTCGCTCTCGGCCTTCGCCATCTCGAACAGCTCGGAGCCATCCTGCAGCCGGCCGTCGATGTCGCGCAAATTGACGACGACGCCTTCGAGCAGCTTCTTCTCGCGCCCCAGCTCCTGCGCGTGCTTCGGGTCGTCCCAGACTTTCGGATCCTCGAGCTCGCGCGAGACCTCGGTCAGCCGCGCCGACTTGGCATCGAAGTCAAAGATACCTCCGCAGTTCGGCGGCGCGAACCGACAGCGAAGACAGGGTGGAACCAATCTGGTTGATGTGCTCGGCTTCCATGATTTTCGATCGGCAAATGGCAAAGCGCAGATTATAACCGCGCGCTACCGCGCACCCGTTCCGGTCGGGTTACAAACCGCAGTGAACGGCGTATCATCCGCAGCCTTTGCTCCAGCAGGATTTTCCATGGCCAATATCATCCTCATCAACGGCGACGCGGTGAACGCCGACCTGCCCGGCGACACGCCGCTGCTCTGGCTCTTGCGCGACCATCTCGACCTGACCGGAACCAAGTTCGGCTGCGGAATGGCGCTGTGCGGCGCCTGCACCGTCCATATCGACGGCCAACCGGTGCGCTCCTGTGTCACCACGATCGCGTCAGTGACCGGCAGGGAGGTGACGACGATCGAAGGTCTGTCGAAGACCGGCGAACATCCGGTGCAGAAGGCGTGGATCGAGGAAGACGTCCCGCAATGCGGCTACTGTCAGTCGGGGATGATCATGACCACCGTCGCACTGCTCAAGGCCAAGCCGAAACCCACCGACGCCGACATCGACCTGGCGCTGGGCGGGCACATCTGCCGCTGCGGCACGTACAACCGGATCCGCAAGGCGGTTCACACCGCGGCGGCGATGATGCCGGCGCAGCCGCCGGCGCCGGTGAAGGGCAGGGTGCAGCCAACGCCGAAGGCGCCTGCGCCGCAAAAGGGTGGTGACAGCAAGAAGGGAGCGAAGGCATGAGCGCGCCAATCGGAAAACCCGGATCGAAAGCGGGCCCGCGCGTTTCGCGCCGGGAATTCCTGCGCACTTCGTCAGCCCTGACCGGGGGACTGGTGATCGGCTTCTACCTGCCCGCCGCCAATCGCGCCGCGCTGGCGCAGAGCCAGGCGCCAATGCCGGCCGCTGCTGCCACCCCTGCAGCCGCACCCGCAGCCCCCGCGAAGCCGGTGTACCCGCCGAATGCGTTCATCCGCATCGCGCCCGACAATTCGGTGACGATCGTCGTCAGCAAGCTCGAGTTCGGGCAGGGCGTGCTGACCTCGCTGCCGATGCTCGTTGCCGAGGAGCTCGAGTGCGATTGGACCAAGGTGAAATCCGAGCATGCGCCGGTGGCCGATGTCTACAACCATCCGAGCTTCGGCATCCAGATGACCGGGGGCAGCCAGAGTGTCGCGTCGTCATGGGAACAGTTGCGCACGGTCGGGGCGCAGGCGCGCACGATGCTGGTCCAGGCGGCGGCGACTGGATGGAAAGTGCCGGTAACAGAATGCCGCGCCGAAAAGGGCGAGGTCATCCACACCAGCGGAAAGAAACTCGCCTACGGTCAACTCGCCGACGAGGCGAACAAGCTGCCGCTGCCGGAGGGCGTCAAGCTCAAGGAAGTGAAAGACTTCAAGCTGATTGGCAAGTCGACGAAGCGCCTCGACACGCGGGCGAAGACGAACGGGTCGGCGAAATTCGGCATCGACGTCAAGTTTCCCGGCATGCTGACCGCGCTCGTCGCGCGTCCACCAATGTTCGGCGCCAAGGTGAAGAGCTTCGATATCGGGGACGCGCAGGGCATTCCGGGCGTGCGCTACGTCGCCGAGATTCCCAGCGGCATCGCGATCATCGCGACCAGCTTCTGGGCGGCGAAGAAAGCGCGCGACAAGATGAAGGTCGTTTGGGACGACACCGGCGCGGCGAAGATTTCCAGCGACGCGTTACGTGCGCAATATCTGGATCTGGCGAAGACGCCGGGCGCGAAAGTGAAGCAGGCCGGCGATCCGCTGGCGATCAGGTCGGCGGCGAAGACGATCGTCGCCGAATACGATGTGCCGTTCCTCGCGCACGCGCCGATGGAGCCGCTCAGTTGCACCGTGCTGCTGACCGCGGATGCGTGCAGCATCTGGGCCGGCACGCAGTTCCAGACGGTCGACCGCGGCGCCGCGGCGAAAGTCGCCGGGTTGCCTCCGGAAAAGGTGCAGATCACGACGATGCTGGCCGGCGGCGGTTTCGGCCGGCGCGCGGTTCCCGATTCCGATTGGGTCGTCGAAGCCGTTCACGTCGCCCGTGTCCTGCGCCGCGCGACCGAGGCGGGCAAGGTGCCGCTGGCGGTACGCATCGTGTGGACGCGCGAGGATGATATTCGCGGCGGGTACTACCGGCCGGCCTATGTTCATCGGGTCGAGGCAGGACTGGACAAAGACGGTCGCGTGATTGCGTGGAACCAGGTGGTCGTCGGCCAGTCGATCCTCACCGGTACCCCGTTCGAAGCGATGATGGTCAAGGACGGAATCGACTCGACTTCGGCCGAGGGCGCGATGGAGGGCTACACGATTCCGAACGTCAGCGTGACGCTGCACAGTCCGAAGCCGGGGATACCGGTGCTGTGGTGGCGCTCGGTCGGCCATACGCACACCGCGTTCGTCAAGGAATCGATGCTCGACGAACTCGCCGCGGCCGCCGGCAAGGATCCGCTCGAGTATCGAAAATCGCTGCTGCCCGCCGGATCGCGCGAGCTCGGCACGCTGAGCCTCGCCGCCGACAAGGCCAGCTGGGGTACGCCGTTGCCGGCGGGACGCGCGCGCGGCATCGCGCTGCACGAGTCCTTCGGCACCTTCTGCGCGCAGGTCGCCGATGTCTCGGTGGACGGCAAGAAGATCAGAGTGCACAAGGTCGTCGCCGCGGTCGATTGCGGGATCGCGGTCAACCCGACCGGCATCGTCGCGCAGATCGAGAGCGCGATTGCCTTCGGCCTGTCGGCGGCGCTGTCCGGCGCGATCACCTTCAAGGACGGGCAAGTGGTGCAGTCGAACTATCACGACTATGCGCCGCTGCGGATCGCCGACATGCCGCAGGTGGAAGTCCATATCGTTCCATCGTCAGCCGCGCCGAGCGGCGTCGGCGAGCCGGGAACACCACCAATCGCGCCGGCCGTCGCCAATGCGGTGTTCGCGTTGAACGGAAAGCGCCTGCGCAGCCTGCCGTTGAATCTGGGTTGACCCGTGAGGGCGAAAAGATGAAGCCGGCGGTCGCGCGGCACTGCAGGCATCTGCCAACACGACCATGCTGATCGAGCGCATCGAAGCGCGGTGGATCGAGCTCTTCGCCGAGGTGTTCCGCCTGTGCGCGGTGCAATCGGGTGACGCGGTCGCGATTCTCGCGGAGTCGCAGTCGCGGCCGATTCTGATCGAGCTTGCTGACCTGGCCGCGCAGCGGATCGGCGCGCAGCCGTTGCGGCTGATCGTGCCGACGCCGGCGCCACCGACGACGATTCCGGTGCGCTCGACCGGCGCATCGTTCGCGTTGCGCGAGCAGGGTCCCGCGCTGGCGGCGCTGAAGGCCTCGCCGTTCATTGTCGACCTGACCGTCGAGGGTTTGCTGCACGCGGCCG
>JBDSEG010000060.1:0-23109 GCA_039920165.1 Burkholderiaceae bacterium
GCGAATGAACGACGACTCGGTCATCGTGCTCGATCCGGTCAATCTGCCGGTGATCCAGGCGGCGATGGCGCGCGGCGTCAAAAACTATATCGGCGGCAACTGCACTGTCAGCGGCATGCTGATGGGCGTGGGCGCGCTGTTCAAGGCCGATCTGGTCGAGTGGATGAGTTGCAGCACCTACCAGGCGGCCTCGGGAGGCGGCGCGCAGCATATGCGCGAGCTGCTTACCCAGTACGGCGCGCTGCATGCCGAGGTGCGCGGCCTGCTCGACGATCCCACCTCGGCCATCCTCGAGATCGACCGCCGGGTCGTGGCCCGCCAGCGCGGCATGTCGAGCCAGGAGACCGCGCATTTCGGCGTTCCGCTCGGCGGCAGCCTGATTCCGTGGATCGACGCCGACCGCGGCGATGGCACCAGCCTCGAGGAGTGGAAGGGCGGCGCCGAAACGAACAAGATCCTCGGTCGCGGCGACGGCTTTGGCACGCCTGCGACGCCGATCGATTCGACCTGCGTGCGGGTCGGCGCGATGCGTTGTCACAGTCAGTCACTCACCTTCAAGCTCAAGAAGGATGTGCCGCTGTCCGATATCGAGGCCATGATCGCCGCGGACAACGCATGGGTGACCGTGGTGCCAAACCAACGTGAGGCGACGGTTCGTCAACTCACGCCGGTCGCGGTATCGGGGACGCTGTCGATCCCGGTCGGGCGCTTGCGAAAGCTCGCCATGGGGCCGAATTACCTGGGTGCTTTCACCGTCGCCGACCAGTTGCTATGGGGCGCCGCGGAGCCTTTGCGCCGGACCTTGCGCATCCTGCTCGAACGTTGAACCGCCACGATCGGCCCGCTCAAAAGCTAGACATGACATTAGATGCTTTGGATATCCTGTTGATCTGCTTGTAAATAGAGTCGGATGCAACCGCGCCACCGACCGCCATTCAGTGCCGCCCGCTGGGGCGGATGTGCCATTCCTGGGGAGCCGTCTTGAAGAGAAAATCGACGCTTGGAGGACGATTCGCACTGTCCGTCATCGCTGTGGCCGCCTGTCTGAGCGCCGGCAATGCGCTCGCGCTCGGACTCGGTCGCCTGTCGGTGCAATCGGCGCTCGGCGAGTCGCTGCGCGCGGAAATCGATATCACGAGCATGAGCCCGGAAGAGGCCGCCAGCCTGCGCGTGCGCATCGCATCGCCCGAGGCCTTCCGCGCCGCCGGAATCGACTACAACACCGTGCTGCCGGGAACGCAGGCTGTCATGCTGCGCCGCAGCGATGGCCGTCCTTATCTGCGGCTGACCAGCAATCGGCCGGTCCAGGAACCTTTTGTCGACGTTATCCTCGAGCTGACCTGGCCGGCTGGCCGGCTGGTGCGCGAATACACAATGCTGTTCGATCCGCCGACGATGGCGCGCGCGCCCGAAGCCGTGCCGACCGCTCCGGCCACGCCGGCGCGGATCACTGCGGCGCCTGTCCCGCCGGTCACGGCGCAGTCACCCGCCGCGCCGGCACCGCGCGTCGTCGAACGCCGCCCCGCACCGGCACCCGCTCCGGCGCCGGCACCAACACAAGCACAGGCACCGGCACCGGCACCGGCACCGAGCGGATCGGCCGACGCTGCGCCGCGCCCCGCCACCGGCAGCGCCGACGAGTACCGGGTGCGTCCGGGCGATAACCTGTCCCGCATCGCATCGCGCACCCAGCGCCCGGGTGTTTCGCTCGACCAGATGCTGGTCGCGCTGTTTCGCGGCAACCCGGCGGCTTTCATCGACAGCAACATGAACCGGCTGCGCGCCGGAGCGGTGCTGGCGGTGCCGAGCGCCCAAACCGCCAACGCCGCCTCGCCGGGCGAAGCGCGCCAAGTCATCCAGGCCCAGAGCGCAGACTTCGGCGCATATCGCCAACGTCTCGCCGGCATCGTGCCGGCGGCGCGAACCGACACCCCGGCTCGCCAGGCCAGCGGCAAGGTCGAGGCCCAGGTCGACGATCGTCGGGCCGGCGCGGCCACGCCGCCGGACAAATTGACATTGAGCCGAGGCGGCACCGCCGCACCGGGCAGCGCCGAAGACCGCATCTCGAAGGGCCGCGAAAAAGCGGCAGCCGACAGCCGCCTCGCCGAGCTCAACCGAAATGTCGACTCGCTGACTCGCGCCGCCTCGGCACCGGTCGCCGGGACGGCCACCGCGGGTGCAGGAACAGCGGCGCCCTCGACCGCAGCGCCGACCCTCGTCGCCGCGGCGCCGGTTGCACCTCCTCCCACCGCCACACCCACGCTTTCGCCGGCGCCCCTGCCGGCCGCGGCGTCCGCGGTTGCGGCGACTACCGCTGCCGTCGCGCCAGCCGCGAGCGCGGCAACACCTGCCCCGGTCCGTGCGGCTTCGGCACCGGTCGTCGCTGCCGCGTCCGCCGCACGTGCCACGCCTACGGCGCCCGTGACGTCGAACTCCACGGGCGTGATGGCGTGGATGGAGGAGAACCCGCTCCTGCTTGCCGCCGGCGCGGCCATCGTCGCGCTGCTGGCGGGCCTCGGCATCTACCGCGTCACGCAGCGCTCGCGACGCGATAGCGGCGAAACCTCGTTCCTCGAAAGTCGCCTGCAACCCGATTCGTTCTTCGGCGCGAGCGGCGGTCAGCGCATCGATACCCGCGATGCCGGCACCGCGTCGTCGTCGATGAGCTATTCGCTCAGCCAGCTCGATGCGATCGGCGATGTCGATCCGGTGGCCGAGGCGGATGTCTATCTGGCCTACGGGCGCGACCTGCAGGCCGAGGAGATTCTCAAGGAGGCGATGCGCAGCACGCCCGACCGGGCCGCGATTCGCACCAAGCTGCTCGAGGTCTATGCCAAACGGCGCGATACCAAGGGCTTCGAACTGCTCGCGGCGCAACTCTACGCTTTGACGCGCGGGCAGGGCGACGACTGGGCCAAGGCGCAGGAGATGGGGGCGCTGATCGACCCCGACAACGCGATGTACCGCGACGGTGGCGTTCCAGCCAATCTGCCGCCGTCGCACGACCGTGCCGGCGAGGCGCTGGGCGCGACCACCATGCCGCAATCGGTGATGCCGGCGAGTTCGGCTTTCCGTTCGGGGTTCGACGCGACGACGCAGGCGCCGCCGGCGAGCGATCTCGACCTCGATCTCGGCCACGCAGCCTCGAATGCCCACGCGGCGACCCAGCCGCTGCCGACCGCGGCCCGGCACGATCCCGATGCGCCAATGGACTTCGATCTGGACGCGCCCGACCTCTCGCTGCCCGACCTGCCGAGTGCCCCGATGAGCACGCCGGCACCGGCACCGGCCGCGCCGATGCCGTTCGACCTGTCGTCAATCTCGCTCGATCTCGATCTGCCCCCTGAAGTGGCGTCGCCTGCGCTGCCGGCAGCAACCGCGTTGAAGCCTGGGCCGACGAGCGGCTTCGACCTGGATCTGGACGATGCGTCGGACAGCGGTGACTCCGACGACCCGATCAGCCGCAAGCTCGACTTGGCGGACGAATTCCGCCAGATCGGCGATACGGATGGTGCACGCGACCTGCTGCAGGAAGTGGTCGCCAAGTCCACCGGCAGCGTCCGCGCTCGCGCCCAGGGCATGCTCGACGAACTCGGCTGATCCGCACGCGCCCGGCATGCGCCTGGCTCTCGGACTGAGCTACCACGGCGCAGCGTACCGCGGCTGGCAAAGCCAGCCGGACCGGCGCACGGTGCAGGATCGTTTCGAAACCGCGTTGTCGCGCTTTGCGGATCGTGAAGTGCGCAGCGTCTGCGCCGGCCGCACCGACGCCGGCGTGCATGCGCTGAACCAGGTGGTGCACCTGGACATCGATATCGTTCGCGATACCAGCGCCTGGGTGCGTGGCGTCAACCGGTATCTACCGGCCGATATCGCGGTCCAGTGGTGCGTGCCCGTCGCCGATGCCTTCCACGCCCGCTATTCGGCGCATGGCCGGCGCTATGTCTACCTGCTGCTCGAATCGGCCGTGCGCACGAGCGTCGAGCAGGGAGCGGCCGGCTGGACCCTTCGCCCGCTCGACGGCGACCGCATGCGCGAGGCCGCGGCGCTCCTGATCGGCGAGCGCGACTTCAGCGCCTTCAGAAGTTCGGAATGTCAGGCGGCATCGCCGGTGAAGGAGTTGCGAGCGCTCGCGATTCGCCGGCACGGCGCCTACTGGCGCTTCGATTTCGACGCGAGCGCCTTTCTGCATCACATGGTTCGCAACCTCATGGGCTGCCTCGTGGCGGTGGGCGCGGGGCGGCGCGACGCGGCGTGGGTGTCGGAGGTTCTCGCCTCGAAGGACCGCTCCCGGGCGGCACCGACCTTCGCCGCCGCGGGGCTTTATTTCGCAGGCCCGTACTACGATGCCGCGCACGCGATCCCGACCCGGAGCGCGGCAATGGACTGGCTGCCCGGATCGAATGGCCAATGAACCTGCGAACCAGAATCAAGATCTGCGGCCTCACGCGCGTGGCCGATGTCGATGCCGCGGTCGACGCCGGTGCCGACGCCGTTGGCTTCGTCTTCTACGAGCAAAGCCCGCGCCATGTGAGCATCGAGTTCGCGCAAGCGTTGGCCGGACGCCTGCCGCCTTTCGTGATGCCGGTGGGGCTGTTCGTGAATGCCGATCCCGCAGCGGTGCAGGCGGCTTGCGAGGCCATCCCGCAGTTGCTGCTGCAGTTCCACGGCGACGAAACGCCAGCCGAATGCGCGCGCTTCGGCCGGCTCTTCGTTCGCGCCGCGCGCATGGCGCCGGGCTTCGATTTGCTAGACTTCGCGGCCCGTTTCGGTCACGCCCAGGCGATCCTGCTCGACGCCTTCGTCGATGGCTTCGGAGGCGGTGGAAAGGTCTTCGATTGGTCCGCAATTCCTGCCGACGTGCCCCATCGCCTCGTTTTGTCTGGTGGGTTGCATGCCGAAAATGTGATCCATGGCGTGCTGAGCCTGCGGCCCTGGGCCGTTGACGTCAGTTCCGGCGTCGAATCCGCCAAAGGCATCAAGGATGCCGCGGCGATCCGCCGGTTTTGCAGTGCAGTCCGCGAGGCTGATGCCCGCATTGCATCGCGCACCACCTGAGCCATGCCATGTCCCTCTATCAGCAACCCGATGCCACGGGCCATTTCGGCCCCTATGGCGGCAGCTTCGTCGCCGAGACGCTCACCCACGCGCTCGACGAACTCAAGCAGGCCTACACGCAGGCCAAGGACGACCCGACGTTCATGGCCGAATTCCGCTCCGAGCTGAAGCATTTCGTCGGCCGGCCGAGCCCGATCTACCACGCTGCGCGGCCGTCGCGCGAACTCGGCGGCGCGCAAATCTACCTGAAGCGCGAGGATCTGAACCACACCGGCGCGCACAAGGTCAACAACACCATCGGCCAGGCGATGCTCGCGCGGCGCATGGGCAAACCGCGCGTCATCGCCGAGACGGGCGCCGGCCAGCATGGCGTGGCGACGGCGACGATCTGCGCGCGCTACGGCCTGGAGTGCATCGTGTACATGGGCAGCCAGGACATGCTGCGCCAGTCGCCCAATGTCTACCGAATGCACCTGCTGGGCGCCACCGTGGTTCCGGTCGAGAGCGGCTCCAAGACGCTGAAGGACGCGCTCAATGAAGCCCTGCGCGACTGGGTCACGAACGTCGAGAACACCTTCTACATCATCGGCACCGTGGCCGGCCCGCACCCGTACCCGACCATGGTGCGCGACTTTCAGCGCGTGATCGGCGACGAGTGCCTGACGCAGATGCCGGAGATGATCGGCCGAACGGGTGCGCAGCCGGATGCCGTGATCGCCTGCGTGGGCGGCGGCAGCAATGCGATGGGAATGTTCTATCCGTACATCGACCACGCCGGCACGCGCTTGATCGGGGTCGAGGCGGCGGGGCAGGGCCTTGCGTCGGGCAAGCATGCGGCGTCGCTCAGCGCCGGCTCGCCCGGCGTGCTGCATGGCAACCGCACCTACCTGCTACAGGACGCCGACGGCCAGATCATCGAGACCCATTCGATCTCGGCCGGGCTCGACTACCCGGGCGTCGGCCCCGAGCACGCGTACCTGAAGGATATCGGCCGCGCCGAGTACATCGGCATCACTGACGACGAAGCGCTTACTGCCTTCCATCGCCTGTGCCGGACCGAAGGCATCATCCCGGCGCTCGAATCGAGCCATGCGGTCGCGCAGGCGATCAAGATGGCGCCCTCGATGCGCAGCGACCAGCACCTGCTCGTCAACCTCTCGGGGCGCGGCGACAAGGATATCGGCACCGTCGCTGACCTCTGCGGCGCCGAATTCTTCTGCCGACCGTCGTGCCGCGGCCAGAACGTGAAGGGCGGATCGTTGAAAGCCCCGGCATGAGCCGCATCGCGCCGACCTTCGCGGCCTTGAAGGCGAGCGGGCGCAAGGCGCTGATCCCGTATGTCACCGCTGGCCACCCGTATGCCGATGCGAGCGTGGACATCATGCTTGCGATGGCGCGCGCCGGTGCCGATGTGATCGAACTCGGCGTGCCGTTCTCGGACCCGATGGCCGACGGACCGGTAATCCAGAAATCGTCCGAGCGTGCGCTGGCGCTGGGCATCGGCACTCGCGAGGTGCTGGCCATCGTGCGGGCATTCCGCGCCGTCGATGCGCTGACACCCGTTGTGCTCATGGGTTATGCGAATCCGATCGAACGCTACGGCGTCGACCGCTTCATCGACGATGGGCACGCTGCCGGCGTCGACGGCGTGCTGGTCGTCGACTACCCACCGGAAGAGAGCGAGGCCTTCACCGCCGCCTTGAAGGTGCATGCCATCGACCCGATCTTTTTGCTCGCGCCGACCTCCACCGAGCAGCGCATGCGGCAGGTCGGTCGGGTCGCGAGCGGCTATGTCTACTACGTCGCGCTGAAGGGCGTGACCGGCGCCGGGCATCTCGATACCGATGCCGTCGCGCGAACGATTCCGCGCATCCGCGAACACGTGAAGGTTCCAGTCGGCGTGGGCTTCGGCATCCGCGACGGCAGCACCGCGCGTGCGGTCGCCGAGGTCGCCGATGCGGTCGTCATCGGCTCGGCGCTGGTCCAATTGCTCGACGGCTGCACGCGCGACAATGTGGCCGATGAGGCAGGGCGCTTCGTTGCCACGATCCGCGCCGCGCTCGACGCCTGACGATCTACCGCCCGCTGCTTCCACCACCCGATTCGAGAGGACGCATGCCATGAGCTGGCTAGAAAAACTGCTGCCACCCAAGATGCAGCAAACCGATCCGAGCGAGCGCCGTTCGGTGCCCGAGGGGCTGTGGGTCAAGTGCCCGTCGTGCGAGACGGTGCTCTACAAGTCCGACCTCGAACAGAACCTGAACGTGTGCCCCAAGTGCACGCACCACCACCGCATCGGCGCTCGGGCGCGGCTCGATGCCTTTCTAGATGCCGAGGGGCGCTACGAGATCGGACAGGAGGTTCTCGCGGTCGATGCGCTCAAGTTCAAGGACAGCAAGAAGTACCCCGAACGGCTGAAGGACGCGCTTGAAAATACCGGCGAGACCGACGCGCTGGTCGTGATGGGCGGCGCGGTCCACACCATCCCCGTGGTTGCCGCGTGCTTCGAGTTCGACTTCATGGGCGGCTCGATGGGATCGGTCGTCGGCGAGCGCTTCGTTCGCGGCGTAAAGGCTGCGCTCGAACAGAAGACGCCCTTCATCAGCTTCACCGCGACCGGCGGCGCGCGAATGCAGGAAGGGCTCTTGAGCCTGATGCAGATGGCTAAGACCAATGCGTCGCTCACGCACCTCGCGAAAGCCGGCCTCCCCTATATCAGCGTGCTCACCGATCCGACCATGGGCGGTGTATCAGCCAGCTTCGCCTTCGTCGGCGATGTGGTGATCGCCGAACCAAAGGCGCTGATCGGCTTTGCCGGCCCGCGGGTGATCGAGAACACGGTGCGCGAGAAGCTGCCGGAAGGATTCCAGCGTTCCGAATTCCTGCTGCAAACCGGCGCCATCGACATGATCTGCGACCGCCGCGAGCTGCGCCAGAAGATCGCGCATTCGATCGCTATCCTGCAGCGCCTGTCTGCCGATGCCGTCGCCTGAGGTGAAGCCGCCACGCTCACTGCATGCGCCGCCCCGACCGGCGTGTCGTTCGCTTCCGGCGGCTGCGCCGCACTGACGTGGCCGTCGCAGGCGAGGACACACGCCCGCAGACGCTAGAAGGCTGGCTCGCGCGCTGCGAGCGCGCGCACCCGGTCGAGATCGACCTAGGCCTGGACCGCGTTCGAGAGGTCGCCGAGCGCATGGCGATCCGCTTCGAAGCGCCGGTCGTCAGCGTCGCCGGTACCAACGGCAAGGGTTCGACCTGCGCCATGCTCGAGGCGATCGCGCTGCAGGCCGGCTACCGCGTCGGGCTGTACAGCAAGCCGCACCTGGTGCATTTCGAGGAGCGCTGCCGAGTCAATGGCGCGATGGTGTCGGCGGCGCAGTTGCTGCCGCATTTCGATGCCGTGGAGCGCGCTCGCGGCGCGGTCACGTTGACCTATTTCGAGTTCACCACGCTCGTCATCGCGAGCCTGCTGGCACAGCAAAAACTCGATCTGGTGATCCTCGAGGTCGGCCTCGGTGGACGACTCGATGCGGTGAATGTGTTCGATGCCGATTGCGCCGTCATTACCAGCATCGATATCGATCACGTCGCCTATCTTGGCCCGGACCGCGAAAGCATCGGACGCGAGAAGGCCGGAATCCTGCGCGCCGGCAAGCCAGCCATCGTGAGCGACCCGGCCGTGCCGACAAGCGTGATCGAATATGCGCGCGCGATCGGCGCGGACCTGTGGCGGATCGGGGTCGATTTCACCTACGCCGGCGATGCCTTGCAGTGGAACTGGGCCGGGCGCCACAAGCGCATGCATGCGCTGGCGTACCCGGCGCTGCGCGGTGCGAACCAGTTGCTCAATGCATCGGGCGCGCTGGCGGTGTTCGAGGCGCTGCGCGATCGCCTGCCGATCACCGCCCAGGCCGCGCGCAACGGCTTCGCGACGGTTGAACTGCCGGGTCGTTTCCAGATCGTTCCCGGCCAGCCGGTGCTGGTGCTCGACGTCGCCCACAACCCGCATGCCGCTGCCACACTGGCGCGCAATCTCGACCAGATGGGTTTTTTCCCGCGCACCTTCACCGTGTTCGGTTCGATGCGCGACAAGGATATCGACGCGATCCTCGCCCGGCTCGCCCCGCTGGTGGATGCCTGGCATTTCACCGACCTGCCGACGGTGCGTGCCATCACGGCATCCGAACTCGTCGAACGGCACCGCCAGCTTGGCCTCAAAGGCCCCGGACCGGTGCAGGTGAACGCCCATTCGACCCCTGCGCTGGCCCTCGCTGCCGCTCTAGAAGGCGCAGACCCCGCTGATAGAATCGTCGCCTTCGGATCGTTCTTGACCGTGGGCGGCGTGCTTCGCGACGGCCTGCCCCGAACGACCGCCCCGCACGCCGGCTGAAGCAGCTCGGGCGGTCCGTGCCGGGGCCGCGCGGCCCGACTCGCGCGGCGCTTCCTCCTCTCGCTGAACCTGCACCCCGGAACCGCATCGCATGGGTTGGCTTTCGTTTTTCAAACCGCAAACCGAGCGCACCGCATCGGCCGATTCGGCGGCGGCATCGCCCGACAGCGTGGCCCGCGCGCGCACCCGCGCCCGTCAGCGGCTGGTCGGCGCGATCGTGCTGGTGGCGATCGGCGTGATCGGTTTTCCGCTGGTCTTCGAAACGCGCCCGCGTCCGATTCCGGTCGATGTGGCGATCGAGATTCCGCGCAAGGACAACGTCGCGGCGCTGAAGGTTCCGGCACCCGCCGCGCCGCAGATGCGACCCGACGACATCGTGACCGAGACGCCTGCCGAGGCAGGCCGGGGAGTCGCCACCCAGCCTGCTGTCGCGGGCAACCACACTGCCTCCGCCGCGCCGCCCCCGGCAAGCGCGCCGGGATCCGCCAAGCCGAGCGTCGCGGCCGTCCCCGCATCTCCACCACCTCCTGCGCCGGCGGTGCCGGCGGTCAAGCCCGCGACCCCGCCCGAAAAGCCGGCGCTTAAGTCCGACGGCGCGCGCGCCAAGGCCTTGCTTGACGGCGCGGCCACTTCGGCCAAGACAGCGGGGCGCTTCGTCGTCCAGGTCGGCGCCTTTGCCGAAGCATCGGCCGCGAGCGAGTTGCGCGGGAAGGCCGAGAAGCTCGGCCTGAAGACATATACGCAGGTGGCCGACACGCCGGCCGGCAAGCGCATCCGGGTTCGCCTGGGCCCCTTTGCAAGTCGCGACGAGGCCGACAGCGCGCTGGCCAAGGCGCGCGCCGGCGGGCTCGCCGGCAATGTGCTGACCTTGTGAATGCCGACGATGGATCTCGCCCTCGATTGGGTCGACCTTGTCTTGCTCGCGGTGCTGGCGGTATCCACACTGGTCGGCATCGTGCGCGGCTTCGTCTTCGAGATGCTCTCGCTGGCCGGCTGGATCGCGGCCTATTTCGCAGCCCAGTGGGCGGCGCCACAGTTGGCGCCCCAATTGCCGATCGGCGCGCCAGGCTCCTCCCTGAACTATGCGGCCGCGTTCGCGATCATCTTTCTGCTCGTGCTGGTCGTGTGGAGCCTCGCGGCCGGGTTGCTGCGCCGTCTGATCCACGCGACTCCGCTGAGCGCGTTCGACCGGTTGCTGGGTGCTGGATTCGGGTTCGCGCGCGGCGTGATCCTGCTGATCGTGGTGACGACGCTCGTATCGTTGACGCCACTCGCCCACCATCCGGCTTGGGAGCAGTCGATCGGCCGCCCGTGGCTCGACGGCGTGCTGCGCGGGCTCAAGCCGGTGCTGCCGGCGCAGGTCGTGCGGCTGTTGCCGGCATGATGGACCGGTTCGCCCGTTTGCGAATCTTGAATCGAGGTTGAACCAGCATGTGCGGCATCGTCGGCGTGATCTCACAGGGCCCCGTCAACCAGCTGATCTACGACGCGCTGCTGCTGTTGCAGCACCGCGGACAGGATGCCGCCGGCATCGTGACGATGCAGGACACGCGCTGCCACATGCACAAGGCGCGCGGTATGGTGCGCGACGTCTTTCGAACCCGCAACATGCGTGCGCTGCCGGGCTCGGTCGGCCTGGGGCAGGTGCGCTACCCCACCGCGGGCAATGCATACAGCGAGGAGGAGGCGCAGCCGTTCTACGTCAACGCGCCGTTCGGCATCGTGCTGGTCCACAACGGCAACCTGACCAACGCCCTCGCGCTCAAGAAGGAACTGTTCGCGATCGACCGGCGCCACATCAATACCGACAGCGATACCGAGGTGCTGCTCAACATCCTCGCGCACGAGGTCGACCTCGCCGCGCGCGGCCTCGAACTCTCGCCGGAGGCGATCTTCAAGGCGGTGGCCGCGGTCCACAAGCGCCTCAAAGGCTCTTATGCTGTCGTTGCGCTGATCGCCGGCCACGGGCTGCTCGCATTCCGCGACCCGTTCGGCATCCGCCCGCTGTGCTTCGGCGTCGGCGCTGTGTCCGAGGTGATGGTGGCGAGCGAATCGGTCGCCCTCGAAGGCACAGGTCATGTCCTCCAGCGCGACGTCGCTCCCGGCGAAGCGATCTTCATCGACCTCGCCGGTCAGGTCCATGCGCGCCAGTGTGCCGAGCGCCCGAGCCTGAACCCGTGCATGTTCGAGTATGTGTACCTTGCCCGACCCGACTCGATCATGGACGGCGTCTCGGTCTACCAGGCCCGGCTCGACCTCGGCCAGACGCTGGCCCAGCGCCTGATCTCGACCATGCCGCCGAACGAGATCGATGTCGTGATCCCGATCCCCGAATCGAGTCGTCCTTCGGCAATGCAGCTCGCGCAGAAGATCGGCAAACCGTACCGCGAAGGCTTCGTCAAGAACCGCTATGTCGGGCGTACGTTCATCATGCCGGGGCAGGGCGTGCGCAAGAAGTCGGTGCGCCAGAAGCTCAATGCGATCGGGGTCGAATTCAAGGACCGTAACGTGCTGCTGGTCGACGATTCGATCGTGCGCGGGACGACCTCGAAAGAGATCGTGCAGATGGCGCGCGAGGCCGGCGCGCGCAAGGTCTACATGGCGTCGGCGGCGCCTCCCGTGCGCTATCCGAACGTTTACGGCATCGACATGCCGACCAGCGAGGAGCTGATCGCACACGGCCGCAGCATCGAGGAGATCCGCCAGTTCATCGGCGCCGATGCACTGATCTACCAGGATATCGCGGCGATGAAGCGCGTGGTCAGCGCGCTGAACCCGAAGTTGCAGGGCTTCGAGGCCTCGTGCTTCGATGGCCACTACATCACGGGCGACGTGAGTGCCGCCGATTTCCTGGCCCTCGCAGCGCAGCGCCGCTCCCAGCCCGGCGAAGAGGAGGGCGCGGACCGCTCCCGGCTGGCCCTGCAAAGCGCAACCGAGGCAAGTTGATGGCCGGCAACAAGATTCCCCGCGTCGCGCTGCCCGAGGGCGTTCGGCGCGATACGCTGGCGGTGCGCGAGGGCCTGCCGCCGAGCGCGTGGGGCGAGAACTCGGAAGCGCTGTTTCTCACCAGCAGCTTCGTGCAGCCCGACGCGGCGACCGCGGCGGCGCGCTTTGCGAACGAGGAAGAGGCGTTCGTCTATTCGCGCTTCACCAACCCGACGGTGACGATGCTCGAGCGCCGGCTGGCTGCCATGGAAGGTGCGGGCGCGTGCATCGCCACCAGCAGCGGCATGAGTGCGATCCTGCTGCTCGGCATGGGCCTGCTCAAGGCGGGCGATCACGTCGTGTGCTCGCAAAGCGTGTTCGGCTCGACCATCCGGCTGCTCGGCGGTGAGTTCGGCAAGTTCGGCGTCGAGACCACCTTCGTCTCGCAGACCGACGTCGAGGCTTGGCGGCGGGCGATCAAGCCGAACACCCGACTGCTGTTCGCCGAGTCGCCGACCAACCCGCTGACAGAGGTCTGCGACATCCGCGCGCTCGCCGCAATCGCCAAGGATGCGGGCGCATGGCTCGCGGTCGACAACTGCTTCTGCTCGCCGGCGCTGCAGCGGCCGATGGAATACGGCGCCGATCTTGTCGTGCACTCGGGCACCAAATACCTCGACGGTCAAGGCCGCGTGATCGCTGGCGCGCTGTGCGCGAGCGAACAGCTCGTCAACGAGCGTTTCGTCCCGGTGATGCGCAGCGCCGGCATGTCGCTGTCGCCCTTCAACGCCTGGGTCGTGCTGAAGGGGCTCGAAACCCTGTCGATCCGCATGCGCGCGCAAAGCGAACGCGCGCTCGCACTCGGTACCTGGCTCGAAGCGCAGCCGGCTATCGAACGCGTCTTCTACCCCGGCCTCGCCTCGCATCCTCAGCATGCGCTGGCGATGGCGCAGCAATCGGGCTGCGGCGGCGCGGTGGTCTCGTTCATCGTCAAGGCCGAGGGCGGTCCGACCGTGGCGCGGCGCAATGCTTTCCATGTCGTCGACCAGACGCAGATCTGTTCGATCACCGCCAACCTTGGCGACACCAAGACGACCATCACGCATCCCGCAAGTACATCGCACGGACGATTGAGCGAGGAGCAGCGCCAGGCCGCCGGCATCACACAGGGAATGATCCGGGTCGCGGTCGGCCTCGATGATGTGGAGGATCTGAAGGACGATCTCCGGCGCGGGCTCGAAAGCCTCGCGTCATGAATCGCCGCGTTCGCACCCGCATCGCACCGTCGCCCACGGGCTTCTTGCATCTGGGGACGGCGCGCACGGCGTTGTTCTCGTGGGCCTATGCGCGCCACTTCGGCGGCGACTTCATCTTGCGTATCGAAGACACCGATGTCGCGCGCTCGACCACCGAAGCGGTCGACCAGATCATCGCGGCGATGAAGTGGCTCCGTCTGGACTACGACGAAGGTCCGTATTTCCAGATGCAGCGGATGCCGCGCTACCGCGAAGTCGTCGCGCAGATGCTCGCGCAGGGCAGCGCCTACCTCTGCTATTGCACGCCGGCCGAGCTCGATGCGATGCGCGAGGGCCAACGCGCGCGCGGTGACAAGCCTCGCTACGACGGACGCTGGCGCCCCGAGCCTGGCAAGACGCTTCCGCCGGTTCCGCAGGACGTGCCGCCGGTGGCTCGCTTTCGCAATCCGGCCGATGGGGTGGTGACCTGGGCCGATATGGTCAAGGGCAGCATCACGATCGCCAACCGCGAGCTCGACGATCTGGTCATCGCGCGCGCCGCCGCCCCGGGCGAGGCGATCGGCGTGCCGACCTACAACTTCTGCGTCGTGGTCGACGACTGGGACATGCGGATCAGCCATGTGATCCGCGGCGACGACCATGTCAACAATACGCCGCGTCAGATCAATATCCTGCGTGCGCTCGGTGCCGAGCTGCCGCAGTACGGCCACGTGCCGATGATCCTCGGGCCCGACGGCGACAAGCTGTCCAAGCGGCACGGCGCGGTGAGCGTGACGCAGTACGAGACCGCGGGCTATCTGCCCGAGGCGATGGTCAACTATCTCGCGCGCCTGGGCTGGAGCCACGGCGACAACGAGCTGTTCACGCGCGAGCAACTGGTGCAGTGGTTCGACGGCCATCATCTTTCCAAGAGCGCCGCGCAGTGGGATCTCGCGAAGCTGAACTGGGTCAACGGCCAGGCGCTTCGGCACAGCGACGATGCGCAGCTCGCGGTCGCGGTCGACGAGCGATTGACGGCCCGGGGAATGCCCGCCGGCGACGATGTGGATCTGGCCCGCGTGTGCGGCCTCTTCAAGGACCGCTGTGCGACCCTGGTCGAGCTGACCGACTGGGCCGCCATGTATGTGGCCGATGTCGATCCGACTCCGCAGGACCGCGCTGCACACGCCGGTGCGGCTATCGTGCCGGCATTGACGAGCCTGCGCGAAACGTTCGCGGCGCTGCTGGGGTGGGATCGCGCAGGCATCGCAGCCGCCTTCAAGCAAACGCTTACAACCCATGGCCTGAAGATGCCGCAACTCGCCAATGCGGTGCGCGTGCTGGTGTGCGGACGGGTGCAGACGCCGTCGATCGATGCGGTGCTCGAGCTCTTCCCACGCACGCTCGTGCTCACAAGATTGCAGCGTGCTGACGACCTTGTCTATAATCGCGGTCTTGCTTGAAACTGCGTTGGCTCGGCCTCGACGGCGTTGGATTCGGGGGTATAGCTCAGCTGGGAGAGCGCTTGCATGGCATGCAAGAGGTCAGCGGTTCGATCCCGCTTACCTCCACCACGATGTCGGCCGACGAAGCGCAGTTCAGGTGATGATCGTGTGGCGACACTGAAGACAAAGTCCCCTTCGTCTAGAGGCCTAGGACACCACCCTTTCACGGTGATTACAGGGGTTCGAATCCCCTAGGGGACGCCAAGTTCGATAGCGAGTTCGTGGCACTCGCGACCGGCCCGAAAGGGCCGGAGCAAGCCGCATGGAGTGGTAGTTCAGTTGGTTAGAATACCGGCCTGTCACGCCGGGGGTCGCGGGTTCGAGTCCCGTCCACTCCGCCAACCGCATATCGAGACAACGGGGCCTGGCGCCCCGTTTTTTCATGTCGACTTCGAGTGGCGCCATTCATTGCCATCTTGCGATTGTTCATCGATCGTCCTTCATGCCCGGCACGCCCGCCCTTTCGTCCGATGCCGTGCGCCTGCCCTCGCTGGTTGCGACCGACCTGGCCTGCCGGCGCGGCAACCGGCTCGTATTCAAGAGCGTGAGTTTCGCCCTGCGCGCGGGCGAGGCGCGCTGGCTGCGTGGACGCAACGGCTGCGGCAAGACGAGCCTGTTGCGAATGGTCGCCGGGCTGGCACTGCCTGCCCATGGCGAGTTGACTTGGGACGGCCTGCCGGTGCGCCACGCCCCGGGCTACAGCGCCCGCATCACATATGTTGCGCATGCGAATGCGCTGAAAGAAGATCTGACCGTCGCCGAGGCGCTGACCTTTCTCGCCCGCCTGCACGATCGTCCCGACGACCCGGGCAGCATCGCGCTGGCGCTCGAACGCATCGGCGTGGCCGCGCGTCGCGACGCGCCGGTTCGCACGCTGTCGCAGGGCCAGCGTCGGCGGGCTTCGCTGGCGCGCCTCGCGCTCGAACGCGCTGCGGCGCTGTGGATCCTCGACGAACCCTATGACGCACTCGACCTCGACGGCATCGAACGCCTGGACGGCCTGCTGCACGAGCATCTGGCGCGCGGGGGCAGCGTGCTGCTGACGAGCCACCAGCCGCCCAGCACGGGCGCGCCGGCCATGGCCGAGTTCGACCTCGGCGTTTTCGCCTGAACCGACGTGACCGCCACCTCCCATGCGCGACGTCTTTCTGGCCATCTACACACGCGACCTGCGGCTCGCCTTGCGTCGGCGGGTCGAGGCGCTGCTGCCGGTGGCGTTCTTCGTCGTCGCGATCAGCCTGTTTCCACTCGGCGTCGGCCCCGAGCCGCAGACCCTGCACCAGATCGCGCCCGGCATCGTCTGGGTGAGCGCGCTGCTCGCATCGATGCTGTCGATGGCGGGGCTGTATGCGGTCGACCATGCCGACGGTTCGCTCGAACAGATGCTGCTGTCGGGCCAACCGGGCGTCGTGATCGCAGCCGCCAAGGCGGCGGCCAACTGGACCGTGACCGGATTGCCGCTGGTCATCGCTGCGCCGCTGATCGGGCTGATGCTCGATATGCCGCTTGCCTCGCTCGTGACGTTGACCGCCTCGCTCGGCCTCGGAACGCCGATCCTGAGCCTGCTCGGCGGCCTCGGCGCAGCGCTGACGCTCGGCCTGCGCAGCGGCGCCGTCCTGCTCGTGCTGCTGATCGTGCCGCTGTCGATCCCGGCGCTGATCTTCGGCGCGGGCGCGGTCGGCGCCGCCGAAGCGGGACTGTCCACCACCGGTCATTTCTCGCTGCTCGGCGCGCTGCTGATCGCCACCGCGCTCGGCGCGCCGCTGGCGACAGCGTTCGCGCTGCGCATCGCACTGGAATGAGGCCGCGATGACCCCGATGCAGCGCAACAGCCGCCGGGCGCGTTGGACGCGGTTCGCCGCGCCGTCGCGCTTCTATGCCTTGGCGGAGCGCGTCAATCCGTGGCTGTGGGGTCTCGCCAGCGCGCTCGCCATCGTGGGCCTGTACGTCGGCTTCTTTGTCGCCCCGACCGACGCCACGCAGAGCGAGGCCTACCGCATCATTTTCATCCACGTGCCTGCCGCCTGGATGTCGATGGTGATTTATCTCGCCATGGCGTTTTGGGCCGCCATCGGCTGGATGTTCAACGCCCGCATGGCGTCGCTGCTGGCGCGTGCGCTGGCGCCAACCGGCGCGCTGTTCACCTTCCTCGCCTTGTGGACCGGTGCGTTCTGGGGCAAGCCGACGTGGGGCGCGTGGTGGGTGTGGGACGCGCGCCTTACGTCGGAACTGATTCTTCTGTTCCTGTATCTCGGCTTCATCGCCCTCGTGGCCTCGATCGACGACGAGGTGCGTGGCGACAAGGCCGGCGCGCTGCTCGCCGTGGTGGGGGCGGTTAACATCCCGATCGTCTATTTTTCGGTCCGCTGGTGGAACACCCTGCACCAGGGCGCGAGCATCAGCCTGACTTCGGCCCCGAAGATGGCGCACACCATGTTGACCGCGATGCTGCTGATGACCTTGGCGTTCTGGGCCTATGCCTTCGCGGTAGCCTTCACTCGCGCGCAGGGCCTTGCACTCGAACGCGATCGGGATGCCGATTGGGTGCTGGGCTTGCGATCGGGAGATGAAGTCAAGGCAAGTACGAGGAACCGGCAGTGAACTGGATCAGCGCTTCTGAATTCTTTGCCATGCGAGGCTACGGCCTGTATGTGTGGGGCTCGTATGCGATGACCCTGGCGGCGCTGCTGTTCGAGGCCGCGTCCGTCGTGCGCGGTCGGCGCGCCAGCCTGCGCGCCGTGGGCCACTCGGTTCGGGACGACCGATGAAGCCGCGTCACAAACGCATGGCGATCATCGCCGGCATCGTCGGCGCGGTCGGCATAGCCACCGCGCTGGTGCTGAATGCGTTCCAGAGCAACCTGGTCTTTTTCTACACGCCGACCCAGGTCGCTGCGAAGGAGGCCCCGAGCGGGCGCACCTTCCGGCTCGGCGGGCTGGTGACGGTGGGCAGCGTCAAGCGCGACGCGACGGCGGTCGAGTTCAGCGTCACCGATACCGCCAAGACGATTTCGGTCCACTACGTCGGCATCCTTCCGGACCTGTTCAAGGAAGGCAAGGGCGTCGTCGCGCAAGGCCAGATGCGCAGCGACGGCGTGTTCGCGGCGCGCGAGGTGCTCGCCAAGCACGACGAGAATTACATGCCGCCCGAAGCCGCCGAGGCGCTCAAGCGCGCCGGACAGAGCAGGGCCGACGCCGCGTCCACGCTCGCGCCGGGGGCGGGCAAATGATCCCCGAGATCGGCCAGATCGCGGCGCTGCTCGCGCTCGCCGTCGCGCTGATACAGGGCAGCCTGCCGATCGTCGGCGCGGCGCGCGGCAACGCGACCTGGATGCACCTTGCGCGGCCGGCCGCGCAGACGCAGTGCCTGCTCGTCGTCGTCGCCTTCGCCTGTCTTACCGCCTCGTTCGTGAACAACGATTGGTCGGTGCTGTACGTCGCATCCAATTCCAACTCCGCGCTGCCGCTCGCCTACCGCGTCGCCGGCGTGTGGGGCGGCCACGAAGGATCGCTTCTGCTGTGGCTGCTGATGCTCAACGTCTGGACCCTGGCCGTCGCGAGCTTCAGCCGGCATCTGCCGCTGCCCGTGATCGCGCGCATCCTGGCGGTGATGGGGCTGGTCAGCGTCGGCTTCCTGCTCTTCATGCTGCTGACCTCGAACCCGTTCGAGCGTCTATTGCCGGCGGCTCTCGACGGGCGCGATCTGAACCCGCTGCTGCAGGACCCCGGCATGGTGATTCACCCGCCGATGCTGTACATGGGCTACGTGGGTTTCTCGGTTGCCTTCGCTTTCGCTATCGCCGCCCTGATCGGGGGCAACCTCGACGCGACCTGGGCCCGCTGGACCCGACCGTGGACTCTCGCGGCCTGGACCTTTCTCACCGTCGGCATCGCGCTGGGAAGCTGGTGGGCGTATTACGAACTCGGCTGGGGCGGCTGGTGGTTCTGGGACCCGGTCGAGAACGCCTCTTTCATGCCGTGGCTGGTCGGCACCGCGCTGATCCATTCGCTCGCCGTCACCGAAAAGCGCGGCGCCTTCAAATCGTGGACCGTGCTGCTCGCGATCATGGCGTTCTCGCTCTCGCTGCTCGGCACTTTCCTGGTTCGCTCGGGCGTGCTGTCCTCGGTGCATGCCTTCGCCACCGATCCGCGCCGCGGCGTCTTCATCCTCGCGTTTCTTCTTGTCGTGATCGGCGGCTCGCTGGTGCTGTATGCGTGGCGCGCGCCGAGCGTCGGCCTGGGCGCGCGCTTCGAACCCGTCTCGCGCGAATCGGCGCTGCTCGCCAACAATGTGATGCTGGTCGTCGCGATGGCGACGGTGCTGCTCGGCACGCTCTATCCGCTGCTGCTCGATGCGCTCGGCCTGGGCAAGATCTCGGTCGGTCCGCCGTATTTCGCCAGCGTCTTCGTTCCCATCATGACGCCGGTCGTCTTCCTCATGGGCGTCGGCCCGCTCGCGCGCTGGCGCCAGACCTCGGTGCCAGAACTGACGCTGCGGCTGCGCTGGGCAGCCGGGCTCGCGGTCGTGATGGCGTTCGTCACCGGCTTCCTTGCTGGGCACATCTCGGCTCTTGCGACACTCGGTTTTTTGATGGCGTGGTGGATCGTCTTCTCGCTTGCCACCGATTTGTTCGAGCGGCTGCGCACCGGCACGCCGACGCCCGCCGGCTGGCTTGCGCGCGCCCGTCTGCTGCCGCGCTCGGTATTCGGCATGATGGTCGCGCACCTGGGCATCGCGGTATTCGCCTTCGGCGTCAGCATGGTCAACACCTACGGCGTCGAACAGGACCTGCGGATGGAACCGGGCGATACCGCCAACGTCGCGGGCTATATCTTCACCTACCGCGGCGTGCGCGAAATCCAGGGACCGAACTATGCGGCGACCCGCGGGCTCGTCGAAGTGACTCGCGACGGCAAGGCGGTCGCCACGCTGCAGCCTGAAAAGCGCGTCTACCGCGTGCAGCAGAACCCGATGACCGAAGCTGCGATCGATACCGGCTTCACCCGCGACCTGTATGTCTCGCTCGGCGAGGCGGTCGACGGCGGCAAGGCGTGGATCGTGCGTGTATATGTCAAACCCTTCGTCGACTGGATCTGGGGCGGCTGCCTGGTGATGGCACTCGGTGGCATCCTCGCAGCATCCGATCGGCGTTATCGCGCTACGCGGCGCCAGAGCGCGACGATCCCGGACGGCGTCGTCGCTGCCCGATGAAGCGCCTGCGTTTCGTCGTTCCGCTGGCGCTGTTCCTGGTGCTGGCGGGCTTTCTCGCCGCCGGGCTCAAGCTCGATCCGCGCGAAGTTCCTTCGCCGCTGATCGGCAAGCTCGCGCCGGCGTTCACGCTCGCAAGGCTGGACGACCCCGTGCGCTCGATCCGGCGCGACGACATGCTCGGTAAGGTCTGGATGCTCAATGTCTGGGCCTCGTGGTGCGTGACCTGCCGCGAGGAGCATCCGCACCTGCTCGCGCTGTCGCGCAGCAAGCAGCTTCCCATCCTCGGCCTGAACTACAAGGACAAGCGTCAGGACGGCCTCGACTGGCTGGCGCAGTTCGGCGATCCCTACGACGCCTCGCTGTCCGACACCGACGGTCGCGTCGGCATCGACTTCGGCGTGTATGCGGTGCCGGAAACCTTCGTCATGGACAAGCAGGGCGTCATCCGTTTCAAGCATATCGGCGCGGTCACACCGCAGATCATCCAGACCCGGATCGTGCCGCTGCTGCGTGAGCTCAACAATGGTTAGGAGGCAGCCGGGAGGGTTCGCGGCGTTCCTGCTGTGCGTGGCCTTGGCGGCGGGCGCCAAGGAGGCGCCGCTCGCCGCCACCGACCCCGCACTCGAAGCCCGCATGCTGGCCGTGGCCGCCGAGTTGCGCTGCCTGGTGTGCCAGAACCAGACCATCGCCGACTCGCACTCGGGTCTCGCCGACGACCTGCGAGTGCAGATCCGCGAACAGCTCGCGCGCGGCGCGTCGAACGAGCAGGTCATCGCCTACATGACCGACCGCTATGGCGACTTCGTGCGCTATCGGCCCGCATTCAAATCGACCACGGCACTGTTGTGGATCGCGCCAGGCATTCTGCTCGCCGGCGGACTGCTGATCCTCACCATCGTGCTGCGAAGGCGCGCCAGGCTCGCGCCCGATGCGTTCGAACCCGACGACGAATCGGACCCGGACATTGCGCCAGAGGCCGCGTCGATCGCGAAGCCGGCGGATCCACGGGGCGCGACTTCATGATCGGCTTCGCCTCGTTCGCGGTCGTCCTGACGCTCGCCACGCTCGCGCTGTTGACCCGTTCTCTGTGGTGGCCGCGGCGGCATCCCGCCAGTGCCGATACCGCGCAGCGTGACTCGATCGATGCACTGCGCCGGCGCATCGCCGAGCTCGACGCCGCGCATGCGGCCGGATCGATCACCGATGCCGAGCATGCGCAAGCCCGCGAGGCGCTCGATAAGCGCATCGTGGCAACGGTGGTCGACGGTCCGTCGATGCAAGCCGCCGCGAAGGGCGCAGCGGCGCGGCGGCCGCTTGCGTTGATGCTCGGGCTCGCCTTCTCGGTGTGCACGGTAGCGGCCCTGGGCTACCTCGTCGTCGGTACGCCCCAAGCGCTATCGCCCCAACTCGCGGCGGCTCCCGGTGCTTCTGCGCCACCGATCGAGGCGGCGTCGATCACGCCGCAACAGGTCGAGCTACTGATCGAGCGCCTCGCGATTCGCTTGAGGGAGCAGCCCGGCGATATCGAGGGCTGGACCATCCTCGGACGGTCCAACGCAGTGCTCGGCCGGTTCGAAGCGGCGGCCGCGGCCTTCAAGCAGGCCCTCGCGTTGCGCCCCGAAGATTCCATGCTGATGGCGCACTACGCCGATGCGCTCGCGACCGCCCGGCAAGGCTTCGCCGGCGAACCCGATCGCCTGATCGCGCGTGCCCTCGCGGTCGATCCGAACAATCTGAAAGCACTCGCGCTCGCCGGCAGCGCCGCCTTCGAGCGCGAGGACTATGCCGCCGCGTTGCGTCAATGGGAAAGCATGGCGCGCCTGGCACCGACGGACGAATTTCGCGAGCAGATTCAGGCCGGCATCGGGGAGGCAAAACGGCGTCTGGCCGGGCAGGGCGCGGTGTCGTCCACCGCGTCGGATTCCTCGGCTTCGACCGCAGCGACGACTGATTCGACACCCGTCGGCGCGAGCGCGAAATCAATTGAAGGCAGCGTGACGTTGTCGCAAAGCCTGGCCGGCAAGGCGCGCCCTGACGACACGCTCTTCGTCTTCGCGCGCGTCGCGACGGGCGGCGGGATTCCGCTGGCTGTCGTGCGCAAAAAGGTCAAGGATTTGCCGTTGAACTTCACGCTTGACGACAGCATGGCCATGTCGCCTCAGCACACGTTGTCGACCGCGACCGGCGTTGTCGTCAGCGCGCGCATCAGCCGCAGCGGCAATGCGATGCCGGCGAGCGGTGATCTTCAGGGCGTCTCGGTGCCGGTGCAGCCCGGTGCGCGCGGCGTGAGGATAGAGATCACCGACATCGTCGGACTCTAGGCCGCCAGAGATCGCAAGCCGCTTCGGTACTCAATCGTTCAGATGTCCGGCGCGTCGGGTCCGGAACTGCTCGAGCAGCTGGATCGAAACGATGGCCGACCCGATTGCAATGCGCAACGGAGAACGCGACAAGCCGAGCTGCGAATAAGTAATGTTCTCGTACAGCTCAGCCGTGGCCGGGTGAGCGTCGAGAACCGGGTCGATCGCATATTTGGGAAGTCCCAGCGCCAACAGTCGCTTCAGACGCGCGACCACGATCTGGTACTCGTCCGCGTTACCGAAGCCGGACTGCCGCTCAAGCCATTCGAGGCGGCCCGACAGGTCGATGATCGCTTCGAGGCAACTGGCGGGGATGTGCATTTGGTACTCCCGGAGTAGATGGCCCAAGTAGAGAGCGGGACAGCGCATTCCGCCAGTCACGCACAGCGCATTCGAGTGTCGGAGTCGGCTCACAGTCGTCGATC
>JBDSEG010000061.1:0-3685 GCA_039920165.1 Burkholderiaceae bacterium
GACAGCTACGTCGTCAAGGACGAGTTCCGGCCGGTGGTCGAGGCCAACGCCAAGGTCCTGACCACCCACCCGACGCGCAAGATGGCGGTGCAGGGGCATACCGACGATCGCGGCAGCAGCGAATACAACCTCGCGCTCGGCCAGCGCCGGGCCGAGGCGGTGGTGAAGTCGCTGACGCTGATGGGCGTGAAGCCGGCCCAGGTCGAGGCCACCAGCTTCGGCAAGGAGCGTCCGGCGGTGCCGGGCGAGAACGAGGAAGCGTGGGCCAAGAACCGCCGCGCCGAGCTGATGGCCGCGCAGTGAGGGCAGGGCTCGCTTCGGGCCGGGCCGCGGCCGCGTTCGCCGCCGGCGTCCTCGCCCTCTCGTTCGCCGCGCCGGCGCGGGCCGGCATCTTCGACGATGACGAAGCGCGCCGGGCGATCCTCGACCTGCGCAAGCAGCTCGAGCAGAGCAACGAGCAGGCGCGCGCCCGCCAGGCCGAGCAGATGACGGTAATGAACGACAGCATCGGTCAGCTCAAGCGCAGCCTGCTCGACCTGAACTCGCAGATCGAGCTGCAGCGCGCCGACAACGCCCGGCTGCGCGGCCAGATCGAGGAGCTGGCGCGCAGCGTCGCCGAGCTGCAGCGCAAGCAGACCGACATCCAGCAGGGCGTAGACGACCGCATCCGCAAGATCGAGCCGCAAAAGGTGACCGTCGACGACCACGAGTTCACGGTCGACCTGGAAGAAAAGCGCCAGTACGACGACGCGCTTGCCGGCTTTCGCCGCGGCGAGTTCGATCGCGCCGCCGGCGGCTTCGCGGCGCTGATGAGGCGCTTCCCGGCGAGCGGCTACCGTGATTCGGCGCTGTTCTGGATGGGCAACGCCCAGTACGCGCTGCGCCAGTACAAGGAAGCGATCGCCTCGTTCCGCGCCCTGGTCGCGGCCTCGCCGCAGAGCCCGCGCGCGCCCGAGGCGCTGCTCGCCATCGCCAACTGCCAGGCCGAGCTGAAAGACCGCGTTGCGGCCCGCAAGACCATCGACGAGCTGCTGAAGGCCTATCCGAAATCGGAGGCCGCGCAGGCCGGCAAGGAACGGCTGGTGTCGCTGAAATGAGCGCGGCCGTGGCGGCGAACACGCCCGCCTCGGCGCCGCGGCTTCTTGCCGACGACCACGAGGCCGCCGATCTCGAGCGCCGCTTCGGCGCCCTGCGCCGGCTCTACGGCGACGCCGCCTATCTGCGGATTCGCGCCGCCCGGATCGCCGTGGTCGGCGTCGGCGGGGTCGGCTCCTGGACTGCGGAGGCGCTGGCGCGCAGCGGCGTCGCCGCACTCATCCTGATCGATCTCGACCAGGTCGCCGAGTCGAACGTCAACCGCCAGGTGCAGGCCCTCGGCAGCACCCTCGGCATGGCCAAGGTCGAGGCGCTGCGCGCGCGCATCGCCGACATCCACCCGGGCTGTGTCGTCCATGCGGTCGAGGAGTTCGTCGACCCGGCCAACTGGCCCGGGCTGCTGCCGGGACCGGTCGATGCGGTCGTCGACGCCTGCGACCAGGGCCGCGCCAAGGCGGTGATCGCGGCCTGGGCGCTGGTGGCGCGGGTGCCATTGGTGATCGTCGGCGCCGCCGGCGGCAAGCGAAGTCCGGAAAGGGTCGAGGTCGGCGACCTGGCGACCGCGACGCATGACCCGGTGCTGGCGGCGCTGCGCCAGCGCTTGCGCAAGGCTCACAGTGCCGCAAAAAGCGGCCCGATCGGCATCGCCTGCGTGTTCTCGCGCGAGCCGATCGCGCTGCCGGCGGGCGAAAGCGAGGGCTGCGACGTCGACGGCACGCTCAACTGTCACGGCTACGGTTCGAGCGTCGGCGTGACCGCGACCTTCGGGCTGGTGGCCGCGACCCGCGCGCTGGAATCCGTCGCGCTCGCACCCCAGCGGACGAGCCTTCCCGCCACCCTATAATTGTGGGCTCGGCGGGTTGTTAGCTCAGTTGGTAGAGCAGCGGACTTTTAATCCGTAGGTCGTGGGTTCGAACCCCGCACAACCCACACCAACCCACCGAGACGCGTCAACAGTTTTCGGGCTCTTAGCTCAGTTGGTAGAGCAGCGGACTCTTAATCCGTAGGTCGAGTGTTCGAGTCACTCAGGGCCCACCAGAAAAGACAACGGCTAGCAGGTCAGCGCCTGCTAGCCGTTTGTCCTTGACGTAGCCAAACTTGGCTACGTACCGATCTGCTCGGCGCCTCATTGGTGTCGCAACCACCTACGGATTTCTCGGATTGGTGTCGTCGGGGGCCCGATCATCAAAAAAGAGCACAGAAATCTGTATCATCGCAAAGATGAAGACCACCCTCAATATCGATGACCAGCTTCTTGCTGAGGCCAAGGCCTTGGCGGCGCACCAGCGCACCAGCCTGACACGGCTGATCGAAGAGGGCCTGCATTTGCGCCTGCGCGCGCGACGCACGACCGGACGACGTCCGAAGCTTGCGCTGCCATTGCTCAAGGGCCGAGGGGGCTAGGTAGCCGGTGTCGATCCACTGAGCAACAAGGCGATGCTGGACGCACTGGGCGATGACGCCTGACGTCAATGTACTGGTAGCTGCCGCCCGGAGCGACCATCCGCATCACGGTATCGCCCGCGCCTGGCTGGAAGGGACATTTGCAGAAGCGGACTCTGGCGTTGTCTGCACGTTGATGCCGATGGTGCTGGCCAGTTTCCTGCGCTTGGTCACCAGTCCCAAGATCTTCCAGAAGCCGACGCCTATTGAAGAGGCGATCGGATTCGTCGATGCGTTGCTGTTGCTGCCTGGTGCCCAACTCGCGGAGCTCGGCGCTGAATGGAAGCGATTTCGTCAACTTTGTCTGGACAAGGACCTCAGTGCAAATGACGTTCCGGATGCATGGCTCGCCGCCGCTGTAGCTCAACGCGGGGAGCATCTGGTCAGCTTCGATCGAGACTTCCGGAAACTGCTGGGTCGAGCCCAGTTCACGCTTCTCGCATCTGTGTCTACGTAGCGAGGCAATATCGCTTGGGAAATGCGTCTCGGCGTGACGGGCAAATGACTGCTTCAGACGAATGATTCCTGTCGTTCGAGATCGTCCGTTGAATGACAGCTGACATTAGCAGCGGCCGCGCAACGGCTCCCTGAACTGCTTATGCCCCCAAGCGCCGAGCATTGGTTCGGCAACGACGAGATCGGCCGCGACGTCTCGCGATCGCGCTCGCCGCTTTTCCTGGCGGCGAGTGCGCGCCTTGCCTGCCACCCGGGTTGCGTACAGAATCGCGCCGTCGATTGCCCGGGCTCCGGAAGCGCCATGGTCATCACCGATTCAGCCGCCCATCCGACGTCCGTGCGAACTGCGTGCAGGGCGCGTCTCGGCGGCGCGGCGGCGCAAGAGGCGTCGCCGTGACGAAACCTGGCGATACACGCACACCGACAAGTCGCGGGGCTGGCCCGCGGACGTCGAGTTGACGATCGCCGGCGAGCGCGGCACCTACAACGCGCACCCGGGCCGTCACCGGGCGCACCAGGCAATGTATAACGGCATCGCTGCCTGACGGCCGGAAAAGGAGAACGCGCATGGGCATGAACATGGTGACGAACCGATTCGTCTTTCGCGTCGTCGAGCTGCCGAAGATGCCGACGCCGGAGTCCTACCTGGAGGGCGCTCCCGCGCTCGTCGAGAAGGCCTGGTCGCAGGTGA
>JBDSEG010000062.1:0-13165 GCA_039920165.1 Burkholderiaceae bacterium
ATGAGAAAGCTGCTGACGATCCTGAACGCCATGCTCAGGGACCAGAAATCGTGGGACGCGGCAAAACATGCTCAGTCCCCGAAAACAGCTTGACTTGAAACACAGTTGCTCACCCCAACCCTCTCCCCAGACGGGCCAGGGAGTGGGTCGGTTCACCTTGCCTGTTCGCATGAAGCCTCCGCGTCCTCTGCGTCCTCTGCGTCTCCGCGATGAATGACTTGGCTCTTCCAGCCCGTATGCACCACGCAGCCCAACGCGACCCCGACCGCCCGCGCCGCGTCGCCATCGCCATGGTCAGCCTGGTCCTGCTGTGGCCGCTGCTGGTCTGGACCGAGTTCAAGCCGTGGGAGCTGTTCGATGCGCGCAGCCTGAAAGCGACCGGCAAATTCCTGCACAGCTTCGTGCCACCGCGCCACGATGCCGAGTTCATGCAGCTCATGCTGGCGCAGACTTGGCGCACGGTCGCCATCGCGACCGCGGGCCTGACGCTCGCCTTCGTCGTCGCCGTGCCGCTGGCGCTGCTGTCGACCGCGCGGCTGTCGATCTCGTCGCTGTCGGGGACCATGGCCGCCGGCCCGCGCGCGCTGCGCCAGGCGGCGCGATGGTTCGCGATCGTGCTGCGCAGCATCCCCGAGCTGGTGTGGGCGCTGCTGTTCGTTCGCATCGTCGGCCTCGGTCCGACCTCGGGCGTGATCGCGATCGGCATCGCCTACGGCGGCATGCTCGGCAAGGTCTACGCCGAGATCCTCGAAACCGCCGATGCGCATGCCACCCAGACGCTGCTGCGCAACGGCGCGGGTCGGCTGCAGGCGTTCTTTTACGGCGCGCTGCCTCAGGCCTCGACCGAGCTCGTCAGCTATACGGTCTATCGCTGGGAGTGTGCTATCCGCTCGTCGGTGGTGCTCGGCTTTGTCGGTGCCGGCGGCCTGGGGCAGGAGCTGGACAACGCGTCCAAGATGTTTGCGGGTGCCGAGGTCGCGAGCATCCTGCTCATCTTCATGCTGCTGGTCGGCATGGCCGACAAGCTGAGCGGCTGGCTGCGCAAGGAGCTCGGATGAACGTGCTGGCGCGCGCGCGCTGCAAGGCCTGCTGGGTGGCGACCGGCGTGCTCGTACTCGTCGTCGCGAGCTTCTGGTCGCTGGATCTCAAGTGGGGTGAGTTCCTTGCGCCCGATGCGCTGGCGACGATGGGCCGCTTCCTGGCCGGCTTCTTTCCGCCTCAGACCGCACCGGCATTTCTCGTCAAGACGGGGACGGCGTTGCTCGAGACGCTGGCGATGTCGGCGCTCGGTACGCTGATCGCGGCCGTTGCCGGACTCGTCGTCGCGCTGCCCGCAGCGCGCGTGCACGCCGGCGATCCGGCGCGCGCTCGCCCCATCGCAAGGCTGCTGCTGAACGCGCTGCGCAGCGTGCCCGAGCTGGTGTGGGCCGCGCTGCTGCTCATCAGCGCCGGGCTCGGACCGTTCCCCGGCACGCTCGCGCTCGCACTGCACACGACCGGCGTGCTGGGCCGCCTGTTTGCGGAGAGCATCGAGAACGCGCCGCCCGGCCCGGCGTTCGCGCTGCGCAGCCGCGGCATAGGCGAGCTGCGCATTTTTCTGTATGCGACGTTGCCGCAGATCTGGCCGCAAGTGGTGAGCTATTCGCTGTACCGATGGGAAAACAATATCCGCGCCGCCGCCGTGCTCGGCGTCGTCGGCGCCGGCGGGCTCGGGCAGATGCTGGCGTATCACCTCGGCCTGTTTCAGATGCACGAGACATCGACCGTGCTGCTCGGAATGCTGCTGCTGGTGGCGCTGGTGGATGGGCTGAGCTTCCTGGCCCGGCGCCTCTTCAATCGCTAACAATCATGGCCATGACCGAAGCTACCGAACTCGCGAACCGCTACGTGGTGCTGGGCCTGTCGGGCGGCATCGCCTGCTACAAATCGGCCGAACTGGTGCGGCTGCTGGTGAAGGCGGGTGCGACGGTGCAAGTGGTGATGACCGAGGCGGCCGAACACTTCATCACCGCGACGACGATGCAGGCCTTGTCGGGGCGGCCGGTCTTCACGAGCCAGTGGGATTCGCGGGCGGCGGGTGGCGTCGACAACAGCATGGCGCACATCAACCTCACACGCTCAGCCGACGCGCTGCTGGTCGCTCCGGCGAGCGCCGATTTCATCGCCAAGCTGGCGCAGGGCCGGGCCGACGAACTGCTGAGCCTGACCTGCCTGGCGCGGCCGATCGAACGCTGCCCGCTGCTCGTCGCACCGGCCATGAACCGCGAGATGTGGGCTCATCCGGCGACGCAGCGCAACCTTGCGCAGTTGCGCGCCGATGCCACCACTGTTCTCGGCCCGGGCACCGGCTACCAGGCCTGCGGCGAGGTCGGCGACGGGCGCATGCTCGAGGCGCAGGAGCTGCTCGACGAGGTGATCGCCTTCTTCCAGCCCAAGGCCTTGCTCGGCATATCGGTGCTCGTCACCGCCGGGCCGACCTTCGAACCACTCGACCCGGTGCGCGGCATCACCAACCTGTCGAGCGGCAAGATGGGTTTCGCGATCGCGCGTGCCGCCGCCGACGCCGGGGCGCGGGTCACGCTGGTCGCCGGTCCGGTGCACTTGCCCACGCCGCGCGGCGTGCAACGCATCGACGTGCAGACCGCGCAGCAGATGTTCGATGCGGTGCTTCCGCTCGCGCCCCGTCACGATGTCTTCGTCGCGACCGCGGCGGTCTCCGACTGGCGCGCCGCGAGCATCGCGCCACACAAGATCAAGAAGACCGGGGGCCATGCTGCGCCGCCCGGCTTCGAACTCACCGAGAACCCCGACATCCTGGCCGCGGTGGCACGCCTGTCGCCGCCGCCTTACTGCGTCGGCTTCGCGGCCGAGAGCCACGACGTGCTGCGCCATGCGCAGGAAAAGCGCGTGCGCAAGAACGTACCGTTGATCGTTGCGAACAATGGTCCGGCCACCTTCGGCCGCGACGACAACGCGCTCACGCTGATCGATGCACAGGGCATGCGCGAACTCGCGCCCGGCAGCAAGCTCGCCCTCGCGCGCGAACTGGTGGCTGAGATTGCGCAACGTGTGGCGGCGGTGAAGGCATGACGGTGATCGACCTCAAAGTGCTCGATGCGCGCATCGCAGCGCGCTTCGACGAAGTCGGCCCGGCCTATGCCACGCCGGGCAGTGCGGGTCTGGACCTGCGCGCCTGCATCGATGCCGCGTTGACGATCCAGCCCGGCCAGACGGTGCTGATCCCGACCGGCCTGTCGATCCACATCGGCGACCCCGGCCTCGCGGCGATGATCCTGCCGCGGTCGGGGCTCGGCCACAAGCACGGCATCGTGCTCGGCAACCTCGTGGGCCTGATCGATTCGGACTACCAGGGTCCGCTGATGGTGAGCTGCTGGAACCGTGGCGATACCGCCTATGTAGTCGAACCGCTGGCACGCATCGCGCAACTCGTCATCGTGCCTGTGGTGCAGGCGACGTTTCGTCGGGTCGATGCGTTCGGCGCATCGGATCGGGGCGAGGGCGGCTTCGGCTCGACCGGCCACGCCTGACTTTCAAGTGCGTCCGGCGGAGCGGTCGGTCGCCGCAGCGCTCAGTGAGTGTGGCTGCCCGCCGGCGCGGTATTCAACACCGTGAAGGCCGGCTCGCCGACGCTGCCGGCTTCGATCTCGGACGGGCTCGCCTCGCGCACGTCGCGCACGTTCAAGGCAAGACGCAGTGCGATGCCGGCGAGCGGATGGTTGCCGTCGAGCACGACGTGATGCGGATAGACCTCGGTCACTGTGTAGATCGCATCCGGTGGCAGACCTTCGGTCGTCGCGCCCTCGGGCACGCCGTCGAACTGCATGCCGGCGTCGAGTTCGGCCGGAAAGAGGGCGCGATCCTCGAAGAAAACGAGCGCGGCGTCGTAGTCGCCGAAGGCATGTTCGGGCTCGAGGTGCAGCGTGGTGTCGAAGCCCGCGGCCTGGCCGATCAATGCCTCTTCCACCTTGGGCAGGAGGTCGTCGCCGCCGACCAGAAACTCGACCGGATCGGTCAGTTCGTCGATCGCCTGGCCCTGCGAATCCTGCAGTTTCCAGGTCAGGCTGACGACGCACGGAGCAGTGATGAGCATCGGTTCATCATCGCACATCATCCCTGAACATCGACCCATGAACATCGACCACGCGACACCCCTGCTGGGCGGCCTGACGCCGCGGCTTTTTATGCGCCGTCACTGGCAGAAGAAGCCGCTGCTCGTGCGCGCGGCGATCGATCCGGCCGAGGTCGACGTGCTGCCCGCACACCTGTTCGATCTGGCCGGCCGCGACGATGTGCGAAGCCGCCTCGTCGTGCGGGGCGAGTCCGATTGGCGGCTGCGCCACGGCCCGCTCGCGCGGCGCGCGCTGCCCTCGCGCAAGCGCGCACGCTGGACGTTGCTGGTCCAGGCCATGGACCGGCACCGCGCAGATATGCACGCGCTGCTGGCGCGATTTCGCTTCGTGCCGCAGGCGCGCCTGGACGACGTGATGCTCTCGTATGCGAGCGACGGCGGCGGTGTCGGTCCGCACTTCGATTCGTACGATGTCTTTCTGGTCCAGTTGAAGGGCCATCGGCGCTGGCGCATCGGTCGACTCGGCGACCGCGAGCTCGAGCCCGGACTGCCGCTGAAAATCCTGCGCCGCTTCGACGCCGAAGACGAATGGCTCCTGGCCCCAGGCGACATGCTGTACCTGCCGCCCGACTGGGCGCACGACGGCGTGGCCCAAGGCGAGTGCATCACCGCATCGATCGGCTTTCGCGCGCCCGCTCGCGATGCGCTGGCGCGCGAGGTGGTTCAGCGCATGCTCGATGCGCAGGACGATGCGAACGAGGACGCGGGCGTACCCTACCCGGCCCGTGACCTTTACCGCGACCCCGGTCAGCAAGCGGTACCGAACCCGGGCCGCATCCCCGATGCGCTGGCCGTCTATTCGCGCACCGCCTTGCGCAGCCTCGTCGACGACCCGCGGTCGGTCGCCTGCGCGCTCGGCGAGTGGCTGAGCGAACCAGATGCCGATGCGTGGTTCGAGGGGAGCACTGCGACGGACGCGCGTACCGGCGTCGCCCTCGACCGCTCGACGCGAATGCTCTACGACCGCTGGCATGTGTTCGTGAACGGCGAATCCTTTCGCGCCGGCGGGCGCGATGCGACGCTGATGCGCCGGCTGGCCGATACCGCGCGGCTGAGCAATATGCAGGTGCAAGCCCTGAGTGGCGAGGCGCGCGAACTGTTGGAACAATGGCGGCACGCTGGCTGGCTGCAGGCGATCGACCTGATGCCCAAGCCCTGACGGCACTGTCCATCCGCCGAACGGAGAATGCGATGACTTCCTCCGAACCCGACCACACTGCACCGTCCGGCCGCCGCGCCGCCGCGCCGGGCGAGTTCTCGCGTATTGCCAGCCGCGGCGATTTCCATTCCGCGGTGCGCCATGCGATTTCGCAGGCCGCCGAGACCGGTTGCCGCGAGCTGTGGTGGTCCGATGCCGATTTCGCCGACTGGCCGATCAGCGAACCTGCCGTGCTCGAAGATCTGCGCCGTTGGGCGCGTCCGCACCGCAAGCTCGTCCTGCTCGCGCAAGGCTTCGACGCGGTCGCGCGCCGCCATCCGCGCTGGGTCGACTTCCGACGCGCCTGGTCGCACGTCGTCGAGTGCCGCGGCATCGACGAGCTCGATGCCGGACCGATGCCGAGCGTGCTGCTCGCCTCGGGTCTTCTCGTCCTGAGGCTGGCGGATCCGGTGCGCTGGCGCGGCAGCGTCTCGCGCGACGCGGCAGTGATGGCGCAGACGCGCGAACAGCTGGCGTCGATGTCGCAGCGCTCCACGCTCGCCTTTCCGTCAACCGTTCTCGGGGTTTAAAGAGCTTTCTGAGGCTGGTTTGCCGCCGGGCAGCGCGTCGGGCAAATCGTTCCTAGGTGAAAACCCCGTGCGCGCAGTCTATAATCACGGGCTCGACTGGAAACGCCCCTCGCTTCCTGCTCGCGTGCCCGAGGCTCTTCTCGATTCCCTCGAGCCCACGGTGATCCGATTCGTACGACTCTATAAAAATCTGAGGAACCCCATGAAAAACTCCATCCTGTTGGCTTCGCTCGTCGCCGCCCTCGCCCTCACCGCTTGTGGCAAGACGGAAGAGAAGTCCGCCCCCGCCGCCGCCGCTTCTGCTGCTGCCGCTCCGGCCATTGCCGCCGTGGCCGCCGCCGCTGCTTCGGCTGTGGACAGCGCCGCTTCGGCTGCTGCCGCTTCGGCAATGACCGCCGCCAGCGGCTCGGCGAACGCCGCCGACAAGGCCGCCGACGCTGCCAAGGACGCCGCCGACAAGGCCGCCGATGCCGCCAAGGACGCTGCCAAGGACGCGACCAAGGCCGCCGAGTCCGCCGTCAAGAAGCCCTGAGCGAAGGCTTTTTTGCTGGGTCACAAAAAGCCGCCCGTGGGCGGCTTTTTGATGTCCGGGTGCCGCTCACCGAACCTCGAGCCAGCCGAAGCCTTGGCGCTGATCGGCAACCACGATATCGGCCATGCTGCGACCGCAAGCGGTAGCCAGCGCACTGCGCGCCAGATCGGGATGGTTGTTCTGCTCACTCAAGTGAGCGGCTACCACGTGCAGCAGACCGGCATGGTTGCAATCGGCCAGGATCTGCGCCGCGGTCGTGTTGCACAGATGGCCGTAGCGCCCGCCGATACGCGCCTTCAGCGAGGCCGGATAGCGCGACGCGACCAGCATCCCTGCGTCGTGGTTGCACTCGAGCAAGAGCGCCTGGCACGCCTGCAGTGCCGCCACGAGGTGCGGCGTGGTCGAGCCGGAGTCGGTCAGGATGCCGAGGCTCGAGGCGCCGTCGCTGCAGCGCAATTGCAAGGGCTCGGCGGCATCGTGCGGCACGGTGTAGGGCCGCAGTTGCAGCGCACCGATGGCGAGCGCCTCGCCGTCGCGCGCAAAGGTCAGCAAGCCGGACAAGTCGGGTTCGCCGATCGCGCGCCAGGTGCCTCGGCTCATCCACAACGCGATGTCGTGGCGGCGCGCGAGCGACACCGCGCAGCCGATGTGGTCGCCGTGTTCATGGGTGACGAAGATCGCGTCGAGATCCTCCGGCGTAAGGCCGATGCGCGCCAGGCGCCATGCAATCTCTCGCAGCGTAAAACCGCAGTCGACCAGCACCCGCGTCGCGCGCCCGGCACCGGCCACTTCGACCAGCGTGGCATTGCCCGAACTGCCGCTGCCGAGGCTGCAAAAGCGCAGCACGCGATGCGCGCGCCGAGTCAGCGCCGCGTCACTTCAGGTCTTCGACCAGCAACTTGACGATGCGTTGTCCGGCCTCGCCGTTTTCGGGTGCGCCGGTTGCGTTCTGGACCGTCACTGTGCTCGTGGTCGCTTCGCCCTTGACGACCACGCGATAACGCGCCGGTCCGCTGTCGGGGGTCTTGCTGCCGAAATTGAAGAACTTGGACAGCATGCCCGGCTCGTCCTTGCCCGCCAGCGCGGGATCGACATAGCGGATGAAATACACGCCCTGGCTGCGGTCGCGATCTTCGACCGTGAAGCCGCTGCGGTCGAGCGCGAGGCCGACGCGGCGCCAGGCGCGCTCGAAGCTGTCGTCGACCTGCAGGCTGGCCGCTGGCGTATTGGCCAGGGCGCGCGCCCGCGCCGGGGCGGTATTGACCGACGTGGCCACCGCGATCTTGGCAACTTCTTCCTTCGCGCCGAGCTTGACCATCAGCCGCGACAAAAATTCGGCTTCGAGCTGCGGGTCGGCCGGACGCGGCTGCCATACCGTCTGTTGCTTGAGCTGGTCGGAATAGACCTCGACCATGCCGCGGTGCGTGATGTAGACCTCGGTGCCATTGGGCGTGCGCTCGACGCGGGTGCGGAACTTGTCGCGCTCGCCAGTGGAATAGAGCGAGTCGAAGACGCGTCCGACGGTGGCGCGGATGAAATCCTGCGGCAGCTTGGCGCGGTTCTCGGCCCACTCGGTTTCCATCACGCCGGCATTGGCCTGGTTCACGACCAGATTGAATCCGCGGTCGGCCCAGAAACTTTGCAGTTGCGGCCACAGCTGCTCGGCCGTGAGCGGGGTGGTGAGCCAGCGCTGGCTGCCGGCGCGTTCGAGGCGGATATCGCCCAGCGCCTGCGGGGCGACGCTTTGCACGACGGCCACGCCGCCGGCCGGCAACGGCGCCTGGAAGGTCGACGCGCTGACCGATCCGCCCTGCTGGCCGTAGCGCGTATCGCGCGCGAGCTGGGTCAGGTCGGGCGGCACTTCCAGCCCGTTGGTCTTGTTGCCGGTGCTGCGGTAGTCGATCTTGTCGCCCGACATCAGGTTTTCGATCGACGAGCAGCCACTCAAGACCAGTGCCAGCGCGAGTGGCGCGGCGATGAAGGACAGGGAACGGGTCACGGGGATATCTCCGAAGAGTCCGCAGGCACGGGAGTCGTGCGCCGCGAGGCTCGGGTTGTGAGGGATGGGTGCCGAGGCCTACAGCAGGCCGGCGTCGCGCAATGCCTGTTCGACGGCGGTCTGGCCGGCCGCGGTGAGCGGCGTGATCGGCAGCCGCAGCGCATCGCCGCACAGGCCGAGCCGGGCCATCGCCCATTTGGTCGGCGCCGGGCTCGGTTCGAGGAACAGCTGCTGGTGCAGTGACAGCAACTTGAGGTGGATCGCGGTCGCGGCGCGCACGTTGCCTTCGATCGCGGCCATGCACAGCTCGTGCATTGCGCGCGGCGCGACATTGGCGGTGACGCTGACATTGCCGTGTCCGCCGAGCAGCATCAACGCGATCGCGGTGCCGTCGTCGCCCGAATAGATCGAGAAACCCTTGGGCGCATGCTTGATCAGGAAAGCCGCCCTGGCAATATCGCCGCTCGCTTCCTTGATGCCGACGATGCCCGGCAGTTGCGCCAGGCGCAGCACCGTCTCGGGCTGCATGTCCGCGACCGTTCGGCCGGGAACGTTGTAGAGGAACATCGGCAGATCGACCGCCTGCGCGATGGCCTCGAAGTGGCGATAGAGGCCTTCTTGCGAAGGCTGGTTGTAGTAGGGAACGACCGACAGGCCGCAGTCGGCGCCGACCTGCTTCGCATAGCGCGTGTGCTCGATCGCTTCCTGGGTCGAATTGGCGCCGGTGCCGGCCATGATCGGAATCCGGCCGGCGGCATGCTCGACCGCGACGCGAATGACTTCCCAGTGCTCGTCGACCGACAGCGTCGGCGATTCGCCGGTCGTCCCGACCACACCGATGCAGTCGGTCCCTTCGGCGATATGCCAGTCGATGATGCGGCGCAGGGCCGCGTAGTCGACGCTGCCGTCGGGCTGCATCGGCGTCACCAGCGCAACGATGCTGCCAACGATTGCTTTCATGCTCGGTCCTCTGAATCGAACGATTTTACCTGTGCGTCCAGCGGCGTCGGCAGCGCCACACCGGACCGCTCACGACGCGCGCAGATGCGCTGGACGCAGCGCTCGGGCGAGGTCAGGAAGCCGTCTTCATACGCCACCACCCGCAGATCCGCCGTTGCCTGCAGAAGTTCACCCGGCGCGAGCAGGAAGTTCGGGTTCGACGGCTTGCCGAAGTCGTCATTGCCGGCAGCAAAAGTCTCGTAGATCAACACCCCGCCGGCATCGACGCTCTCGACGAGCGTCGGAAACAGCGCTCGCCACAGGTAGTTGGTGACGACCACGGCATCGAAGCGTCGGCCCGTCAGCGGCCACGGGCCGGACTCGAGATCGGCGATCATGATCTCGGCCATGTCGCGCAGCGGCCGGGCCGCCGCGGCGTCGCGGTCGATGCCGGTGACGCACGCGCCACGCGCCGCAAACCAGCGAACGTGTCGGCCCGATCCGCACGCGACGTCGAGCACGCGCGCGCCGCGCGGCACGAGATGCGACCAGCGCTCGACCCACGGCGATGTCGCGGCGAGTGCGTGGACCGGTTTCAGAAGCAGTTCCAGAGCTGGTTCGCGAGCGTGACCATCACGTCCGGGCGCAGGTAGGCAGCGAAGACCATCGCCAGCGCCGCGCCGGCACCGGCCCAGAGCAGTATCCGGCGGCCGGTTCTCATGCGGGTACGGGAACGGTGCGTCGGATCGCGACTTCGCGAATCGGCAGGTTGATCAACGCCGCGAAGACGCCCAGGGCAACCGCGATCCACCACACCACGTCGTAGCTGCCGGTCGCGTCGTACAGCCGCCCGCCAAGCCACACACCGAGGAAGCTGCCGACCTGGTGCGAGAGGAAGACGAAGCCACCGAGCATCGACAGATACTGGACGCCGAAGATGTGCGCGACCAGGCCGTTCGTCAACGGCACGGTCGATAGCCACAGCAGCCCCATCGTCGCCGCGAACAGGTACACGCTCCACGGCGTGAGCGGCGCGAGCAGAAAGACGACGATGACGATCGAGCGCAGCGAATAGATCGTCGACAGCAGGTATCGCTTGGGCAACCGCGCGCCAAGTGAGCCCGCGATATATGTGCCGAAGACATTGAACAGGCCGATCAGCGCGAGCGCGGTGGTGGCCACGTCGGGTGTGAGCCCGTGGTCCTTCAGATAGCTCGGCATGTGCACGCCGATGAAAACGACCTGGAAGCCGCAAACGAAATAGCCCGCCGTCAGCAACAGAAAGCTCGGGTGGCGGAAGGCCTCGCGCAGCGCCGCGCCGATGGTTTGCGAATGCCCGGTACCTGGTGCCCGCGTCGGTTCCTTCAGCCCGAAGGCGAGCGGCACGATCGCCAGCGCAAGGCAGCCGAGAAAGAAAAGGGCGTTTTGCCAGCCGAAGCCGCCGATCAGCCAGTTTTCCACCGGCACCATCAGAAACTGGCCGAACGAGCCGGCCGCCGCCGCCACGCCCATCGCCCAGCTGCGATTCTCGGGCGCCACGTTGCGGCCGATCACCCCGTAGATGACGGCGTAAGTCGTTCCGGACTGGGCCATGCCGAGCACGAGGCCGGCGCTGCCGGTGAAGGCGAGGCCGGAGGTCGACAGCCCCATCAGCACCAGGCCGAGCGCATACAGCACGCCGCCGACGATCAGCACCCGCAGCGCGCCGAACCGGTCAGACAGGCCGCCGGCAATGGGACCGGCGACGCCCCAGGCGAGGTTCTGGATCGCGATCGCGAAAGCGAAGGTCTCGCGCGACCAGCCGCGGTCCATCGTGATCGGCTGCAGGAACAGGCCGAAGCCGTGGCGGATGCCCATCGACAGCGTGACGATGGCCGCGCCGCACACCAGCACCTGGGTCATCGACAGTGTCGCGCGCGGTGAACTCGAATTCATCGGCCGACTTTATCGCGACAGGACGTGCGGAGCGGTTCATAGAATCCGCCCCCATGGCCACGAAGACCCCCGCCCAAGCCGTCCACCACTACGGCGAAGCCTCGATCCGCGTGTTGAAAGGCCTCGAGCCCGTCAAGCAGCGGCCGGGGATGTACACCCGCACCGACACGCCGCTGCACATCGTCCAGGAAGTGATCGACAACGCGGCCGACGAGGCGCTCGTCGGCTTCGGCGCGCGCATCGACGTGACGCTGCACGCTGACGGCTCGGTCAGCGTCGAGGACGATGGCCGCGGCATCCCGTTCGGCCTGCATCCCGACGAGCAGGTGCCGGTGCTCGAGATCGTCTTCACGCGCCTGCATGCCGGCGGCAAATTCGCGCAGGGCGGGGTCGGCGCGTACAGCTTCTCAGGCGGGCTGCACGGCGTGGGCGTGAGCGTGACGAATGCGCTGTCGCGCCGCCTCGAGGTGACGGTGTTTCGCGATGGCAAGGTCGCCGCGCTCGCGTTCGCGGGCGGCGAGGTGATAGAGCCGCTGACCTTGCGCAAGGCGCTGGCGGCCGATCGCAAAGCCGGAACCTGTGTGCGGGCCTGGCCGGATCCGAAATATTTCGACAGCGCCGAGCTGCCGCGAGCCGAGCTGATGCACCTGCTGCGCAGCAAGGCCGTGCTGATGCCCGGCGTGACGGTCACGCTCGTGATCGAGAAGACCGGCCGCGCCGAACCCGAGCGCCACGAGTGGCGCTACCAGGGCGGGCTGCGCGACTATCTTTTGCAGTCGCTTGCCGCCGATCCGGTGATCCCGCTCTTCGAGGGCGCGCACTATGCCGACCGCGGCGAGACCGAGAATTTCGCCGAGGGCGAGGGCGTGGCGTGGTGCGTCGCCTTCACCGACGAGGGCTACGCCGCGCGCGAGAGCTATGTCAACCTGATCCCGACGGTGGCCGGCGGCACGCACGAGTCGGGCTTGAAGGATGGCTTGTTTGGCGCGATCAAGGGCTTCATCGACCTGCACTCGCTCTTGCCCAAGGGCGTCAAGCTGATGCCCGACGATGTTTTCTCGCGCGCGAGCTTCGTGCTGTCGGCCAAGGTGCTCGACCCGCAGTTCCAGGGCCAGATCAAGGAGCGGCTGAATTCGCGCGATGCGCTGCGACTGGTCTCGGCTTATGTGCGCCCCGCGCTCGAGCTGTGGCTCGGCCAGCATGTCGAGCACGGCAGGAAGCTCGCCGAGCTCGTCATCCGCCAGGCCCAGACGCGCCAGCGCGCATCGATGAAGGTCGAGAAGCGCAAGGGCTCGGGGGTGGCTGTGCTGCCCGGCAAGCTGACCGACTGTGAGAGCCGCGACCTGAACTTGAACGAGCTCTTTCTGGTCGAGGGCGACTCGGCCGGCGGCAGCGCCAAGATGGGCCGCAACAAGGAAACGCAGGCGATCCTGCCGCTGCGCGGCAAGGTGCTCAACGCCTGGGAGGTCGAGCGCGATCGCCTGTTCGCAAACAACGAGATTCACGATATCGCGGTCGCCGTCGGCGTCGATCCGCATGGGCCGGGGCCCTATGCGCCAGGGCAGGCGCCCGACCTCACCGGCCTGCGCTACGGCAAGGTCTGCATCCTGTCGGACGCCGATGTCGACGGCTCGCACATCCAGGTGCTGCTGCTAACCCTGTTCTTCCGCCACTTTCCGCTGCTCATCGAGACGGGGCGCATTCACATCGCCAAGCCGCCGCTCTATCGCGTCGATGCGCCGGCGCGCGGCAAGAAGCCGGCGGCCAAGATCTATGCGCTCGACGATGGCGAGCTCGCCGCGACGCTCGACAAGCTGCGCAAGGAAGGGGCGCGTGCCGACAGCTGGAGCATCAGCCGCTTCAAGGGCCTCGGCGAGATGAA
>JBDSEG010000063.1:0-21280 GCA_039920165.1 Burkholderiaceae bacterium
CGTGCTCGGCTACACCGAGGACAAGGTCGTCTCGACCGATTTTCGCGGCGAGGCCATGACCTCGGTGTTCGATGCCGAGGCCGGCATCGCGCTCGACAGCACCTTCGTCAAGGTCGTCTCGTGGTACGACAACGAATGGGGCTACTCGAACAAGGTGCTGGAGATGGTACGGGTCATCGCCCGCTGAGCCGATGCACGAGACGACGCCCGGCGTCGTCTCGGCGCCGGGCTACTTCTTCTTCGCCTGCGCGAGTGCCGAACCTGCCGCCGACTTCGATGCCGTGCTCGTCCTGCCGTCGCGCATCACGCTCGATGCCTTGCTCGCCGTCTTCGCCGACGTGGCCTTGCCCTTGTCGACTTGCGACAGCGCACTGCCGGCGGCCGATTTGGACCGCTTGCCCGTCGATTCGCTGGCCAGCACGCTCGATGCCTTGCTGGCCGCCTCCTTGCCCGTGACCTTGGTGACCATGTCGTCGCTCCGGAAGTTGAACCGCTGCGCACGCTAGCAGCGCGGGCCGCTGCCGACAAGACGAGGCAACCCGCCACATGAAGCAACGGCGACCTGCTCGGGCCGCGTCAGAGCGGCCGGATCTCGACCTTGCGAAACTTGATCGTCCCGGCCGCGTACTGCAGTGCGACCGGGCCGTTGGCGAGTTTGCTGTCGCTGACCTTGACGGTCTGCACGCCGTTCAGCACCAGCGTCAACTCGCTGCCGCGGGCGGTGACGACATAGGTATTCCACTTGCCGCCGGCCTTGGGCATGGGGTCGACAGCGGCGACGTTGACGATCGCGCCGGTACCGTACTTCGGCTCGGGTCGCAGGTCGAAGATATTGGCTTCGTAGCAGTTCTGGTCGGTCGGGTTGGCCGGGTCGGCGCAGCGCACGAAGATGCCGCTGTTCGCATCCGGGCTGCTCCAGAACTCGGCGCGGATCTCGAAATCCTTGTACGACTGCGGGGTCACGAGAAAGGCGTTGACCGGGCCCGTCTTGGCGTCGGCGACGATCGCTCCGCCCTCGACGCGCCAGTTGCCGTCACCGGTGCGCTTCCAGCCGTTGAGCGTGCTGCCGTCGAAAAGCGCCTGCCAGCCGGCGGAGGGGTTCGGCATCATCGGCGCGCAAGCCGTAAGGCCGAGACCGATGGCGGCAGCGGCGGCTAGCCGGGCGATGCGGGGAATCGGATGGGTCACGCTGGGTCTCCTGCGGATGTTGATCGAAGCCGGTCGGCGCCGGAGTGCGAGCATGGGGCGCGCCAGCACACAGCGTCAAGCGAGCTTGCGCGCACATCGGTCGAAGCCGTGGTCGATATGATCCCGCGCAGCCGCGCCGGAGCCGGCGCAAAGGAGGTGAGCGTGGCCATCGCTGTATTGATCGGACTCGTCGTCGCGGCGATCTATCTCGTCTTTCTTTACAACAGCCTGGTCGGCGTGAAGAATGCCGTCTCCAAGGCGTGGGCGAATATCGACGTACTGCTCAAGCAGCGCCACGACGAGTTGCCCAAACTGGTCGATACCTGTCGGCAGTACATGCGCCACGAACAGGCGACGCTGGAAAAGGTGATCCAGGCGCGGGCCCAGGTGGCGCAGGCGCGTGAGGCGCGCGACGTGGGCGCGCTCGGCACCGCCGAGGGCGCGCTGCGCAGCGGCCTCGGCAACCTCTTTGCACTCGCAGAGTCGTATCCCGACCTGAAGGCGAACGAACAGTTCGCGCATTTGCAATCGCGCATCAGCGGCCTCGAAAACGCGATTGCCGACCGACGCGAGTTCTACAACGAGAGCGTCAATATCAACAATGTCAGCGTCGAGCAGTTTCCCGAAGTGCTGGTCGCGCGCTGGTTCAAGTTCAAACCGTTCGAGCTGCTGCGATTCGAGGCCGCCGAACTGAAGGACGTCGATATCGGCCAGGCGTTCAGCCGCTGACGCGTGGCGCTGAGCGACCGGTTCGATTTCGGCGGCCGCTGGCGCCAGACGCTCACCTCGGCCGGCTACCTCGGGCTGCTCGGCGTCGGGGTGCAGATCGACCATCGCCGCGGCTGGCTGTTCGCGGTCGGCGCGATCGCACTGGTCGGCTTCGGCGCCTGGGCCGCGACCTACAAGCGCGCACGCGCCATCGCCGATATCGCGACCTCGCGCATCGGCTCGGCGGCGCAGGGCTATGTCGAGGTGCTGGGGCGCGGAAGCGTGGCGCGCGAGGAACTCATTCTTTGCCCGTGCAGCGCCACGCCCTGCCTGTGGTACCGCTATCGAATCTACGAGAAGAGCGGGTCGAAGCGCGAATGGCGCGAGATCGACCGCGGCGAGAGCCACGCCACCTTCGCGATCGCCGACGCCTCGGGCAGCTGCCGGGTCGACCCCGAGCACGCCGAGGTGATCCCCGCCGAGACGCGGACCACTTACCCGAGCGACACCAAGCAGGTCGAGGAATTCCTTTTCGGCGGCAGCCCGATCTACGTGCTGGGCGAATACACGACCCGCATCGACGTGCCCACGCCGCTGCAGGCGCGCGAGGATATCGGCGCGCTGATGGCAACCTGGAAAGAGGATCCGGTTCGCCTGCGCCAGCGCTTCGACCTCGACCGCAACGGCGTGATCGACGCGCGCGAGTGGGAACTGGCGCGCCGCCTCGCTGCGAGCACGGTCGACAAGCAGCACCGCGAACTGCGCAACGCCGCCGAAGAACACACCCTGCGCGCACCGGCCGACGGGCGGTTGTTCATCATCTCGGCGCTCGCACCGCAGAAGCTGCGCCGGCGGTATCTGCTCTGGAGCCTGTTCCACCTGGGCGTCGCGATGGCGGCGGCCGGCGTGTTGATCGGCATGGCGCGCTAGCGCGATCTCGCCATCCGCGGGTCGAGCAGATCGCGCAGGCCGTCGCCCATCAGGTTCAGCCCTAGCACGCTGAGCGCGATCGCCACACCGGGGTACACCGCCATCAGCGGCGCCTGGAACAGCAGTGTCTGCGCCTCGCTCAACATGCGGCCCCAGGACGGCAGCGGCGGCTGGGTGCCGAGGCCGAGGTAGCTCAGGCCGGCCTCAGCAAGGATGGCGAGCGCGAACTGGATCGTCGCCTGCACGATCAGCACCGATGCGATATTGGGCAGCACGTGCTCCAGGGTGATGCGCGTTCGGCCCTTGCCGCAGGCGCGCGCGGCGAGCACGAATTCGCGTGACCACACCGCGTTCGCCGCGGCCCGCGTGATGCGCGCGAAGACCGGAATGTTGAAGATGCCGATCGCCACGATCGAGGTCACGAGACCGGGGCCGTAGATCGCCGTCAGCATGATGGCCGACAGAAGCGCCGGGAAGGCGAAGGCGAGGTCCGAGAAGCGCATTACCAGCTCCTCGATCCAGCCGCGCCGGGCGGCGGCCAGCAGGCCGAGCGCGACGCCAGCGCCCATGCCGATGCCGACCGCGATCATCCCGACCGCGATCGAGTTGCGCGCGCCGACGATCAGCATCGAGACGATGTCGCGCCCGAGGCTGTCGGTGCCGAGCCAGTGCGACCAGGTGGGCAGCATGAGCTTGTGCGGAACGTCGATATCGGTCGCGCTGTGCGGCGTCCACACGAACGACAGCGCAGCGGTGACAAGCAGCGCCAGCACCAGCACGCCGCCGAACGCAAAGCTCTTGTGGCGCAGCGCGCGCGCCGCAAAGCCCGGTGTCATGCGCTGCGCGCCTTCAGGCGCGGATCGATCACCGCATACAGCACATCGACGACGAAATTGATGCCGATCACGGTCGCGGCGAGCAGCATCACGACGTTCTGCACGATCACGATGTCGCGGTTCGAGATCGCCTGGAAGATGAGCCGGCCGAGACCCGGCAGGTAGAACACGTTCTCGACCACGATGGTGCCGGTCACGAGGTTGGCGAACTGCAGCCCCATCACCGTCAGCACCGGTACGAAGGCATTGCGCAGCACGTGACGCCACAGCACGGCGCGCCGGCTCAGCCCCTTGGCGCGCGCGGTGCGGACAAAATCCTCGCGCAGCACGTCGAGCACCGCAGACCGCGTGATGCGCGCGAGGATCGCCGCCTGCACCGTCGCGAGCGCGAGCGCCGGCAGCAGCAGCGAGTGCAGCGCCGGCCAGAAGCCGCCACCGTCCTCCTCGTGCCAGCCCGGAAAGCCGCCAGCCGAGAACCACTGCAGCTTCACCGAGAAGAACAGGATCAGCAGGATCGCAAACCAGAAGTTGGGGATGGCGATGCCGAGCTGGCTCGCCGCCATCACGCCCACGTCGCCGAGTCGGTTGTGGCGCGACGCGGCATAGACGCCCAGCGTCAGCGCGACCACGGTCGTCAACAGCATCGCCAGCACCGCGAGCGGCAGGGTCACCGCCAGCCGCTCCGCGACGAGCTGCGTCACCGGCGTGTCGTACGAAATGCTGTTGCCCAGATCGGCGCTCGCGAGCCGCCCCATCCAGTTCGTATAGCGTTCGAGCGGCGGACGATCGAGGCCGAGCTTCTTCGACAGTGCGGCCAGTGATTCGGGGGTCGCGGTATCGCCCAGCATCACCTCGGCCGCATTGCCGGGCAGGATGTCGAGCACCAGAAAGACCGCGACCGACGCCGCGAGCAGCGTGGCGACGAAGGTCGCGAAGCGGCGCAGCAGGAAGACGGGCATCGCGGCCCTAGCCGACCGTTGCTACCGAAGCCACGACGGGCGCCCGCAGACCCTGCGCCGCGAGCGTATAGCCGCCGTCGCCGCCGTCGACGAAGTGCACGTGCAATCCATCGCCGGCCGAGGTGACGAGGCAGGTCATCAGCGCGGTATCGGACAGGCCCATGCCGAAGCGCAGCTCGCCGCGCGCGCTGCAGGCTTCGAGGTAGGCACGGATCGGCTCGATGCCGTCGTGCGCGCAATCGACGACAAAACTGAGCGTGGCGTCGTGCTTGCAGAAATCGGTATTCGTCGCGACCTGCTCGGTATAGCGCTGCGGATCGAAGCCGCCGACCGGCCGGCCGACCGCGAAGACGAGGCGCGCGATCAGCGTTCGCAGCAGCACGTCGAACACCGAGAACCCGATCCAGCCGGTTCGCCGGCGCGCCCGCGCCTCGAGCATGAAACCTTGCGGCGGCCAGGCCGGCAGCAGGCCGTCGACGCGCGCCGGCGAGGGGTTGCCGCGCTGGCCGGCGAGCGCCATGACGCGGGCGTGAACCTCGGCCGGGCGCAGCGCGTCCTGGACGATCAGCGTGAGCATCTTGCCGTTGCGCGAGGCCAGCTCGTTCCAGCGGCACGACAGGCCGGTCAGATCGAGCGGCTGGGCATCGTCGAGCGCTTCATCGACGGCGGACCGTTGGCGCAGCGCCTCGTCGCCGCGACCCTTCATCGCGGACTCGAGCATCGCGATGCCGCCGCCGTCGAACACACCGAAGCTGTTGCCCGCGCTCGGCTCGTAGCGCCCGACCCGCAGATCGGCGCCGCGCGCGCGCAGCTCGCGCACTTGCACGATCGCCACACGCAGGCGCTGGCCGAATTCGCGCAGCGCGAGGCCGCGCACGCGGGCCAGCACCTGACGTGCCGCGGCGGCCCGGTCGTCCGGCACCAGCACCACCGAACCGTCGCCGCCGAAAAGGAAGGGCAGCAGCGTCGGTGCGCACAGATTCTTCAGCGCGGCGATCGCCATCGCGGCGACGAAATTCACCGTCTTGTGGGCGCCCGTCTCGACGGCGCGGGTCGAATCGACGATATCGGTGACGACGAGCCAGGCGGCGTCGGGCGCGGAGACATAGCGCGAAGTGTCGAAGGTCTGCGCGGTGTGCGACAGCACCGGCAGGCGGCTGAAGAAATCGTCGTCGCTCGCGGGCTCCGCGCGTGGCGCGTCCATGCGGTCAGCCGAGCGCGTCGGCGAGCACTTCGACCCAGTGCCGCACCGGCGTCGTGGTACCGCTTTGCAGGTGCTGGATGCAGCCGATATTGGCCGACACAATGACCTGCGGCGCGAGCGGTTCGAGCTGCGCGAGCTTGCGGTCGCGCAACTGCTTCGCAAGCACCGGCTGCAAGACCGAATAGGTTCCGGCCGAGCCGCAGCACAGGTGGCTCTCATTGGCCGCGAGCTTCACTTCGAAGCCGAGCTCGGCCAGGTGCATCTCGACCCCGCCGCGCAAGCGCTGGCCGTGCTGCAGCGTGCACGGCGGATGAAACGCGAGGTGCGTCGCGCGCCGGTGGTGCACACGGCCCTTGAGCAGCGGCACCAGTTCGGGCAGCAGCTCCGACAGGTCGCGCGTCAGCTCGCCGATGCGCACCGCCTTGGCCGCATACGCCGGGTCGTGAGCCAGCGCATGGCCGTACTCCTTGACCGTGACGCCGCAGCCCGAGGCATTCATGACCATCGCCTCGACTCGGCCCGATTCGACCAACGGCCACCAGGCGTCGATATTGCGGCGCATGTCGGCCTGCCCCCCGGCCAAGTCGCCGAGGTGGCTGCGGATCGCGCCGCAGCAGCCGGCGCCGCTCGCGACGACGCACTGGATCTCGGCCGCATCGAGCACCCGCGCGGTCGCGGTATTGATATTCGGCGCCATCGCCGGTTGCACGCAGCCGGCGAGCAGCAGCACCTTGCGCGCATGTTCGCGGGTGGACCAGCGTTGTGTCATTGCGGGGTCGGCGGCGGGCACCTTGTCGCGCAGCAGGCCGGGCAGAAAAGGTCGCAGAAACTGGCCGAGCTTCATGGCCGGCTTGAAGGCGGGCGAGGTCAGTCCCTCCTTCAGCATCATCCGCGTCGCTCGTTCGGCCGCCGGGCGTTCGACCTTGGCGTCGACGATGGCGCGCCCGATCTCGACCAGGTTGCCGTACTGCACGCCCGACGGGCAGGTGGTCTCGCAGTTGCGGCAGGTCAGGCAGCGGTCCAGGTGCAGCTGCGTGCTGCGCGTCGGCGCCACGCCTTCGAGCACCTGCTTGATGAGATAGATGCGCCCGCGCGGGCCGTCGAGCTCGTCGCCCAGCAGCTGGTAGGTCGGGCAGGTCGCGGTGCAAAAGCCGCAGTGCACGCATTTTCCGAGGATGGCCTTGGCCTCGATGCCCTGGCGCGTACCTTCGAATTCGGAAGCGAGCGTGGTTTGCATGCGCGGTGGGTGATTCGTTCAGAGGTCGGGGTACAGGCGCCCGGGGTTGAACACCCGGGCCGGATCGAAGGCCTTCTTCAGCTCGCGGTGGATGCGGTCGAGCGGCGATTGCAGCGGCGCGAAGACACCCGCTGACTTGTCGCGGCTGCAAAACAGCGTCGCGTGGCCGCCGACGCGCGCCGCGGCGTCGCGCACCTGCGCGGCCGGGGCGGCGCTGCACAGCCAGCGCTGCGCGCCGCCCCATTCGATCAACTGCTCGCCCGACAGCGCGAGCACCGGCGCGGTCTGCGGTACCGACATCCGCCAGAGCGCGCCGCCGCCCTCGACCGCCTGCGCGGCGCGCACGAAAAATTCGTCGGCATGGTCGCGCAGGCCGTCCCAGAACGGGGTCGCGAAACCGGGCTCGATGACCTCGCCGCCGAGCGTCTGCACCGCCGCCTGCACGGCGGCCAGCGCGCCGCGCAGGCGAACCAGCAGCGTACCGTCGTGCCATGCCGTGGCATTGATCGGCAGCGGTGCGCCGCCCCAGTCGTTCATGCGGTCGAGGGCCTGCGCCTGCCCGAGCTGCTGGCGCAGCGTTGCGGTGGCCGGCGCGACGGGCAGCACCTTGAGCGAAACCTCGAGGATCACGCCGAGGCTGCCGAGCGAGCCGGCGAGCAGGCGCGAGAGGTCGTAGCCGGCGACATTCTTCATCACCTGGCCGCCGAAGGTGAGCACCTCGCCGCTGCCGTTCAGCAGCGTCGCGCCGAGCACGAAATCGCGTACCGATCCGGTGGCCGCGCGCGGCGGTCCCGACAGCCCGGCCGCGACCATGCCGCCCACCGTGCCGCCCGGCGCAAAGCGCGGTGGCTCGAACGGCAGGCACTGGCCGCTCGCCGCCAGCAGCGCCTCCAGATCGGACAGCAGCGTGCCGCAGCGCGTGGTCACGACCAGCTCGGTCGGCTCGTAGCTCGAGGTGCCTTCGAGCACCCGGGTATCGAGCCATTCGCCCTGTGTCGGCTCGCCATAGAAGTCCTTTGTGCCGCCACCCCGGATGCACAGTTGCGCGCCAGCCTCGCGCGCGCTGTTCACGCGGTCGACGAGGATCTGAAGGGCAGGGTCGTTCGGGCTCATACGGAGTCAAATAACCGGCCGCAAAGACGCAAAGATCGCAATGGTCGCGAAGGAATTGCAAGAAGTGTTTCGGCATCTTTGCGTACTTCGCGACCTTCGCGCCTTCGCGTCCAAATTTTCTTCATCGCAGTCTCTCAGGCCGCCATCACCGCCGCCATCGCGACCGCCGTCGGCTCGACGTTGGCGCGGTTCAGGCCGGCGATGCAGATGCGGCCCGAGCGAACCATGTAGACAGCATGTTCGCGGCGCAGCCGGTCGACTTGCGCGGCCGACAAACCGGTATAGCTGAACATGCCGCGCTGGGTCAGGATATAGCCGAAGTCGCGCTGCGGCATGCGCGCCTTCAGCACCTCGTGCAGCGCGTGGCGCATGGAAAGGATGCGCTGGCGCATCGCTTCCAGATCGCGTTCCCATGCAGCGCGCAACTCGGGTTCGTCGAGTACCGCAGCGACCAGCGCGCCGCCGTGGATCGGCGGGTTGGAGTAGTTGCGCCGCACCGTGAACTTGAGCTGGCCGAGCACGTTCGTCGCCTGCTCGGCATCGGGGCACACGACCGACAGCGCGCCGCAGCGCTCGCCGTAAAGGCTCATGCTCTTCGAGAACGAGTTCGCGACGAAGAACGACAGACCCGCATCGGCCATGGCGCGCAGCGCATAGGCATCGGCCCCGATGCCGTCGCCGAAGCCCTGGTAGGCGAGGTCGAGATAAGGGAGCATGTCGCGCTCGCGCAGCACCGGGATCAGCGCATCCCACTGCGCGCGCGTGAGGTCGACCCCGGTCGGGTTGTGGCAGCACGCATGCAGCAGCACGATGCTATGCGCTGGCAGGCCGCGCAGGCAGTCGAGCATCGCATCGAAGGCGAGGCCGCCGATGGCCGCGTCGTAGTACGGATAGGTGTGCACGGGAATCCCGGCGCCCTCGAAAATCGCGCGGTGGTTGTCCCAGGTCGGGTCGCTGACCCAGACTTCGCTGGTCGGGAAATAGCGCTTCAGAAAATCCGCGCCGACCTTCAGGCCGCCGCTCGACCCGACCGCCTGCAGCGTCGCGATCCGGCCCGCTGCGATCAGCGGATGACCGGCGCCGAACAGCAGGCGCTGCACCGCGGCGCGGAAATTGGCCGCGCCCTCGATCGGCAGGTACGGCTTGGCGCCGCCGCGCTCGTACAGCAGCGCTTCGGCGCGGCGCACCGAGTCGAGCACCGGGATGCGCCCGGCATCGTCGAAATAGATGCCGATCGACAGATTGATCTTGCCCGGCCGCGGATCGCGCTGGAAGTCTTCGTTGAGGCTGAGGATCGGATCGCCGGCAAACGGCTCGACGTGCTTGAACATGGGCAGCTCCGGGAGGGTCGGCCGATTATCTCGGCTGCGTCGACGCCGGCCCTGCGCGCCACTCGACCCACCGTCCGTGCGCGTGCGAACGGGCTAGAAGCTCGAAGCGCACGCTGCCCTGCGGCGCCGAACAGAGCGTCCACAGGGTCGTCGCGACCCGGTCTTCCTCGGACTCGAACGGCGGCGGCAGATCGAGCTCGGCAATGCGCACGTGCGGACCTTCGGCTGACAGCCACTGAACGCCACGCTCGCGCACCAGCGCCGTCATCGCCGTCACATGACGACCGAGCTCGTCGCGGTCGACATAGTGGAGCACCCAGCTGTGGAAGACGACCGGCGTGACGCCGTGCGGCAGCGCGTCGAGCCAGGGTTCGATCGCGGCCAGACAGTCTGCTTCGCGACGCACCGCCCAACCTTCGCGACGCGCGAGCGCCGCCGCCTCCAGCAGCCGGCGTTGGCGCGCGTGATCGCCCGGCCAGATGCAGGCGCGCAGCCAGCGCAGCGCGTCGGCACCGTTCACGTCGACCGGCGCCGGGTCGATGCCCAGACGTTCGACGATGCGCGGCGCCGGGTTGACCGACGGCAGCGCGACCGGGCCGACGCGGCGGCAGACGAGATGCGGGATCGCGTCGTCCGTCGCTTCGTGCAGCGATTCGGTCGATTCGACCTCGCCGTACGCATAGCGATCGACGCCGAGGTTCAGGCCGGCGCTGCAGCCGAAATCGAGCAGCGCCAGATCGCGTCCGCCGCTCGCCTGCGCGATATGGCACAGCGCCGGCCAGAGCACGGCGCAGCGGCCGATCTCATTGGTCTGGGTCGAGCGGGTCGCGATCGACGCGAGCATTGCGGCCTGCTCTTGCGCTACAAAATCGGCGAACGCATCGGCAAGGGCCGCGTCCGGCGCGCGGGTGCCGCCGACGCTTTCGAAATACGCCGCCAGCGGATGCGCGATGCCGCCGAGGATGCGCTCGTGCAACGCCGCCAGCCACAGGTTGGGAAGCTGCTGGCCGGGCGGCGCGCGCCACAGCATGGCAAGCCAGTCGGGCCGGGCGGCGACCTGCCGGCACAGCGCGGCGTACAGCGCGTCGCCGACATCGAAGCCGCGAAAGCGCGCCGCCAGCACCTCGAGCGGCACCGCACCCGGCGGGACCAGGGAGCGCGGTGCCCCGGCGGCGCTCACACCGGTTGCGCGAGTGCCGCCTCGATATCGGCGCGCATCGATTCGGGCGATTCGTTCGGCGCGTAACGCTTGCGCACCCGCCCGTCGCGGCCGACCAGGAATTTGGTGAAATTCCACTTCACGGCCTGGCTGCCGAACAGTCCGGGTGCCTGCGCCTTGAGCCACTGCCACAGCGGGTGCGCGTCGCTGCCGTTCACGCGCACCTTGGCCATCATCGGAAAGCTAACGCCGTAGTTGAGCTGGCAGAAGGCGGCGATCTGATCGTTGGCGCCGGGGTCCTGCGCGCCGAATTCGTTGCTCGGAAAACCGACCACGACGAGGCCGCGATCGGCGTAGTCGCGCCAGAGCTTTTCGAGCCCGGCAAACTGCGGCGTGAAGCCGCAGGCGCTGGCGGTATTGACGATCAGCAGCACCTTGCCGCCCTGGGTCGAGAAGTGCGCCGGCTGGCCGTTGATCGACAGCGACTCGAAGTCGAAGAGCGAGGTGGAGGTGGACATGGCGTTCACGGTCGAAGGCGCGGAGGCCGGGCGATCGATTCTCACCCTTCGTCGCGACCTTTGTGCGCGCCGGGCGGCGCGGGTGGCGGCGCATCGGGCCGCCACGCCGCGTGCAGCGCCGCCAGCACGATCAGCCCGCCGCCCGCGAGCAGCTGCGGCGTGAGCCGGCCGGCGCCGAGCGCCCACGCTGAGACCGAAGCGAACACCACCTCGGTCAGCATCACGACCGCAGTCACATTTGCCGGAAGGCGTGCGGCGCCGTACTGCAGCGCGAGGTTGCCGGCCAGGAAGAGCAGCGCCAGCACGAACGCGACGCGCAGCCACGCGGCCTGCGGAACGGGCGGCCAGGAAATCTGCGCCTGCAGCGCGAGCGTCGTGGCAAGGCTGCCCGCGACCAGCACGCCGCCCACAAACATCGCCAGCGCGCGGGCCTCCTCGGGCCGGTGCGCCTCGCGCCGCAGCATCACGTTGTTGAGCGCGAACGAGAAGCCGCCGACCAAGCCGAGCGCGTCGGCGAGCGAGACCGGCACCTTGGGACCGCCGTCGGCCGCCAGTCCGCCGGACGGCCACAGCACAACCAGCGCACCGCAGAGCGCGAGTGCGACGCGCCCGAGCGCGGCGCGGGTCAGGGGCTCGTTCAGTAGCAGCCGGCCGAGCAGCACGCTCCACAGCGGCATCAGATAGAACAGCAGCACGACCCGCACGACGTCGCCGATGACGACTGCCCAGTTGAAGGCGGCGTTGGTCGTTCCCGAGGCGAGCACCAGGATCCAAAGCACCGGCGTGCTCAGCAGCTGGCGTAGCGCCTGCGGACGCCAGGCCAGGATCGCGAGACACGAGACCGCGAAGACCAGCGCGGTGGCCCACAGCGGATGCAGGCCGTGCGATTCGAGGCGGCGAAACGGCCACCAGGCGGTGCCCCAGACCAATGCGTTGAATGCCAGCGCGAGTGCAGGCAATGGCGATGCCGGCAACGACGCAGCGGGCAAGGGCGATGCAGGCAGCGCGGGCGCGGAAGGTGGCTGCGGCGTCAATGTTTGTCGCTGCGCGCGATGGCGAGCAGGTGGTCGACCTCGGCCTTGTAGCGCACGCAGTTGCTTGCGTGCCAGCGCTTGATCAGCCACATGACGCCGGCCACGACGCTGCCGAAGACGGCGATCGCCGTGAAGGCCGACAAGCCGAGCTTGGTCATGCCGGTATAAAAAGCCCCGAGGCCGAGGATGCACGCCTGCTCGTTGAAATTCTGGACCGCGATCGAGCGCCCGGCGCCCATCAGGTTGTGGCCGCGGTGCTGCAGCAGCGCATTCATCGGCACGACCAGAAAGCCGCCCGCCAGGCCGAGCAGCATCAGGAACGGAATCGCGACATACACATCGCGGATCGCGTTCAACCCGATGACGAGAACGCCCATCGCGATGCCCAGCGGGATCACCGCCGTCGCCTTGTCCAGGCGCATTCGCATCGACGCCAGGACCGCACCGACGGCGACGCCGATCGACACCACGCCGGCGAGCGACGAGGCCTGCGTGGTGCTGTAGCCCAGCGCCGCCGCGGCCCACGGGAAGACGATGATGCGCAGGTTGCCGCCGACGCCCCAGAACATGGTGGTGGTGGCGAGCGAGATCTGGCCGAGCTTGTCGCCCCAAAGCCGCGCGTTGCAGCTCGAGAAGTCGCGCACCAGAAACATCGGGTTGCGCGACAGCGGCTGCAAGGGCGCCTCGGTGCGAGGTATATACAGGTTGAAGATCGCGGCGACGATATAGACGCCGATCATGCTGGCGATCGCGGCCTCGGGCGCGGTATCGATGGAGGTATCGACGAACGGCATGTCGAAATTGAGCAGCACCGCGGACAGGCGCCGGCCCACCAGTTGCCCGCCCAGCACGATGCCGAGGATGATCGAGGCGATCGTCAGTCCCTCGACCCAGCCGTTCGCCTTCACGAGCTGGGACGCCGGCAAGAGTTCGGTGAGGATGCCGTACTTGGCGGGCGAATAGGCCGCCGCGCCGAGCCCGACGATGGCATAGGCGAGCAAGGGATGGCCGCCGAACAGCATCATCAGGCAGCCGATCACCTTGATGGTGTTGGCAACGAACATGACGCGCCCCTTCGGCACCGCATCGGCGAAGGCGCCGACGAAGGGCGCGAGCAGCACGTAGAACAGCGCGAACATCGGACCGAGGGCCGGAATCTGCCACGTGGGTGCGTGGTTGCTCTTGAGCAGTTCTATCGCCGCCACCAACAGCGCGTTATCAGCCAGCGAGCTGAAAAACTGCGCCGACATGATGGTGTAAAAACCTTTTTTCATTCGCGTGCCGGCGGCTTGGGGCGCGGCATTCTCGAGTCCGCTGATGTCTCCTGCGGCGGCGTTATAGCACGCGACCTTTGGCACAAAGCGGCCCGCAAGGGCCTCCGTCTCCGGTGCGTGAAAGGCAGAATCGACGCGCCGTCGAACCGTTCCGAGCCCCTTCGCCGCCCTTTCGCGACCCGCTCGCGAACCGACAAATTCAAGCCATGCCGCGACCGATCGAAGCGCTGATCCACACCGATGCACTGAGCCACAACCTGGCCCGCGTGCGCCGTGCCGCGCCCGACGCGCGCATCTTCGCGGTGGTCAAGGCGAATGCCTACGGGCACGGCATCGAACGCGTCTTCGACGCGCTGCGGGGCGCCGACGGCTTCGCCCTGCTCGATCTCGAAGAGGCACAGCGCGTGCGCGACCTCGGCTGGCGCGGCCCGATCCTGCTGCTCGAAGGCTGCTTCGAGCCGCGCGATCTGGAACGCTGCTCGCGCCTGGACCTGTGGCACACGGTCCACCACACGGTGCAGATCGACTGGCTCGCCGCGCACAAGACGCACGTTGCGCAGCATGTCTTTCTCAAGCTCAACAGCGGCATGAACCGGCTCGGCTTCGCACCGGCGGCCTATGCGTCGGCGTGGCAGCGTCTGTCGGCGTTGCCGCAGGTCGAGCAGATCACGCTGATGGCGCATTTCGCGAACGCCGATGCACCCGGCACCGATGCGATCGACAGCGCGCTCGCGGTCTTCGAATCGACCGTCGCCCATCTTCCCGGCGACCGCTCGCTGTGCAACAGCGCGGCAACGCTGTGCCACGCGCCGGGTCGGCCCGAGGTGAGTGGCGACTGGTTGCGCCCCGGCATCGCGCTGTACGGTTCGTCGCCGGACTTTCCGACCCACAGCGCCGCCGCCTGGGAGCTGCAGCCGACGATGACGCTGCGCGCGCAATTGATTGCGGTGCAGTCGGTCGCGGCCGGCGACGGCGTCGGCTACGGCAGCCGCTTTCGCGCCGAGGCGCCAATGCGCATCGGCGTCGCCGCCTGCGGATATGCCGACGGCTACCCGCGCAACGCGCCGACCGGCACGCCGGTGCTCGTGGACGGTTTGCGCACGCGCATCGTCGGCCGCATCTCGATGGACATGGTCACGGTCGACCTCGACGCCGCGCCGCAGGCGCGCGTGGGCAGCGAGGTCACGTTGTGGGGCCGCGGGCCGCAGGGCAGCCTGCTGCCCATCGACGAGGTCGCGCACGCCGCCGGAACGCTCGGTTACGAGCTGATGTGCGGGATTGCGGCGCGCGTGCCGGTGCGTGTCGCGATATGAAGGCCGCGTGATCGCGATCGACACCACCGAGGTCGAGTTCAGCGCGATCCGCGCGCAGGGCGCGGGCGGGCAGAACGTCAACAAGGTCTCGAGCGCGGTCCACCTGCGCTTCGACATACGCGCCTCGTCGCTGCCCGACGAGATCAAGCAGCGCCTGCTCGCGCTGGCCGATCAGCGTATCACCAGCGAAGGCGTGGTCGTGATCAAGGCGCAGCGCACGCGCAGCCAGGATATGAACCGCGCCGATGCCCTGGCGCGGCTGCAGGCCCTGGTCGACGGCGTCGCCGTCCCGCCCAAACCACGCCGCGCCACCAAGCCGACCTACGGCTCGAAGCAGCGCCGGCTCGAAGGCAAGAGCCTGCGATCGGACGTGAAGGCGGGGCGGGGGAAGGTACGGGAGTCGTAACGGTCGGGTGCCCCGCCGCCGCGGGCTGGCCAGAGCAATTCGGGACGCAAAGGCGCGAAGGACGCAGGGACGCAAGGGACGCAAGGGACGCAAAGAAGGCGAATCACTTCTTGCATTTCCTTCGCGACCTTTGCGACCTTTGCGTCTTCGCGTCCGGGCACTTCGTCGCGATCACCGAGACTCACGCCCGCCCTCGATGTCTCGTGCCCGGCCATCACAATCCTGCATGGCCAAGGACAAATCGATCTATGTCTGCTCCGAGTGCGGCGGAACCGCCGCCAAATGGCTCGGCAAATGTCCGCAGTGCGAGGCCTGGAATACGTTGATCGAGACCGCCGCCGAACCAGCGGGGGCAGGCAAAAACCGCTATCAATCGCTCGTCAAGGCCCTGCCGGTGGCGACCTTGTCGGAGATCGAAGCGAGCGATGTCGACCGCCAGCCGACCGGGGTCGACGAACTCGACCGAGTGCTCGGCGGCGGCATCGTGGCGGGCGGCGTGGTGCTGATTGGCGGCGATCCGGGGATCGGCAAATCGACCCTGCTGCTGCAAGCGCTCGATGCGCTTTCCAAGCGGATGAAGACGCTTTACGTGACCGGCGAGGAAAGCGGCGCGCAGGTCGCGCTGCGCGCACGCCGGCTCGGCTTGAACGACGCCGGCAGCGGCTCGCAGGTGCGCGTGATGGCCGAGATCCAGCTCGAACGCATCCTCGCCACGCTCGAGGTCGAGCAGCCGGCGGTGTGCGTGATCGACTCGATCCAGACCGTCTATTCGGACCAGCTCAGTTCGGCGCCCGGATCGGTCGCGCAGGTGCGCGAATGCGCGGCGCAGCTGACGCGCGCGGCCAAGCGCAGCGGCACGACCATCGTTCTGGTCGGCCACGTGACCAAGGAAGGCGCGCTCGCCGGGCCGCGCGTGCTCGAGCACATCGTCGACACCGTGCTCTATTTCGAAGGCGATACACATTCGAGCTTTCGCCTCGTGCGCGCAATCAAGAATCGCTTCGGCGCAGTTAATGAGATCGGTGTCTTCGCGATGACCGAGCGCGGCCTGAAGGGAGTGGCCAATCCGAGCGCGATCTTTCTCTCGACCCATGGCGAACCGGTGCCCGGCTCGTGCGTGCTGGTCACGCTCGAAGGCACGCGCCCGCTGCTGGTCGAGGTGCAGGCGCTGCTCGATTCGGGCGGGCCGAGCCCGCGCCGCCTCTCGGTGGGCATCGAGCGCGACCGCTTGGCGATGATGCTGGCGGTGCTGCACCGCCATGCCAGCGTGGCCTGCAACGACCAGGATGTCTTCGTGAATGCGGTCGGCGGCGTGCGCATCAGCGAGCCGGCGGCCGATTTGGCGGTGATGCTGGCGATCCAGAGCAGCCTGCGCGCGCGCGCCTTGCCGCGCGGCTTTTTCGCCTTCGGCGAGGTCGGCCTGGCGGGCGAGGTGCGGCCCGCGCCGCGCGGCCAGGAGCGATTGCGCGAAGCGGCCAAGCTCGGCTTCTCGGTCGCGCTGGTGCCGAAGGCGAATGTGCCCAAAAAACCGATCGAAGGACTCACGATCCATGCGGTCGAGCGCATCGAGGAGGCGATCGAGGTGGTGCGCGGCCTTTGAAGACACTCCATTAAAGTCAGGTCATTGCCGCGAAAAGTTTGCGACTGTCAAGGGCCTGCGATGGATGTCGAATTCAAGACCGTAAACGGCGCACGCCTGGCCTACCGCTTCGACGGCCCGGCCGGCGCACCGGTCGTCATGCTCGGCAACAGCCTGGCCGCGTCGATGGCGATGTGGCAGCCGCAACTCGCCGCGCTCGGCGCGTGGCGCGTGCTGCGCTGTGATGTGCGCGGCCACGGCGCGAGCGAGGCAACGCCCGCGCCGTACACCCTCGTGCAACTCGCGGACGATGCGATCGGCCTGCTCGATGCGCTCGGCCTGGCGCAGGTGCATTTTGTCGGCCTTTCAATGGGCGGGATGATCGGCCAGGTGCTCGGCGCGCGGCACGCCGATCGGCTGCTTTCGCTCGCGCTGTGCGATACCGCGAGCGACATGCGCGCGATGCGTGCGGCCTGGGACGAGCGCATTGCAATCGCGCGCCGGGACGGTATGGCCGCCATCGCCGGTCCGACCTTGCAGCGCTGGTTCACGCCGGCATTCTTCGAGCGTTCGCCGCAGGCCGTGCAGGCGGTGCGCGAGATGATCGAGCGCACGCCGATCGAAGGCTATGCCGGCTGCGCGAGCGCGGTGCGCGACCTGAACCAGAGCCCGCTCCTGCGCGATATCGCCGTGCGCACCACCGTGATCGCCGGCGAGCTCGACCCGGCCTGCACACCGGCGCAGGCGCGCGAGCTGCAGTCGCAAATTCCGGGCGCGAGCCTGCGGCTGCTGGCCGACTGCGCGCACCTGCCCAATATCGAGCAGCCCGCGGCCTTCGACGAGGCGCTGCTGGCGCACCTGAACCGGTCCTAGAACCCCCGCCCCCACCCGCACCGCAGGCACGGCGCGGCCCGTACACTGCGCGACGAAATACCGCAGCGGCCGGCCGGCGATCTGCCCGTCGCGACCGCGCGAAGCACCGCCGCACGGCAATCCATCGAAGACCGACGAGGCCCGCCATGAACGATTCGAACCACACGCTGCTTCAGGGCATCTGGATTCCGGCCACCACGCCGTTCGCCGACAACGGCTCGGTCGACGCCGGCCTGTTCGTCGCCCACTGCAAGTGGCTCATCGCGAACGGCGCCGCGGGCATCGCCCCCTTCGGCACCACCAGCGAGGGCAATTCGCTGTCGGCAAGCGAGAAGCAGACGCTGCTGCAGGCGCTGCTGGCCGCCGGCGTCCCGGCCGCGCAACTCATGCCCGGGACCGGCGCCTGCGCGCTGCCCGATGCGGTGGCGCAGACGCGCGCCGCGGTCGACGCCGGCTGCGCGGCAGCACTCGTGCTGCCGCCCTTCTATTACAAGGCGGCGATCAACGACGACGGCTTGTTCGCCTTCTTCAACGAGCTGATCGAGCAGGTCGGCTCGAACGATCTGCGCATCTGCCTGTACCACATCCCGCCGGTCGCGCAGGTGGGCTTCAGCCTCGCGCTGATCGAGCGGCTGCTCGCGCGCCACGGCGAACTCATCGTCGGGTTGAAGGACAGCTCGGGCAATTTCGAATACACCCGTTCAGTGCTGGCGGCCTTCCCGCAATTGCGCGTCTTCGCCGGCTCGGAGAGTTTCCTTCTCGATACCCTGCGCGCGGGCGGCGCGGGCTGCATCACCGCCACCGGCAACCTGAATATCCGCGCCATCTCACACGTGCATGCGCGCAGCGAGGAGGCCGATGCGCCCGACCTGCAGCAGGCCATCACAAGGCGCCGCCGCATCGTCGAGGGCTATCCGGTGATCCCGGCGATCAAGGCCGCGCTCGCGCAACTGCACGGCGCGGCGTCGTGGGCGAATGTGCGTGCGCCGCTGCTGCCGCTCGAAGTGAAAGCGCGCGGCGCAGTGCTCGATGCACTCGCGGCCGACGGCTGGGCCGGCGGTGCCCGTCGCACTCTGGAGGCCGTGGCATGAACCCGTTCCACCTCGCCTTTCCCGTTCACGATCTCAAGGCCGCGCGCGCCTTCTACGGCGATCTGCTCGGCTGCCCGGAAGGCCGCAGCGCTCCCGACTGGGTCGATTTCGATCTGATGGGGCACCAGATCGTCGCCCACCTCGCGCCCGACGAATGCCGCGATGCGAGCGTCAACGACGTCGACGGCGATGCGGTGCCGGTGCGCCACTTCGGCGTCGTGCTGCAGATGGCCGACTGGCAGCGGCTCGCGGCCAAGCTGCAGGCGCACGGAACGCGTTTCGTGATCGAGCCGCACGTGCGCTTCGAGGGCGAAGTGGGCGAACAGGCCACGATGTTCTTCCTCGATCCTTCGGGCAATGCGCTCGAGTTCAAGGCTTTCGCCGATATCTCGCAACTGTTCGCAAAATAAGCCACCCACCGGAGTTTTCATGCATTCCAGACGCACCGTGATCGCCGCAGCCATCGCCGCTGGCGCCACCGTCTACAGCGGCGCCGCGTTCGCGCAGTCGGCCGCGGCCGACTATCCGAACCGGCCGATCAAGCTCATCGTCGGCTTCGCGCCCGGCGGCTCGACCGATATCGTGGCGCGCATCGTGGCGCAAAAGCTCGGCGAGAAGCTGGGCCAGAACGTGATCGTCGACAACAAGGCCGGGGCCGGCGGCACGCTCGGCGCCGACGCCACCGCCAAGGCCGCGCCGGACGGCTACACGCTCACGCTCGGCACCACCAGCACCCACGCGATCGCGGCCGGCGCCTACTCCAAGCTGCCGTACAACCCGGTCACCGATTTCACGCCGATCTCGCTGGTCGCGATCACGCCCTACCTGCTCGTCGTGAACCCGGACGTGAAGGCAAAGACGCTGGCCGAGTTCGTTGCACTCGCCAAGGCGCAGGGCGGCAAGATGAACTACGCCTCCGCCGGCAACGGCACCGCCACCCACCTGGCGATGGAGATGCTGAAAGACACCGCGAAGATCGACCTGCTTCACATCCCGTACAAGGGCAATGCACCTGCCGACGTGGCGATCCTCGGCGGCGAGGTGCAGGCGGTCTTCGGCTCGATGCCGGCGTTGCTGCAGAACACCAAGGCCGGCAAGGTGCGGCCGATCGCGGTCGGCACCCTCAAGCGTTCACCGGCGCTGCCCGATGTGCCGACCGTCGCCGAGCAGGGCTACCCAGGCTTCGAGGCGGCGCTGTGGCTCGGCGTGCTGGCGCCGGCCAATACCCCGAAGCCGATTGTCGACAAGCTGTACAAGGCGCTCACCGAGATCGTCGCCACGCCCGATTTCAAAGCGCAGATGGATGCGAACGGCGCCGAGCCGCTGGGAAGCAGTTCGCCAGAGCAGTTCACCAGCATGCTCAAGGGCGAGGTCGACCGCTACGTGAAGGTCACGAAGTCGATCGGCATCAAGCTCGACTGACACACTCCCACCCGACCCAAGGACACCCTTATGGACAACTTCGTCATCGACATCGGCGCCCGGCCCTCCCTCGCCGTCGAGGGCAGCGCCCAGCGCTTTCCGGTCGGTCGCATCTACTGCGTCGGCCGCAACTACGCCGACCACGCGCGCGAGATGGGCCACGACCCCGACCGCGAGCCGCCGTTCTTTTTCATGAAGGCCGCCAATTCTGTGGTCGAGAACAATTCGACGGTCGGCTTCCCGGTCGGCACCCAGGACGTCCACCACGAGATCGAACTGGTGGTCGCGATCGGCAAGGGCGGCAAGAACATCCCGGCCGAGAAGGCGCTCGAGCACGTCTGGGGCTACGGCGTCGGCCTCGACATGACCCGGCGCGACATCCAGGGCGAGGCCAAGAAGCTGGGCCGCCCGTGGGAGATGGGCAAGAGCTTCGACGAGTCGGCCCCGGTCTCGGCGCTCAAGCCGGCCTCGCAGATCGGCCACCCCGCCAAGGGCACGATCTGGGTCAAGGTCAACGGCGCGGTCAAGCAGACCGGCGACCTGGCGATGCAGATCTGGTCAGTTCCGGAGCAGATCGCCTACCTGTCGAACCTGATCACGCTGCAGCCCGGTGACCTGATCTTCTCGGGCACCCCGGCCGGCGTCGGCGCGGTCAAGGCCGGCGACAAGCTCGAAGGCCATGTCGATGGCGTGGGCGACCTTTCGTTCAGCTACCGCTGAACCCGCGCGGGCCGCATGACCGCGATCGACCTGCAGGCCCACGTCGCGCACCTGGGCGTCGCGGCGCGTGCGGCAAGCCGCCTCATGGCGGCCGCGCCGGGCGCGGCCAAGGACGCGGCGCTGCGCGCGCTGGCGCGTCGGTTGCGCGAGGCGCCGGCCGCGCTCGCGCAGGCGAACCGCCAGGATATCGAAGCTGCGCAGGCCGCCGGCCTGGCCGCGCCGCTGGTCGACCGCCTAAAGCTCGACGCGGCGACGATCGAAACCGTCGCGGAGGGTTGCGAGCAGATCGCCGCCATGCCCGACCCGATCGGCGAGATCACCCAGCTGCGCAGCCGCCCGAGCGGCATCCAGGTCGGTCGCATGCGGGTGCCGCTCGGCGTCTTCG